>CAVWTZ010000044.1:0-39826 GCA_963757485.1 uncultured beta proteobacterium
ACTGGCTGCGGTTTATGAATACCAGCAGCGCCGATTGCCGCGCTGGCAGTATCTGATGCCGGTCGCGTTGACGCTGCTGATGGCGGCGATGCTGCTGGATGACATACGCAGCCGCTTCGTCTGGGGCGGTCTCATCTTCATCTTCCAGATGGCGCTGATCGGGCGCGCGCTGTTATCCGACCGGGACACACGTGCCGGACAGGCGTGGCGGCTGCTGTTCGGCGGAATCGTGATGCTGGTACTGGTGCTGGGAATGCGGGCCGTCTTCGCCCTGTTCGGCCACAGCGAATTGGCACAACCGCAAAACAGCATGATGATCCAGCCGTTTCAGATCATCACCTTTATCGCAGCCATGTCGACCGCAATGCTCGGTTCATTCGGATTCCTGTTATTGGTCAAGGAACGCACGGATCGGGAAATCATGTACCTTGCGATGACCGACAGCCTCACCCAGATTCCCAACCGGCGCGCACTGACGGACTATGCCGAACATGCTCTGGCCAGGCGCAGCGGATTGCCGTTGGCGTTGCTGATGATAGACGTGGACCACTTCAAACTCATCAACGATACCGGCGGCCACCAGGCAGGCGATGACGTGCTGTGCAAGCTCGCCTCGCTGCTTGCGGGACGGTTGCGCGGCCAGGACCTGCTGGGGCGTTTCGGCGGAGAAGAGTTTCTGGTGATCGCACCGGATACCGGCACCGAAGACGCGCTGGCGTTGGCCGAATCCCTGCGAAAAATTGTCGCTTCCGCACCGTTTGCCGCTGCAGACGGGGAAATGTTCCTCTCGGTGAGCATAGGGATATCCATCTGCCCCGGCACCGCCAATCGCGCGCTGAAAGATATGCTGGCAGAAGCCGATGCCGCGCTTTATGATGCCAAGCAAACCGGCCGCAACAAGGTAGTCTGCTTCGGTATTGAGAACGTGAAAAACAAGAATCTCCAACCGCATGTTGGCGATGGAAAGCAAATTGCCGGCTAGGATCACTCCGTTATTAATCTTTAAGGGGATCGCACCATGAATCTGGCGGAATTGTTCCGGCACGAAACCGATTTACTGACCCTACCAGCGGGTCAGACCTTGTTCAAGGAAGGCGAACCGTGCGGTCTGATGTATGTCCTGATGTCCGGCACTGCCGACATCATCGTGCACAACAGGGTGGTGGAGAGCATGGAAGCAGGCGCTATGGTCGGCGAGATGGCAATGCTCGACGACAGTACACGTTGCGCGACGGTGATTGCGAAAAGCGATTGCCAACTGTTGCCGATCGATAAAAGGCGCTTCAATTTCCTGATCCAGCAGACGCCCCATTTCGCGATTCATGTCATGCGCGTGATCGCGACGCGTTTACGCAGGACGGATAGTTTGCTGTGATTGAATTATACGAGGCGGTTAAGCGGAGGCGGCTGAAAATGAAAAAATTAAATGAAAAATTAAATGAAAATTAAATGTACCGGAGTCGAATTGTTTCCTGTGCAGACGGGACAGATGGGTTTGGATTTATACGAGGAAAAATGATGAAGCAAGAAAAGAAATCGACTTCGGTACTAAGACCGCGTTGGGCATCAGCCTGAGGTTGAAATGAAATGTACCGGAGTCGAATTGTTTCCTGTGCGGACGTGACAGACCACCTTTTCCTGCCAAAGCCTCAAGCCTAAGTAGTTGAAGAATGGCCAGCTTCACGATCTATTTCCCTCCGGCATGATCGACCCGCCCAGCCGCAACCTAAGCCAGCAACACCGCCACAAGCCCGCTGATGAATATCCCGTCGAAGCTGCCCGCACCGCCGATCGCGGCGAACGGCGTGCCCATCTTCCGGATGTCGTTGAGGTGCAGCAGGTCCGCGCCGATCAGCACGCCCAGCGTGCCGCTGATGAAAGCCATCGGTGCGGCATTGGCCGGATCGAGCGCGACGGAAACCAGCGCCGCCAGCAGGGGCGCGAGCAGTATCGGCATGCCCATGCCGATGCCGGGCACGCTGCGGCTGGTCTTGAAGCTCAGCAGCGTGACGGCGGCAACCGCGAGCGCCACGTACAGGATATTCAGCGGGGGCCACAAATATATCAATATTGATACAAAATCATACGTACTGGTTTGTGAAGCGGGTGTACATTCAGTTTGGAAGCACGCGTGATCTCATCAACAATTGGAGGAGAATCGTCATGAAGCCGGGTAAATTAATTGTATCGCTTATTTTTACGTGCGTTGCCACTGTTGCAGCTGCGCAATCGAATGACTCCCAATACGGTAGGCCGGGCCAAGACATGAATGATCAGGGCATGAACGGACAGGGCATGATGAGTCAAGGCGGCAGGCCTCATCGCGGTCCGCCCCCTGCTGCCATTGATGCCTGCAAAGGCAAGGCCAGCGGCGACGCATGCAGCTTTACCGGCCGCAACAGCCGGATGATATCCGGAACCTGCTTCGCCCCGCCATCAAACGGCCAGGGTGAACGTCCCTTGGCATGTCGCCCTGCGCGCGGACACAGAGGGGGCGGCCAAGGTGGCCAGGGCGGACCTGGGGCAGCTGGACCTGGCGCAGGCGGGCAATAAGCTATCAAACAAGATGGCCACCGTTCCCGGTGGCCATTAATTTTTGCGTGAGCCGGGTTGTTGGTTAATCGACCGCAACTGCAACCCGCAGGTATGTCGCCGGAATGACTGTTGCGTCCTTGCTCGGGCTTTTGTTGTGGCTATGGAACAGATCTTCCAGCTCCTGTTGCAGATCGCCGGCCCGGCCGTTCTTTTCTGCCGCTTCGAAAGCATTCATGGTCGGTCCATAGAATTTCCTGAACATCTCCACGAATTTTGACGGCATATCGGGAAACTCGAATGTGTAGGTATCCTTTTCGAAGGAAATATTTTCCCTGGGTATGCCCGCACCGGAAAACCGCTCGATCACGTGGCTTTCGATCCCCCAGGTCATGGGGCTGACGAAGCCTTCCGGCGGTGGTGGCGAATAGGCAGAGCTGATTCTGAGCAGTTGTGCAACCAGCGTCGGGTCATTTGGAATCCAGTTGCCCATGACAATCTTGCCACCCGGCCGGCTGACACGCACCATCTCCCTGGCCACGTCGAACGGCTTCGGCGCAAACATCGCGCCAAATATGCTCACGACAAAGTCAAAGGTTTTGTCCTTGAGCCCGTCAAGGTTGGATGCATCGCCTTCCTGAAACGTGCAATTCGTCAGGCCCTCGTCTTTTGCGCGCTTGTTGCCGGCTGCGACCATGTTGCCGGCAATATCGACTCCGAGCACGTCCGCCCCCTGTTTCGCCGCCGGCAGCGCGGTCGTGCCATCACCGCATCCCAAGTCCAGAACCTTGTGGCAATTCGTGATACCCAATCCCTTCACGATGGCCTCTCCGCTCTTTCTCATGGTTTGCGCAATGCGCGTGAAGTCGCCTTTTTCCCACAGTGCCTTGTTCGGATTCATGATAGCTCCTCCTTGCGTTGGATTAGGGAACCGCTGCACGCCGTTGAAACAGATGCGGCCGGCAGCAGATACATGGTAGCAATCTCCGCTTTACGGCAAAGTGACATTTCAACCGGAAAACGTGACCGAGCTACCGGATGGTCGCTGATGTAGAATCCTCGGCAAGCGTTCTGATGTCCGGGAGATAATCGAATCAATGGATGCCTTGTCTGAACTGCTGCGCGCGATCCACCTGAGCGGCACCGCATACATCGATGCGGAATTGTCGGCATCGTGGGCGATTCAAACGCCCGACTCGGCAGAGATCGCACAGCGCCTTGCTCCCGGCGGCGGCCGTATCATCCCCTATCACATGATCGTCAAGGGCGCTTGCGTGGTGCAGATCGATGGGTATGAGCCGATCACGCTTGAGGCGGGCGAGGTGGTCGTCATTCCGCACGGCGATGTGCATGTTCTTTCCAGCAAATCCAAGGTGCCGCCATTGCGCTTTACAGCCGATACGGTTGTCGAGATGATCCGCCGCGATGCGGTATCGAGAGTGAAACATGGCCGGGATGGAGACCGGACGAGGCTGGTGTGCGGATTCTTCGCCTGCGATAAAACGTTATCCGATTATCTCATCCTGCCCCTGCCGCGCATGTTCAAGTTTCGCGTGCGCGGCGACAGCACCGCGGCGCTCCTGCCGCACGCGATATCCCAGTCTGAAGACACACCGGACGATGTTGCAAATCCCGGCGCCCAGGCCGTATTGTGCAAGCTCTCCGAACTGCTTTTTGTCGATGCGGTTCGCTCATATGCCGAGACGCTGACCCATGAGAATGCCGGCTGGCTCTCCGGCATCAAGGATCGCTATGTGAGCCACGCGCTCGCGCTCATGCACCAACAGCCCTGCCATGACTGGACACTCGATACGCTCGCGCACGAACTCGGGACGTCGCGCACCACGCTAGCGGACCACTTTGTGCGGCACATGGGACGATCACCGATGCAGTACTTGTCGGAATGGCGGCTGCGTCTGGCTGCCGATGCGCTGGCCGGCAGCGATCATGCCATCAAGAGAATCTCCGCTGATGCGGGATTCAATTCGACGACCGCTTTCAGCCGCGCGTTCAAGCGCGAACTCGGCGTATCGCCCGGAGAGTGGCGGCGCGGCGACAGACCGCGGTTGCACGTGAAAACAACAGCCTGTGATGGAGACCGGAATGAATCCCAAGGTTGATGAATTCTTGAGGAAGGCCAAACAGTCGCAGGAAGAAATGGCGAAACTGAGGGACATCGCACTTGCCTGCCGGCTGACCGAGGAACTGAAGTGAGGGTCCGCTTCACAATATCTTTCCCCTCCACCTTCACCGACCCGCCGCAACCTAAGCCAGCAACACCGCCACAAGCCCGCTGATGAATATCCCGTCGAAGCTGCCCGCACCGCCGATCGCGGCGAACGGCGTGCCCATCTTCCGGATGTCGTTGAGGTGCAGCAGGTCCGCGCCGATCAGCACGCCCAGCGTGCCGCTGATGAAAGCCATCGGTGCGGCATTGGCCGGATCGAGCGCGACGGAAACCAGCGCCGCCAGCAGGGGCGCGAGCAGTATCGGCATGCCCATGCCGATGCCGGGCACGCTGCGGCTGGTCTTGAAGCTCAGCAGCGTAACGGCGGCAACCGCGAGCACCACGTACAGGATATTCAACGGGTGATGCGCCAGCAGGTAAAAGCAGAACGCAGCCGGCACCACGCAGCCGCCGACGTTGGCCATGATGACGGTCTTGCCGGTGTAAGGCATTCCGCGATACAGCTCGCGCAATTCCGGCGGTATTTCCTCCAGATTCGGCGGTTCGCTTTTCATGCTGAACAGCGGCAGGTTGATCAGACTGCCGGCCAGTATGGTGATGAACAGCAGATAGGCGGAGTCGGAGGATAGGTCGAGCTTTTCGAATGCCACGGTCAGCAGGCCATACTGGATGGCCGTGACGAGCAGCGCCAGGGCGGCGATCAGCAGGATGAACCGGAGTGGAATTTGGGGCATGCGATATTGTGGACCAAAAGGGGATCGAGGTGGCACGTCTCGAACAATTGGAGAACAATTGAAGACAGACCACGATTCCCGCTCTTCACCTACGAGTGATACATGGACTGTGCACAAAATTGCTTCAGCAACTGAAAGTCATTCAGGCAATCTGCCGCGCAACACATCACGATCAAACCACCATTTGTCACCGACGATGGCATCCACCACCAGCGCCATGCGCGGCAGGAACGCCTGCGGATCACGCAGTTCCAGCCGGTCTAGCCAGCTGTTCATCGCACCCTGGTCCTGCACCTGGCCATGGCGCCTGGCCACCATTGCGATCAGATTGTCGACCAGGAAGCTTTGGCTCTCATGCTTGTCGTCCTCGGCGCGCAGGTCAACCACATAGCGCGCGGTGATCGCCGCCACTGCGGCGCCGTCCGAATCATCCGGCATTTCGTCGATCGCATGGACCAGCATGGCCACGGTCAGTTCCGGATCGACCGGAAAGGTGACGGCAAGCCAGATGCCCATGCCCAGCACCGCGATGGAATCTTCGCGGCCGGCCTGATAAAGCACATTGCACGCCTCGACGGCATCCTGCCAGGATTCCTGCTGCATGGACAGGACAAATGCCTCGCGGGCAATATCCCACGCCTCTTTCCTGCGTTCCAACGCATTCAGGATTTCGGCGATATCCATCTGCAGCCGCGCGCGCTGCAAAAGATCGGATCCCTCCAGCGCGGTGAGCTGCTGTATTTTTTCCGACAGCTGTATTTTCAGCCCGAGTATCTCCTCGGCGGTCAGGCCGTCTTTCGCGTCCTTGACCAGCGAGCCTACATTGATGATTTGTTCGTTCATGTGATTGCCTGGATTGAATTGCCTGAATCGTTGACGAGGGCGCCAGTCGAGTTGCGTTGCGCGGTTTCTTGGGGTGATACGCTTCGCCGGATGATAGCAGGTTGAATTTGATACGGGGACAGAGCCCCACTGATTTTGCAAACAGGCGGGGCGGATGTCGGGGTGCCGGCAAAAGTCGCTGTCCCGACCGGTACGGTTCAGAAGGAATAGCCCAGTTTGAACAGCATCCTGGTGCCGAAATGCGCAATTCCATAATCCGACTGTTCGATCAGGGCGCCCGTGCCGTATCCGGCCAGCCCGACCAGTGCATTGTCCTGAACGGAGTTTTTCCTGAACAGGATCAACGCCGCGAGCGCATAACCCCAGGGAAGGTATTTCTTCGCGGTCGCTTCGGCCTGCAATGCGTGCACGTTGCCTTTGTAGTCACTCCAGTTCTTGTTGAACTTGTCGAGATACTGCATCTGCGCGTTGAGCGTATCGGCGAGGGCTTTTCTCTCCGCATCGGACTTGTCCTGCAGGACCTGTTTCTGGTGCATCTGTTCCTGCAGATCCCGGATTTGCCTTCTCTGTTCGTTGATCAGTGTTTCCACATCGTCGGCCGCATTTTCGACATTGGTCATGCCACGGATTACCGCATTGGCGCTTTTCTGCTTCGAGTCCGCATCTGATGACTGCGATTGGTCGGTATCAGCGCTGGCCGGCGTTATCGCGCAAGGGTTGAGCGCAAAAATCGCTGCTGTAATCGCAAAGAGCCTTGCGCAGGATTTGAACCTGGGCCTTGAATCTTCTGACGACGTCCCCGATCTCGGTGTTTGTTGTCTGGAGCTCATCAAAATCTCCTTTTATTTTCTGGTCGATTATTTTCTTCCGGTCTTCGATGGCCTGCAGCCTGGCAAGGGAATCGCGGGCTTTTTGCTGTTCCGCAGACAGGTCCCTGGTCAGGGTCTCTATCTTGTTTTCCAGTTGCTTCATCTTGCCGTCGTCATGGTTCGCCATTAACGAATATCCGGCAAATGCCCCGATGCATATACCGATCACAAGGCTGGTAACGATGTTCTTCATGATTGCGCCGCCCCATTCCATTTTCGAGACATGATTTATATTATGGTTTAAATCATTCGCCCTTGCCAAGACGGGTCGCGGCTGAAATGGGGACGAAGCTTCGGTGACATTTTTCCGTTATCGCGCCGGGAATGTGTCCATAAACTATAATGGGTAGATGGCAATCATCCTGATTGGACGACAGACATGCAAAGGAGCACCTTGATATGAGCAATAAGGCAGACTACAGGCTACTCGGCAAATCAACGGTATGTTCGGAAATAACCGAGGACGAAGCCAAGATACTGGCGGAGGTAATGGGCGCGCGCGAATTGAAGGACGGCGAGCTGCTCGTCAACGAGGGCGAAGCCGATCACACTTTGTACATTCTCGCTGCCGGCAAGCTCGGCGTGATCAGCGCTGCCTCGGACGGCAAAAAGAACCTGGTACACACCATGACAGCGGGCGAATGCGCCGGCACCCGGGCATTTGTCGACCACTCGCCGCGCAAGGCGACCCTGCGCGCGATCGGCAATGCCACGGTGTACATGCTTACCCCGGATGCCTTCGAAACGGTGGTGGATTCCCACCCGCGCCTCGCCTACAAAGTAATGCGCGCGCTGTTCCGCGTCACCCACGCGAACCTGATGCGGATGAACCAGGAAAGCCAGCAGCTTTCCAATTACATCCACAAGACGCAGGGCCGCTATTGAATCGCGGGAAACTATGGATTCGACGGATGCCGTGCTGATCAGGCCGGCATCGCGAAATGCAATCCGTCTGGCGGCGCTGAAAGTTACTGTGGCGCCGCAGCTTCCTGCATATCCCTGCCGTTAATCAGGTTTTTCGCGCTTGCAGCGAGCGTTCGGAAAGGCTGTTCTAGTTTTTTCAGAAAGAGTAATGTAGCGCCCCTGCCTTTCCAACAACGGAGGATTGCCATGATTATCTATACGACAGTAAGGAATCTTGCCAGCCGGCACCGCTTGCTTAGGGGGATGCTGGTGTTCGTGCTTGCACTCGGAATGCCGCTGGCAGCACCGCTCGCCATCGCGGCCGAGCCCGAGGTCACACCTGACCAGGTGGTGACCGCCATCGAACATGTCTTTGGCGTGACACCCGGCCAGCGCCGCAACCATATCAAGGGTACCTGCGCGGCGGGCGAATTTATCGGCATACACAAGGCCGCCGCGCCCTATACCCGCTCGACGCTGTTCTCCGGCAAACCGGTGCCGGTGATCGCGCGCTTTTCGCTGGCGGGCGGCAATCCCAAAGCGCCCGATACGGCGAGAAGTCCGCGCGGCATGGCGCTGGAATTCAACCTGCCGAACAACGAGCTCCAGCACATGACCATGCTGAACACGCCGGTATTCGGCGCGGCGCAACCGAGCACCTTCTACGACCAGATGGTCGCGATGACACCTGATCCGGCAACCGGCAAACCCGACCCGGAAAAAATGAAGGAATTCAAGGCAACCCATCCCGACAGCCTCGCGCAGGCGGATTTCCTTGCGAAGAACAATCCACCGGTGAGCTATGCCAACAGCGACTTTTACGGCATCCACACCTTTAAGTTCGTCAACGGCAGCAACAAGACCACGCTGGTGCGCTGGCGCTTTGTTCCGCATGACGGCGTGAAGCGTTTGACGGATGCCGAAATGAAATCGATGCCGCCGAATTTTCTCGAGCAGACATTGATCGACCGGACCAAAAAGGGCCCGGTGCGCTGGGACATGGTAATCGCAATCGGTCAACCCGGCGATCCGGTCACCAATCCGACATTGGCGTGGCCTGCCGATCGCAAGGAAGTGAAGGTCGGGACGCTGACGATATCCTCGGCGATGCCGCAGCACGGGGCGGCTTGCGAGAGTATCAACTACGACCCGCTGGTGATGAGCGACGGCATTGAAGCAACCGACGACCCGATCCTGCAGTTCCGTTCGCCCGCCTATGCGATCTCGTACTCCAAACGGATTGAAGGAAAGTAGAGTCCCCGTCGCGGGGCAGCGGCAAATGTTGAGCGGATAACAAAACGGCCAGTTCAGATTCAACAGGCCGATTGAAGAAGCACAAATCAGACAATCGGGACGCGCGTCGGCCCCGCCGATTGCTTGCCGGGCGTTTCGCGGGACTAACGGCCCGGTATTGCATCTGCCAGATCGTTCACGGGAGGCAGACATGATTCCGCCGCACGAATTGTTGAGCCGCATCCGGTGGGACCCGGAGTTCGGGCGCGGCGAATTCAGGATAGGCTATCTCGACCATGCGCGCGACGAACTGGTGTATGTGCCGCTGAAGGAAGTGCGGCACGATCCGGACAGCCACTTCTGTTTCGATGCAAGTGATGAAGAGGGTATCGTGCACAGCGTGCCCTACCATCGCGTCAAGGAGGTGTGGAAGGATGGCGTGCTGATATGGCAGCGTGAACACTGAATCCCGGTACAATGAGGCCGGATCCTACGCCGACCAACCACTGCCGTCCCAACGACCAATGTGCTTTTCCGCAACTGTCAGCTATGGCGCCGCCGGCGTGCTGGTAACCACGGGGCTGTATGCCATCCAGCAGGCCAGGCGCTTGCATCCCGCCTACCTGATGTGGGCGCTGGTGCCTGTTTTCTTCGGTTTGCAGCAGGCATTCGAGGGAGCGGTCTGGCAGCAGCTCGATGCGGGACATGAAAGTGCGGCGGTGCCCTTTGCGCTCGGCTTCCACTTCTTTTCGCATTTCCTGTGGCTGTGGTGGATGCCGCTGTGCAGCTACCTGGTCGAACCTGGCCAAACCGGCCAGAGCGGCAGGCTCGCAGGGATGCGCAAACGGATCATCGGCGGCTGCACCCTGTTCGGCGCTTTCGCGGGCACGCTGGTCTATTCGACCATGCTATTCCATCCCGAATGGATGTCGGTCGGGATAAGGGAACACTCCATCACCTACGATTTCTCCGTCCCCTATTCCATCTCCCTTCCCGGCCCCATCCACTTGCCGATCACGCCAGCCGCGCTCTATGCGCTGACCATTCTCGTGCCGCTGTTCCTCTCCAGCCACATGCTGATCAGGATCTTCGGCGTGCTGGTCGTCTTGTCCATGTTGATCGCATCCGATGCCTACGGTTATGCCTACGTCTCGGTCTGGTGCTTCTTCGCCGCGGTGCTCTCGCTCTACATCGTCTACATGATCCACCGCTTTGCCGCTGCCGGGCAGGATGCGGACCTTGTGTCCGCGCGGAGCGAAGCTTGAGCAGCCGGAGTCATCATGCCGCGTTCGAAACGGGCGGATTGATCTCATGATCCGGCTGGCCGAATCGTTGCGCGCCTGGGGAGGAGCCGGCTTCGAGACCATACTCAAACGGGAAGTCGAGAAGCTGGGCGCAGACCAATTGCCGCTGCAGCAGGCATTGTCCGGCAGCAATTATGTCGCCGAGAGCCCGATCACCGTGATGGTCCACCGCGTTGCGGAAACGGAAAACGTGATCAGCATCAGGGCGGGAATTTTCTATCACGGGATAATCGGCGGCTGCAGTTGCGCGGACGATCCGACACCCATTGGCGAAAATAATGAATACTGCGAAGTGCAGATAGATATTGACAAGGCAACCGCGGCAACTGCGGTTACGCTGATAACGGAATGATCAGTTCGGGCAGATTGCGCGCCATGGTCTACAATATTGACCACGATGCTCCTTGCAAATAATCATTAATGAAGTTGCCTAATACGCGCCGGAAAAAATCCCGCTTCTTCAAGTTGCCAAACCAGCCGGTGCGCCTGGTCGCGCTGCTGCTGTTGCTGGGGCTGTCCGGCTACATCTACTATCTCGACGTGACCATCCGCGAGGCATTCGACGGCCGCAAGTTCGCGCTGCCGGCACGCGTGTATGGGCGCGCGCTGGAGGTATATCCGGGGCTGAAGCTGACGCGCGTGCAATTCACCGACGAGATCAAGTCTATCGGGTATCACGAGAACCCGCAGCCGGACGCGACGGCGACCTACAGGAACACCTTGAACGGCGTCGACTTCACGACACGCGACTTCGTGTTCGGTGACGGCACGCAGCCATCCCAGCATCTGCGCATCGAGTTCGCCGACGGCAAGGTTACGCTGCTGCAGGTTCGCGGCAGCACGGATACCGATCTGCCGCTGTTGCGCATGGAGCCCCCGCTGATCGGCGGCATCTATCCGGGCCACAACGAGGACCGCGAGCTGGTCAGGCTCAACCAGGTTCCGAAGATGCTGACCGCCGCGCTGATCGCGACCGAGGACCGGAAATTCTATACGCACTGGGGCATAGACCCGCGCGGCATCGCCCGCGCGCTGTACAAGACCGTCACCGGACAGCGCATCGAGGGCGGCAGCACGATCACCCAGCAGCTGGTCAAGAATTTTTTCCTGGGTCCGCAACGCACGCTGGCGCGCAAGGCCAACGAGGTATTGATGGCGCTGCTCCTCGAATTGCATTACAGCAAGGACGAGATACTCGAAACCTATCTGAACGAGGTCTTTCTCGGGCAGGATGCCAACCGCGCCATCCATGGCTTCGGCCTGGCCAGCTATTTCTATTTCGACCGTCCGCTCGACCAACTGGAGCCGCAGGAGATCGCCACGCTGGTGGGCATGGTCAAGGGACCGGCGGTGTATGACCCGCGCAAGCATCCGGCGCTGGCGCTGAAGCGGCGCAACGTGGTGCTGCAGGAAATGGCGAGCCAGAACGTGATCACGCAGGCGCAATTCGTCGAGGCGCGCCGCAAATCGCTGGGTGTGGTGCAGCGCGCGCCCGCCGGCACTTCGCCCTATCCGGCCTTCCTGCAGTTCGTCCACCTCCAGCTGGAGCGCGACTATCGCGAGGAAGACCTGCGCAGCGAGGGGCTGCGCATCTTCACCACGCTCGATCCTATCGTCCAGCACCAGGCCGAGGAAGCGCTCGCGTCGCGCCTTGCCGCGCTCGAAAAATCGCACCGGCTTCCCGCGAACACGCTGGAAGGGGCGGTGGTGGTCAGCACCACGCAGACCGGCGAGATACAGGCGATGGTCGGCGGGCGCGATGCGCGTTATGCCGGATTCAACCGCGCCATCGATGCGCAGCGCCAGATCGGTTCGCTGATCAAGCCCATCATCTACCTGACCGCGCTCGAAGACCCGCAGCACTACACGCTGATCACGCCGCTGGATGACAGTCCGCTGGTGTGGCGCCAGCCGGGCACCTCCGACTGGAAGCCGAACAACTTCGACCGCAAGTTCCACGGCCAGGTGCAGTTGCGCACCGCGCTGGCCAATTCCTATAACGTTGCGACCGCTCGGCTAGGCATATCGCTCGGCGTCGAGGGCATCCTAGGCAAGCTGCCGCTGTTCGGCATTCAGGAACAACCGCCGCCGTTTGCCTCGTCGCTGCTCGGCGCCTTCGGCCTGTCGCCGGTCGAGGTGTCCCGAGCTCTACCAGACCTTTGCCGACGGCGGCTTCCGCACGCCGCTGCGCGCGATCCA
This sequence comes from uncultured beta proteobacterium, assembly GCA_963757485.1. Taxonomy (GTDB): domain Bacteria; phylum Pseudomonadota; class Gammaproteobacteria; order Burkholderiales; family Gallionellaceae; genus Gallionella. Next base: position 12,806 of record CAVWTZ010000044.1, read on the forward strand.
CAGCATCGTCACGGCCGACGGCAAGCCGCTGCAGCGCTTTCCGCTGAACGTCGAACCGGTCGCCCCGCCTGGGCCGGTCTATCTGCTAACCGCGGCGCTGCAGGGCGTGGTGCGCGACGGCACCGCGCAATCATTGAGCAACTGGCTTCCTGCCGAAATGAATGTGGCTGGCAAGACCGGCACCACCGACGACCTGCGCGACAGCTGGTTCGCGGGATACACCGGCGACCGCGTGGCGGTGGTCTGGGTCGGCCGCGACGACAACCAGTCCACCGGCCTGACGGGCGCCTCGGGCGCCATGACCGTCTGGGGCGAGATGATGAAGAACATCCAGCCCGAGCCGCTGGAACCTGTGATGCCGGATGACGTCGAAATGGTGAACGTCGGCCCGGTAAGCGGTCTGCGTTATGATACGGGATGCAAGTCGGGCATATTGCTGCCCTTCCTCAAGGGCTCTGCCCCGACGGTGACGTCGCCCTGTGACGCTTCGCCGGCCGATGCATCCGCCGCCAAGGCTGATGCGAAGCCCGCTGCGGAATCCAATCAGGACACGGGCAAGAAAAACTGGTTCCAGAGGTTATTCGATTGAAAAACATATTTGGTTTATTTCTCGTTTCAGCGTGGCTGCTTGCCGGGTGTGCAAGCGTGGTAATACCGCCACCGGCAACACCCGTTCCGTCCGGGTCACCGCAATCCGGTGCGGGTGCCGTCATTGCGCCGGCACCGATGACAGCGGTGCCAGGCCCGGCCATGTCCGACAACAAGGCGGTCATCGCGTTGCTGGATCGGGCGCAGACCGACAACGTGGCCGGGCGTCGCGAAGCGGCAGACTCGGCGCTGGAGCGCGCGCTGCGCATCGAGCCGCGCAACCCCTGGCTGTGGCATCAGCTTGCGCAATTGCGCCTGGCCCAGGGACAGTATGCTCAGGCAATCACGATGGCCCGCAAATCGAACAGTTTCGCCGCGAACCAGAGCAGTGTGCAAGCCGCAAACTGGCAGGTCATCGGCCAGGCACGCGCCGCGCAGGGCGACCCTGCGGGCGCCGAGGATGCGTTCAGGCGCGCCGCGGATTTTGCCCAACAGGACAAGACGGGGCACGGTTCCGGATTCAATTTGCCATGAGCGCGGCATGGAAATCAAACCATGGAAATGAAAAGGATCAATTCGGGCAGGCTGCGCGCCGTCGGCTACGATAAACGCGCCCGCTTGCTGCAGGTACAACTCGACGACGGCAGCACGCTGCAGTACGGCGGCGTCGGCGAGGATACTTGGCGCCGGTTCAGCAGCTCGGGCGCGGCCTGGAGTTTCTATCGCGACAACATCGAGGAAGAATTCACTGCGAAGTGCGTTTCCGGCAGCGCCTCCGCTGACGGGAATCCGCTCGATGATTTGTTCCGCAAACCCTGAATCAACAGGGGTGGCCGGCCAGCTGCCCCCTCGTTTTCATCAGAACAATCCGTTTGATTTTCCGTACGCAAAGGAATAGATTGCTAACGGAATGGCCTGTTTGTCGGCGTGTGCCGGATGTCGGTCTGATCGCGGGTTTCGTTGATTCCTCATCCGCCGTCTCCGGCCGCCGCCAGTGGAGTCAGCATCGAACTGTTTGCCAGGGCAGGCAACGAAACGGACTCGCCGCACTGCTAGCTGTCGCACGGAAAGCCATATGAATCTTCTAGAATTATTTCGTCATCAGATCGATTATCAGGCGGTTCCTGCAGGAGAGGTATTGTTCAAGGAAGGCGATCGCCCCGAATTCATGTATGTCCTGATGTCCGGCACTGCGGAGATCATCATTCGCAACAGGGTGCTGGAGACCGCGGAAGCCGGCGCGATCGTGGGTGAGATGGCGATGATCGACGAGAGTCCCCGTTCGGCTACGGTCGTTGCCAAAACCGATTGCAAATTTTTGCCTATCGAACGCGAACGTTTCAACTTTTTTGTTCAGAAGAAGCCGGAGTTTGCGCGGCATGTGATGCGAGTCCTGGTGGATCGCCTGCGCAGAACCGATGCGCTCCTGTAATTGGGCGGCGATACGGAATTAAAGATGAACGGGTAATAAACACCCCAAACAGGGATTCAACTTGCAATCCTGAATCGAAAACCAAATCAAGTTCGTGCCCTATTTGTTCATTAATTCTTCGGGGGGAGCAAGCATGGATACTGATCCGATAGCGCAATTCAAATCCAGACAGCGTGAAACGTGGACGCTGGGCAACTTCGGGGACATGGCGGTGTTCACGACGCCCGTGGCCGGACATCTGGTTCGCTTTGCCAAAGTGACGGGCAGTCAGGCGGTGCTGGATGTCGGAACGGGTACCGGCGTGGTTGCGATCACGGCGCGGAATCTGGGTGCTAAGGTGACCGCGCTGGACCTGACGCCCGCGCTGCTCGCACAGGCGAGGGAAAACGCCGCGGTGGCCGGGCATGACGATATCGAGTGGCATGAAGGCGACGCGGAGGCGCTGCCGTTCCCGGATGCCGCGTTTGATGCGGTGCTGAGCCAGTTCGGGCACATGTTCGCGCCGCGCCATGATGTCGTCGTGAGCGAGATGTTGCGCGTGCTGAAACCCGGCGGCACCATTGCGTTCGCGACCTGGCCCGGCGAGCAGTTGATCGGCCGCATGTTCAGCCTGAATGCACAATATGTTCCACCGCCGCCGGGCATCATGTCGCCGGTGCAGTGGGGTGATGTCAATATCGTGCGGCAACGTCTCGGCGACAGCGTGAAACGCCTGCACGCGGAACGTGGCATCATGGGCATCCCGGCGCTCAGCCCAAGACACTTGCGCCTGTTCCTGGAAGCGAAGGCCGGACCGTTCATCCAGACCGCGAAGGCCTTGCAGCCTGATCCCGCAAGACTCGAATCGTGGCGCAACGACATGGATGAAATGCTCGGCGAATACCTGCACGACAATGTCGTCCGGCACGAGTACCTGCTGATCCGCGCGCTCAAGGTGTAAAGCGGCCAAGGTTCGGCTCGCGAAACCCGGGCGCGCAAGCTGCCATACATTTTTTTCACTTGAAAGGAGCATCCCATGATCACCGTATCGCCGCAAAGCAGGGGAAACATTCTCGTCCTCGGCGCGACAGGCAAGCTGACCGACAAGGACTACAAGGACGTGCTCATCCCGCGCCTGGAAGCGATCATTCGGGCGCATGGCAAGGCGCGGCTGTTGCTGGACATGGGGGATGAATTCCATGGCTGGGAAGCGGCGGCGGCGTGGGACGACGCGCGCTTCGGGCTTGCCCACCGCAACGACTTCGAAAAGATGGGCGTGATCGGCGGCCCGAAATGGGTGGAATGGAGCCTGAAGATCGGCGCCCTCGCAATCGGCGGCGAAATAAAAAGCTTTCCCGCAGGCGAACGCGAGCAGGCAATGCGCTGGATAAACAGTTGAATCAGAACACGGGCATCGCGCCCTGGTCCGTGCCTGGTGAACCGCCACGGCCAGCTAGAAACCGAACTGCCTGAACACGCGTATCTTGATGAAATCCAATATCAGCAGGTAAACCAGCACCAGCATCATCAACCCCGATACCAGCCACAGCGGAATGGCCGCCATCAGTATTCCTTGTGTGGAAAGGACAACCACCGCGATGATGTCCAGCAGGGAAGCCGTCAACAGCCATCGGCTGGGTATCGACTTCCAGAAGTGGCCGCGTTCGCGCACCAGGTAGACATTGCCCTGGCCGGTGAACACCAGCATCACGAAGATCAGCGTCTGCAACTGGACCAGCGGCAAATGCAGCCAGTCGCGCCCGGCAAAGAATACCGCGAACGAAAGGACCAGCACCAACCCCGCCAGGATGCCCGAGGTCAGCATCAGGTTGGGAATATTCCAGCGCTCGGGTTTGCGCGCGAACGAAACGCGATCCGTGGCAATCGACATCGTGACGAAATCATTGGTAAACAGCAGCAGCACGATCAGCAGCGGCGTGATCACGAACACGCCGGTCAGCATCACGCCGACGCTGAGGAAGACGGCGATTTCCAGCGTCTTGATGATCTTGTTCATGGTATAGGTGAGCATGCGCTGGTTGATGCGCCTGCTGGTTTGCACCGCCGCCTTGATGTCTGCCAGCCCCGGGTTGGTCAGCACCAGGCTGGCGGCGGCCTTGGCGACATCCGTGGCGCTGGCCACGGCTATGCCGACCTCCGCCTGCTTGAGCGCGGGGGCATCGTTGACGCCGTCGCCGCTCATGCCGACCACATGCCCGCTTTGCTGCAATGCCTGCACCAGACGAAACTTGTCTTCCGGCAATACCCGCGCAAACACGTCATAGTCCAGCACGTTTGGCCCAATCGCGTCGTGCAGATTTTCCGGCGCACAGACACGGGTGCCGATGCCCACCTTTTCGGCCACCGCGCGGGCCGTCGCCGGGCCGTCGCCGGAGACCATCAGCACCCGCACCCCCAGGTCGTGCAGGTCGCGGATCAGTGCTTGCGAATCGTCCCGTGGCGGGTCTTGCAGCGCCACCAGCCCGGCAAGATGCAAGCCGTCGCCACCGGTTTCGACAGCAACCCCCAGCACGCGTGAACCGTCCGCGCCCAGTCGCTCCACATCCGCGCCGCTTGCGGGTCCATCCTTGACCAGCGCGGCGATCACGCTCGGCGCTCCCTTGAGCACGCGCAACTTGTTACCGTTCCGGCTGTATTCGGCTTCCGAGCGCTTGGTCTCCGGATCGAAGGGAATAAAGCTCACGCGTTGCGGTATTGCGGAGAGCAGACCACGCGATTTTGCCGCATCCAGAATGGCAATATCTATCGGGTCTTGCGTTGCATGGTCGCTGGCCAGCGCGGCCCAAAGCAGCAGATCATTGTCGGTATAAGGGGCGTATGACTGGAGCGCACTGAGCGCCAAACTATTTTGTGTAATGGTCCCGGTCTTGTCGCTGGCCAGCACATCCATAGCAGCGGCTTCCTCGATCGCCGATAACCGCGTCACCAGCACGCCGTTCCTGGCGAGCTCCAACGCACCCAGCGCGGTTGCAAGGGTGTAAGTTGCCGGAAGCGCAATAGGCACTGAAGCGACCAGCAGGATCAGCGCAAAGGGCAGCACTTCGGTTATCGCAATGCCGTGTATCCAGCTATAGAGCAGCAAGGCGGCAACCAGCATCGCGTCAAGTGCCACCAGGTACCTGACGATGGTCATGATAAGAATCTCAAGGTGGCTTGCGGTCCTGGCGCTGCGCACCAATTCGGCGGTCTTGCCAAAATAGGTATGAACGCCAGTCGCAGTGACTTCACCCGATGCCTCGCCGCGCTTCACGATGGCCCCGGCGTTTACGGTCGCGCCGGCACTTGCATCGACCGGCAGGGATTCGCCGGTGAGCGCGGATTGGTCGAGCAGCACCTGGCCATCAAGCAGGCGTATATCGGCAGGCGCGAGGTCGCCCATGCGCAGATGTACCACATCCCCCGGCACCAGTTCCTGTGCGGCCATCTGTTGCCAGACTTTGTCGCGCAGCACGCGCACCTGGATCGCCAGGCGCTTTTTCAACAGTGCAAGTGCATTGTTGGCGCGATGCTCCTGGGCAAATCCCAGCACCGCATTGAAGACCAGCAGGACGGCTATGATGCCGGCCTCGCTGGCCTTGCCGAGGGCGAACTGCAAAGCAATGGTGGCTTCCAGCATCCAGGGAACCGGTGCCCAGAATTTTTTCAGGAACAGCAGCCAGGGGTGCGGACGATCTTCCGCGACCGTGTTGGGGCCGTACGTGATCAGCCGTTGCCGGGCCTCGGCGCTGGTGAGCCCTTGCAACGGGATCGCTTCGGGCATGTTTCGTTTTCGATCAGGGTTGACCGGCAGAAGCGCCGGGATGCGCAGTTTTCAGTTGCCGATTACGGACCAGCAGGATGGGCACCGGGCAACCGCGCACGATGCCCTCCGCGACACTGCCCATCAGCAGATGATCCAAACCAGTCCTGCCATGCGTACCCGCCACAACAAGGTCTGCCGGCCAGGCGCCGGCTTCCGCCACGATGGCTTCGGCCATCCTCGCGCCGGGAACCTCGGTTTCAAGCAGCTTGACTTCGGCGTCAACTCCGCCGGAGCGGGCCGATCGCTTTGCCTTGTCCAATATCCCGCGCCCGATGTCTACCCAGGTTCTCTCCACTTCGGACGATAGCTGGGTACTGTTGTAGATGGCGATCTTGTCGACCACATAGACAATTCGCAGTTGGGCGTGCTGGTCCTTTGCCAGGCCGATGGCTTCCCGCAGTGCAAGATCCGATGTGGGGCTATCGTCTACCGCTGCCAATATGCGCTGATACATGACATTGATCCCTTGGGGTGAAGTGGAACGATTATATCCTGCATTATTCCTGCACGGATTTGCATGCATGATCGCTACTGCAGCATTGCCGGCCACCCGCCGGCGAGTCAAAGACAGCGACTCGAAGTTATGTTTAAATGCATTTTCATTTCTTATCGGGAGGTTACACCATGCCACACGCGATCAGAGTTCATCGGGCCGGCGGTCCCGAGGTGTTGCAATGGGGCGAGATCGAGGTCGGCGCTCCCGGTCCCGGCGAGGTCAGGCTGAAACAAACTGCTGTCGGGCTGAACTACATCGATGTCTATCACCGCATCGGTCTCTACCCGCTTCCGTTTCCGTTCGTGCCGGGCATGGAGGCGGCGGGTATCGTCGAGTCTGTCGGCGACGGCGTCTCTCATCTGAAACCGGGAGACCGGGTCGCGTACTCATCGGTGATCGGCGCCTATGCCGAAACCAGGCTGATCGCCGAAGATAGAGTGGTCAAGCTGCCCGATTCCATCAACGACAAAACGGCGGCGGCAATGATGCTGCAGGGCATGACCGTGCGCTATCTGATCCGCGACATCTACAAGGTCGGGCCGGGCGACACGATCCTGATACACGCCGCGGCCGGCGGGGTCGGCTTGATCGTCTGCCAGTGGGCCGCAGCATTGGGCGCCACCGTGATCGGCACGGTGTCTACCGATGAAAAGGCAGCCCTGGCGAGAGCCAACGGCTGCCACTACCCGATCGTCTATACCCGCGATGATTTCCAGGCGCGACTGCTCCAAATAACCGGCGGGGAAAAACTGCCCGTGGTCTACGATTCGGTCGGCAAGGACACCTTCATGAAATCGCTGGATTGCCTGCGGCCGCGCGGCCTGATGGTGCTGTTCGGCGCATCGTCCGGCGCGGTTCCGCCGCTGGATCTGTCGCTGTTGTCGCAAAAGGGCTCGCTGATGGTCACCCGGCCGACGCTCGCCACCTTCGTTGCGACCAGGCCCCTGCTGGAGGAAAATTCGGCGGACCTGTTCTCCGTGGTCGGCTCGGGCGAGGTAAAGATCCACGTCAACCAGACCTATCCGTTGAAAGACGCGGCACAGGCGCACCGCGATCTTGAAGCGCGCAAGACCACCGGCTCGACGGTGCTGACCGTCTGACCCGCCCGCATCCTCACCGCCACAGGTGACCCTGAAAGGCAACGGGCACTGCCGGTCCGCCAATCTGCTTCCGGGGTCTTGCCGTCCGGTTATTTCGCGGTATTCATGCTGCCCAATTGCACCCGGACAACCGAAATGGCCTTGTCCATTTTCCTGAATCTCGATGCGCCGAACCACACGGTAATGATCCCGGTTGGAAGGCAGATGAATCCGACCACGGTAAACCAGAGTTCGTGAGAAAAATGAATGATCGATATCCCGGCGATGAACAGTGCCACACCAGACCGCAGGTATGACAGCAGGGTGCGCTCATTCGCCAGCAGGGTGCGGTCGATCGCCAGCTGGTCCCTGAGGATCAGTTCTGCTTTCTCGAATTGTGAATAAGGATTGTGTCCCATTGGGTTTGTTTCCGATCTTTATTATTTTTGCCTAAGGCAAATATCCGCTAACATGGATAAGCATATTCTAATCTATCGGCCGATGGCGGTGTGCTTGAAACGACCGATCGGCATCACTCCCCCATCGCCATTTCCAGTTCCAGCCAGCTTTCTTCCAGCTCTGCCACTTGCGCTTCCAGCCGTGCATGCGCCGCGTTCAGTTCGGCGATCCTGTCGCGGTCGGGGCTGGCGTAAGTGGCGGGATCGGCGAGTTGACGGTTGACGGCGGCGAGTTCCGCCTGTGCACCGGCCAGCGCGGTTTCGAGCCGGGCCTGCCTGGACTGCAGCGCCTTGCGGTTGGGCTTGGGCGCGTTTTGCGTGCGGGGCTTTTCCGTCTGGGTGACCGCCTCGCGCGGCCGGCGCGTCTCGATCCAGTTCTTGTAGTCTTCCAGGTCGCCGTCGAACAGTGTCGCCTCGCCGTCGGCGACCAGCCACAGTTCGTCCGCCACCGCGCGGATCAGGCTGCGGTCATGCGACACGATCACCACGGCGCCGGTGTATTCCTCCAGCGCAATGGTCAGCGCGTCGCGCATGTCCAGGTCGAGGTGGTTGGTCGGTTCGTCGAGCAGCAGCAGGTGCGGCTTCTGCCAGGCCAGCAGCGCGAGCGCGAGGCGGCTTTTCTCGCCGCCGGAAAAGCTTGCCACCGGGCGGTCTTCACTGTCTCCGGCCAGGCCGAAACGGCCGAGGAAGCTGCGCAGCGCCAGCGCGGTTTCCCTGGGCGCGATCCGTTCCATGTGCTGCAGCGGCGTGGCCGCGCTGTCGAGATTTTCAAGCTGGTGCTGGGCGAAGTAGCCGATGCGGATGTCGGGTGTAATTTCGAGTTTTCCCGAGGTCGGTTGCAGCTCGCCGACCAGCAGCTTGATCAGCGTGGATTTGCCCGCCCCGTTCGGGCCGAGCAGCGCGATGCGCGCGCCGGCGCGCAGCACCAGGTCGATGTTCCTGAACAGTGTCTTGTCGCCGTACGCGAAGCCCATCTTTTCCGCGCGCATCAATAAATCGGGGCTGCGTTCCGGCGCCTCGATCTCCAGCTCGAAATGGCCGTCGCTGACATGCACAGGCGCGATGCGCGTGATCCGGTCCAGCGCCTTGATGCGGCTTTGCGCCTGTTTGGCCTTGGTCGCCTTGGCGCGGAAACGGCGCACGAAATCTTCCAGGTGCGCGATCTTTTCCTGTTGCTTGTTGAACGCCTGGTTCTGCTGCGCGATGCGTTCCGCGCGGGCGCGCTCGAAATCGTCGTAGTTGCCGCTGTAAACATCCAGGGTTTTGTCGTGAATATGCGCGATGCGATTCACGCAGGCGTTCAGGAATTCGCGGTCGTGCGAGACCAGCAGGATGCTGCCGGCATAGTGCGCCAGGTATTGTTCGAGCCAGATGATGGCTTCAAGGTCGAGATGGTTGGTGGGTTCGTCCAGCAACAGCAGATCGGCGCGATGCATCAGCGCGCGAGCCAGGTTCAGGCGCATGCGCCAGCCGCCGGAGAAACTGGTCACCGGACGTTCCAGCGCGTCGTTGGCAAAGCCCAGCCCGTCCAGCAGCTGTGCGGCGCGCGCGCTGGCACCGTAGCCATCGATGGCCTCGAAGCGGTGCTGCGCATCGAACCATGCCGAATCGTGATTTTCCTTCGCCAATATTTTCTCCAGCAGGCGCAACTCCACATCTCCGTCGAGCACGAACTGCAGCGCCGGCTGGTTGGAGCTGGCGATCTCCTGCTCGACATATGCGATGGTCTTGCCGGATTGCAGCGAAAGCTCGCCGCCGTCGGGCTTGATCTCGCCGCGGATCAGGCGAAACAGCGTGGATTTGCCGCAGCCGTTCTTGCCGACCAGGCCGATGCGCTGGTTGGCATACGCTTGCAGATTGACGTTCTGCAGCAGCGGGATGCCGCCCTGCAGGTAAGACAGATTCTGGATATTCAGCATGGACGCGATGATAGCAGGTGTGATTTCGGCGTTCAGCGGATTGCCGGAAGCATTCGACAAATCAATAATTCCGGGATGCGACACTGAGCTAAAATACGCGTCAGATTTACTCAACCCCGCACATGCGATTCACGACGAACGCTTAGATGGCAAAAACCGACACTATCGCCAACCTCCAGCCTCGCCCGGTCTGGGCGCATTTCGCGACGCTGTGCGAGATACCGCGCGCCTCGCTGCACGAGGCCGCGCTGATTAGGCATCTGATCGGGTGGGCACAGGCGCGCGGCATCACCGCCATCGTCGATGACGCGGGCAACCTGATCCTGAGCAAGCCCGCCAGCCCGGGGATGCGAAGGACGGCCCGGCGTGATCCTGCAAGGCCATCTCGACATGGTGTGCCAGGCCAATGCCGGCACCCGGCACGACTTCGCGCGCGACCCGATACGCGCCGTGGTGCGCGACGGATGGGTGGTCGCGGATGACACCACGCTGGGCGCGGACAACGACGTCGGCGTGGCACTCGCACTGGCCGCGCTGGACGAGCCGGGCCTGATGCACCCGCCGCTGGAAGTGCTGCTCACCGTCAACGAGGAGTGCGGCATGGACGGCACGCGCGGGCTGGCGCCCGGCACGCTGCACGGCAAGACGCTGATCAATCTGGATACCGAGGAGTGGGGACATTTCTATCTCGGTTGCGCCGGCGGCGTGGACGTCGAGGTGCGCCACGATTGCGAACAGGAAGATGTGCCGCCGGGTTACGCGCTGCTGCAGTTTGAAGTGTCCGGCCTGCGCGGCGGCCACTCCGGCATCGACATCCATCTCGGGCGCGGCAGTGCCATCAAGCTGCTGGCCGAAGCGCTGCGCGACCTTTCCGCGCAGATCGACGTCCGATTGATTGCATTGAAAGGCGGCACTGCGCGCAACGCAATTCCGCGCGAGGCGTTTGCCGTATGCGCGCTGCCTGCCGCCATTGCAGCGAGTATCGACGAGTGGGTCATGCATCGGCACCAGGCGTGGCGGGCACGGTTCGCGGAGATCGATGACCATGTTTCTTTCGTGTGCAGGCATGACGACACGGTGCCGGACACAGGAGTCTCGCGCACCGAGCGCGACCGTTTGCTGGCTTTCCTCGACATTGCGGTAAACGGTGTCGCGAAAACCAGCGAAGATTTTCCCGGCGTGACCGACACCTCCAGCAACCTCGGCGTGGCCGCGCTGGAACACGGCGCGTTCAAGGCGACGTTCAAGGTGCGCTCGCTGCACGAGTCGCGCGCGGATGCGCTGGCCGACAAGCTGGTCTCGTTTGCCGCCGGTTACAGCCTGCGCGCATGGAAGGACGGCGCATATCCGGGCTGGACGCCGGACCCGTCCTCGCCGTTGCTTGATCTGTGCCAGCAGGTTTACAGCGCGCAATTCGGCCAGCCCGCGAATTTGCAGGTGATCCACGCCGGGCTGGAATGCGGCTTGCTCGCCGCCAGCCATCCGCATCTGGACATGATCTCGTTCGGCCCCGACATACGCGGCGCGCACGCGCCCGGCGAGAGTGTCGGGATAGAATCTGTCGCGCGCTGCTGGCAATTGGTCAAGGCGGTGCTGCAGGCATTGGCAGCTGCACCGGCCTTGCCGGGAGTCGAGGCAGGAATTCCGGCGTGCCCGGGACAACATTACAAAACAGGAACGACATGATGCAAACCGGCCCGCGCGAAATCGTCACCCCTTTCAGGGCAATCCCGCTGGACGTCCCTGAGGGGATGAAACACAACGAGTTTTTCAACAGCACGGAAAACCTCAACGATCTGGTGCACAACAACGGCCTGCTGACCAACCCGGAAAACCTGCTGCTATACCGCAAGGCGCTGGGACACAGCACCGAGTTCGATTGCTCCATCATTTACAACACGTCCAAGACCATACTCAACCCGCTGGGGCGGCCGGTGCGGCGCACGCAGGTCGCGGACAACGTGAAGCATGTGTGGAACCGGATGAACCAGATCATCATCGATTACATGCTGGAGCAGTATCCCGATCCGGAGCAGGCGCTGATCCTGGCCGGCGAGGCTAGCCTCGATGCGACCTGGCCGCTGACTTCTCCCGGCGTGCCCAGCATACGCATGCTGCACAATCACTTTGTCGTGTTCCCGATGGAAACCCTGCGCAACGCCAGACTGGCCGATGCCGGCAATCCCAACCTGACCGACGGCGGCCAGCACAGCCTGTTTCAGGCATACATGCGCGACGTGTATCGCGAGTTCTTCGACAGGGCGCTGAATTTGAAAATACTCAAGCCCGCCAGCGGCGCGGATGCGCGCATCGCGCTGACCGGCTACCCGCAGGGCCTGCCCAGCTGGGAGATACAGGGCGGCGCGGGCGCGCTGAAGAACGTGCATTTCTGGCGGGAATACGACGAGGTGCTGAAGGGCTTCATCGATTTCTACCGCACCTTCTTCTCGCAGGTTTCCACGCACAATGCGCCCATGCTGCCCGATGTCTATTTTCCGGAGCAGGTGGAAAGCGTGCTGCTGTTCAACAACGATTTCATGAAGACGGCGAAGAAGGTGCGCGACCTGTGCATCGTGGATGCAAAATATGCCAATGCGATACGCTGGCAACCCGCATTCAAGCAGCTTGTCTACCGCAACGATGCCGGCAAGCTGATCGTGACCATCAGCCAGAATTCCATCGGCAACGCGATCACCGAGCTGCTCGGCGTCGTCGTGAACCGCATAGCGGATGCCGAAGCCTACGCCAGGCACGAACCCGCATTGATCGCGCACCTGCTCGAGGTGCGCCGCCGCCTTGTCGAGGCCGATCTCGGCGAAGGAATCGCCACCGCCTACTGGAGCAAGGAATAGCAATGACAGCCAGCGGTACGATGAAACCCGATGCACCGGCAAAACTTCTCCAACTTTCCATACAACCATGACAACCGCTCTCCCCGTCCTTTCCCTGCTCGAAACCCGCGTGCTCGGTGTGCTGGCCGAAAAGCAGCGCACGGTGCCGGATACCTATCCGCTGACGCTGAATACGCTGGTGTCGGGCTGCAATCAAAAGACCAGCCGCGATCCGATCATCGAAGCTTCCGAATCCGAGGTGCAGGCGGCGGTCGATAACCTCAAGTTTCTGTCTCTGGTGATGGAGTCGAGCGGCGGGCGGGTGGCTCGCTATGCGCACAATATCGAGCGGGTGCTGCACATACCCGCGCAGTCCACCGCATTGCTGGCCATGCTGATGTTGCGCGGGCCGCAAACGGCAGGCGAATTGCGCATCAACAGCGAACGCCTGCACAAGTTCGCCGGCATCTCTTCGGTGGAAAGCTTTCTGGCGGAGCTCGCAGAGCGCGAGGCAGGCGCCCTGGTGATGGAACTGCCGCGCCAGCCCGGCGCGAGGGAGAACCGCTGGACGCATCTGCTTTCCGGCGCGCCTTCTGCCGAACAGCATGCCGCCGCATCTGCCGGTCCGCCGGGCGATGTGACGGTGGGCGAGATCGCCGCGCTCAAGGCCAACGTCGCCAAACTGGAAGCCGAGTTGAATGATCTGCGCGCCCTGGTCGGCAAGCTTTATACGGAGCTCGGAATTTCGGCCGGCTAGAACCACTCCTGTGCATGCGAAGGCAAAAATGAAGCTGTTGCTATACGGAACCCGATTCTGCCATTTGTGCGAACAGGCCGTCGCGGTGCTTCATGCGGCCGGGGTAACGGCCGAATATATCGACATTGCCGGGGACGAAGCGTTGCTTGAAAAATACGGCATGCGCATACCGGTGGTGCTCCGCACCGACAACGGCGCGGAGCTAGCTTGGCCGTTCGATGCGCGAGCGCTGGCACGGCTCACGGCATAGTCAGTCCGGTATTGATCATCCCCGGCATCAATGATCAGATTCCATTGAGCCGGACGAATGGCCGTTCCAACTATCGATCAGGAAGAAGCGGACGCACCGGTCATCGACGCATCCGGCTTGTACGTTATTCCTTTTTCTTGCCCGTCAGCAACCACCACATCGCTGCGGCTGCGATCACGATGATGCCGAGCAGCCACCCCCAGTAATTTTCCAGGAAGCCTGTTTCTTCCACCGGTTTTGCCGGCGTTGACGTAGCGATGGGCTCGGCGGGTTGCTGCGGTGCGGCCGCCGCAAGCTCAGGCTGCACGGCAGATGAAGATGAAGATAAAGGTGAAGATGCAGGTGCCGGCGCGGCGGCTGCTTCCACCGGCATAGGCGGAGCCGGCTTGGCTATTTTCCTGATCGGCTTCCTGTGTTTCCTGGCTTTCCTGACCACCGGCTTGGACGCGGGTGCCTCGCCGGCTACGGCTGCGGCAGGCGCTGCCTGTTCGGCAACTGGTGCAGGCGCCGGCTCGGCTTTGACTGCAGGTTCGGCAGCGGCAGGCGGTGCAGCCGCGGCAGCCTCCTGTTTCGGCTGGCTCGCGCAAGCGGACAAAGCCAGCGCCGCAAGCAAAATTGCAGGCAGGGTAACGTTGTGCAATTTATCCATGTTGTTCTCCGTCGGTTGTGATGGAAGGTGGCTGGCGCATCAGTCGCGAATCGGGTGTCCCGGGAATCGCTTGCCGGAAATCGTTTGTCAGCGGACCGATTTCTCCATTTCGTTTGCGAGGCTCTGGTCGATCAGCATGATCTCTATCCTGCGGTTTTTCTGGCGCCCTTCGGGCGTATCGTTCGATGCGACAGGATCGTATTCTCCCCTGCCGGATGCCACCATGCGCTCCGGTGCTACGCCAACATCCTGCAGAAAACGCACCACGGTGGTCGCACGCGCGACGGAAAGCTCCCAGTTGGTCGGGTAGCGGGCCTGCAGCGACTTCGCAACGGGAACGTTGTCGGTGTAACCCACCACGCGGATGATCTTGTCCTGATAGCCTTTCAGCGCGGCACCGACCTTTCTCAATATTTTCTTGCCGTCCGCCTTCAGCGTCGCGCGGCCAGAGTCGAAGAAGATCTGCTCGGCCAGATCAACGCTCAGCATGTCCTTGTATTGGCGAACCTGGAGCTGGCCCTTCTCCACTTCCTTGGACAAGTCCTTCACCAGCGCTTCGTACTGCTGCTGACGCTGCTTGCTGGCCGCGAGCAAAGCGGATCTCTGCTGTTCCAGGAATCCGACCTGTTCCTGCATCGACGTGTTCTGCTGATTACAGGCAGCAAGCTGCTGCTGCAACGTGCCGTTGTCCTGTTTTGCGGCGGTTATTTGTTTGTTCAAGGCTGCATTTTGATTTTCCAATGCCCCCTTCTGCTGCTGCAGCGTCCCGATCTGTTCGTCTTTTCCGGCCTGCATCTTGTCGAACGTGCCGGTGCTGACACATCCACTGGCGGTGAAAGCAGCCGCAAGTACGGCAATTCCGACCTGAATCTTCCCGATCATGTTCATGTCCTCCCTATCCATGTCTGGCGGATTGTGATGGCCCGATCCATGCAATCGCCAAAGGGGCCAGCTCATATTGAGCGTTACCGATGCGGCATGGTAACGCGTAGCGCTTGCATTGTGTGGACAAACTATCCCGCTTTGCCCCAGTCCCGCAACAAATGCCCGCCACCCATGGAGAGCCACTTTAGGTTAAGCTTGATCCGGTATCCGAGCCCAAAACAAACACTAGGAACCCAAATAACATTCTCGCTGTGTCAGATGGGCCAGTTCGCCCGGCCGGCTCGATCCGATCCCGTATAACGAATAAAAAATTTTCGGCACCAAATAAACATGTCCGTCGCACAAATCATCATCCCGGTCTTCCTGCTGATACTGCTGGGTATTGCGATGCGCCGCTGGTTCGGCCAGCGCGAGGACTTCTGGCCGCAGCTCGACCGGCTGATCTACTTCGTGTTCTTCCCGGCACTGCTGTTCAATACCCTCTCGCATTTCGAGATCGACTTCGCCGCCGCGACTCCGATGCTGCTGGTCTCCACGCTGTTCATGAGTACCGGTATGGTGATCGGCTACGTCGCGAAATATTTCTTGCATGCCCCGTCCAGGGTGTACTCGGCGACGTTCCAGACTTCCTTCCGCTTCAACAGCTATGTCGGGCTCGCGATCGCCGGCGGTCTGCACGGCCACGAGGGCCTCGCCGCAATCGGCCTGTTGATGGGTTTCATGGTGCCGTTCGCCAACGTCGTTGCGGTGCTGATGCTGGCGCGGCACAGCGAGAGCCACTGGCTCAGGGAGATCCTGCTCAACCCGCTGATCATCGCAACGGCGGGCGGCATCGTGTTCAGCCTCGCCAAAATTCCGCTGCCGGCGATGTTCAACACCACGCTGGGTCTGTTGTCGCAAGCCTCGCTGCCGCTGGGCCTGATCGCCGTCGGCGCGGGTCTGCCTTTGCAGGGCCTGCACAGCCACGCCGGCACGCTGTGGTATGGCGTGGCGGTCAAGCTGCTGGTGTTGCCCGCCATCGCATGGGAACTGGCTTCTGCATTCGGGCTTAAGGGTGTGTATTTCCACATCCCGGTATTGCTGGCGGCGTTGCCGGTCTCGACGGTGTCGTACGTGCTGGCGAAGCGCATG
Source organism: uncultured beta proteobacterium (assembly GCA_963757485.1). Classification (GTDB taxonomy): domain Bacteria; phylum Pseudomonadota; class Gammaproteobacteria; order Burkholderiales; family Gallionellaceae; genus Gallionella. The sequence goes on from CAVWTZ010000044.1 coordinate 29,083, forward strand.
GGCGGCGACGGCGACGCGATCGCCACGCAAATCGTGCTAAGTACGCTGCTGTCCGCGCTGACCTTGCCGCTTTGGCTACTGTTGATGGGATTCTGACTCAGGCGGTTTGCCGCCAACATCGTCGGCGCCACCATCGTTGTCCGCCCTCAGAATTTCACAACTTTGCCGTTCTCGATCTTGACCCTTTGGTCTATCGCGAGAGCCGGTACGGTGGTCTGGTTGAATTTGACGCTTTCACCGTTATCCAGTCTCACCGTGATATCGTAGGACGTGGCTTTCTTCGCATTCTTCTCGATCTTGTTGCCGGCAAACGCCCCGCCGACCGCGCCGGCGACCGTTGCCAGATCGCGCCCCGAACCGTTGCCAACCTCATGACCGAGCAATCCGCCGAGGACGCCGCCGGCAATCACGCCGAGTCCCGACCCCTGCCCTTCCGTTTCAACCGGCGTGATGGCCGCGACCACGCCGCAGTTGGCGCAGACGCTCGTGATTGGCGGCGGGGTTGGTGCCCGTACTTGTTGCGACCTCGCCCTGTCTGCAGCCTTGCGCTGTTCGGCAATGCGCCGTTTCCTCTCTGCCGACGCTTTTTCCGCTTCCTGCTTGCGCTTTGCTTCAGCCTGGGCAGCTGCATCCTGTCTTGCTTTGTCTGCGGCCTGCTGATCGGCGATGAACTGCTGCTTTGCTTCGGCGACCGCCTTGTCCACCGCAACCTGGATCTGTGCCGCGTTTTCCTCGGCACCGGGCTTTTGCGAGCAGCCGGTCGCCAGCGTGATCGATACCAGGACCAGCACGCTGGCAGAAATACGGGTGAATCGGTTGAGAAACAGTGTATTCAACTAAACCTCCAGTGATGAACCGGGTTGGCGGATATGCTTTCCGTACCGGCATGGGATCAGACAGCGACAGATTAGTTCAGGGCACAACGAATTCCGGTGCGCCGCTTTCATGGCACGCCGGCAATGCGGTTACAGCGCGGCAGGGATCAGATGGATTTCAACGCAGCCAGCGCCGCATCGTAATTGGGTTCTTTCTTGATGTCGCTGACCATTTCGGTGTAGCGCACCACATTGTTGCCGTCCAGAACGACCACCGCGCGCGCGGTGAGTCCGGCCAAAGGACCGTCCGCGATCTTCACGCCATAGTCGCGCATGAACTCGCGCCCGCGCATCACGGAAAGATTGTCCACGTTGGCCAGTCCTTCGCTGCTGCAGAAGCGCGCCATCGCAAAAGGCAGGTCGGCGGAAATGTTGATCACAACCGTATTGTCCAAGCCGGCTGCTTCCTTGTTGAAGCGGCGCGCGGAAGCCTGGCAGGTCGGGGTATCCAGGCTGGGCACGATATTCAGCACCTTGCGCTTGCTGCCGTAGCTGCCCAGCGTGATGTCCTGCAAGTCCTTGTTCACGAGCGAGAAGGAAGGTGCCGCTTTGCCCACCTGCGGAAAATCGCCGTAGAGTGTTACCGGTGTGCCACCAAGCGCGGTGGTCAGTGAAGTGCTTTTGGTCATGCTGTTCTCCTTTGGTTAAGCGCGAATCGGGCGCCGTCCGGCTCGACTTGTTGCGCGGCTGGAAATCATACTCCTAGCCCGGCAACCGGGCGACCACGATATATTCATGGGTATGTCGATACAGGATCGAATCAATCCCGCTGCGCCGGTACAATAACCTCTTGTTGCCCCAGAGGCAGCGGCAGCACGACATCGGGAATCGATGAAAATGCGCCAGCCTATTGCGCACTGAAGGAGGACACAGATGCAGGAAATCCTTGACCATTCAATCTTCGGCAACGCCATAAGCGCATATCTCATGTCGCTCGGGATATTTCTCGGCTGCATGGCGATTGTTTATGCATTCAAGCGATATTTGCTGGGCCGGATAAAAAGATGGGCCGAATCGACTGAAACCCGGATCGACGACATGCTGGTGCGGGCAATCGAAAAATCCCTCGTTCCGGCCATCTACCTGGTTGCCTTTTACGCTGCACTGCACACGTGGCACTCTCGCCGGAGTTCAGGAACGGTTTAAGAATCGCCGCAATCGTCGTGATCACCGTACTTGCTGTCAGGGCGGTTATTTCTGCGGTCGATATCGGACTTGAATCGTACCTGAAGAATTCAATCTTTTCGGATGGCGGCGAAAAGCAGCTCAGGGGAATTCGCAGACTGGTCAATTTCGCGATCTGGATGACCGCCCTGGTATTCGTGTTGGACAACCTGGGCGTAAAGATATCAGCCGTGGTTGCCGGACTGGGAGTCGGCGGCATTGCGGTTGCGCTGGCCGCACAGGCGGTGCTGGGCGATATGTTCGGTTACTTCGTGATCTTCTTCGACAAACCTTTCGCTATCGGTGATTTCATCGTCGTTGAGGAGAAGATGGGCACTGTCGAGTACATCGGGATCAAGACCACGCGGATTCGCGCGATAGGCGGCGAACTGCTGATTTTCTCGAACAAGGACCTGACCAACTCCCGCGTCCACAATTTCAAGAAGATGGAGAGGCGCAGGGTGGTGTTCAAACTGGGCATCATCTATCAGACGCCTTCCGAAAAACTGAAAGCCATCCCGGCACTCGTCAGACGCATCATCGAAAGCCAGCAGGACACAACTTTCGACCGGGGGCATTTTGCATCCTACGGCGATTCCAGCCTGAATTTCGAATTCGTCTACTACGTGAGCGGTGCGGACTACACCAAGTACATGGATATACAGCAGGCAATCAATCTGGAAATTTTCGAAGCGTTCGAGAAACAGAACATCGAGTTCGCGTACCCGTCGCAGACGCTGTTCATCAGCAAGGCCGATTAGCGGCACGGCCGGCGCAACTAGTCGGACTCGCGCTCGATGAACGCAGTCTGCGTGCCGACATCCTTCTTGGCCGGTGGCGGCTTGTAGATGAAATTCTCCGCCATGGTGTGGAATATCGGTGTCGGGCAGACCAGACGCGAACAGGCTTTTGCAATGAACGCGGCCGCCATCAGCGGCAGCACCATTTCGTGGTTGTCTATCATCTCCATCACGATCACGAACGCGGTGATCGGCGCCTGGGTGACGCCGGCGAAGTATGCGACCATGCCGAGGATGATGGTTGCACCCGCCGGCACCGAAGCAAAGAAGGGCGCAATGTTGGAACCGATTCCCGCCCCTGCGGACAGCGTCGGCGCCATGATCCCGCCCGGGATCCCGCTGACGTACGAGATCGCCGTGGCGAGCATTTTCAGCAGTCCGTAGCTTTCCGGCAATGTCGAATTGCCGTCGACCAGTGTTTTCGCTTCGATGTATCCGCTGCCGTAGGAATTGTTGCCCGAAGCCAGTCCCACCAGCACCAGCAGCACGCCGCAGACCGCCGCGAATGCAACCGGATTTTCATGGATCCAATCGCCAATGCGGCCCTTCAGCCCTTTGTTCACTTCGATGAGCGTGCGACTGAATGCGCCGCCCAGCAATCCGCCCACGATGCCGCAAAAGACGACCACATACCATTCCTTGCCGAAACCCATCGATTCGGAGGTGTGGCCAAAATAGGAATAGTTGCCGAGTATGGCAAGCGATGCGATACCTGCGATGATCACGGTCATCAGGATAGTGGTGCTGTTGTGTTCCTCGAAGGAGCGGCTCATCTCCTCGATGGCGAACACGATACCGGCCAGCGGTGTGTTGAACGCGGCCGCCACGCCGGCCGCAGCGCCGGCGAGGATCAGACCCCTTTCCAGATCATGCTTGGGAAACCGTGCAAGACTGCCGAGTCTGTGCATGATCGATGCGCCGATCTGCACGGTCGGGCCTTCGCGCCCCACCGATGTCCCGCACATCAGCCCGACGATGGTGAGGATGATTTTCCCGACCGTGACGCGCAGCGAAAGCACCTGTTCGCGGACTTTGCTGCTTTCTCTGGGTTCAAGCGATGCGATGACCTGCGGGATTCCGCTACCCTGGGCGCCGGGAAAGTACTTTCGGGTGATGTAGACGATCAGCGCGAGGCCGAGCGGGGTGACCAGCAGCGGCAGATAAGGCGAAATGGCAAGCATCTTGTGGAATACGCCGTTCGCCCATTCCGCGGCGACCGCAAACAGAATCGCAGCCACCCCAACGCTGACCGCCCCGCTCCAGAATACAAGGCGGCGCTTCCAGTCCAGAATCAAGTCTTCTTCCGGCAGCGGAAATTTCATCGGTTACTCAAGGTTTCTGCTCAGCCTCGCTGAATTTGCAACATGGGGCCAATTATACGGAATCATGATCGGGAGGCGGCCACGTAAGCAAAAATTATTTTTCCCGCAAGCGGGTCGTGCTGCAGGCACGGTGGCTCGCTCATCTGCGCCGGCCTTTTTTGGAGCATGTGACGGAGACGATGTTCAGCGTGTCGCTGTCAAAAGCCAGGCTGGTGGGCTTGATCGTGCATTTCTGCCTGGCCGGCGTTGTCTTGATGGAAACGCTGTAGTCGCTGCCATCGGGCAGGCGAATGCTGGGAAAAACGAATTTGCCGTTGCTCGCAATCGTCAGGTCGTTCGCGCCGTTGAGCTGCAGCACCAGTTCTTTGCCTTTCCCCTTGCCGGAAAGCCCGGCAACTGTGCCGCCGACGGCAAAGCTCACGGTGGTGCAGGTAACGGCGATGTTGTTGATGTCAGTATTGGCAATTTTGCCGCTGCCCTGATCGACGCTGCAAGTCTGCTTGACGGGAGCGGAAGGCGCAGCCTTGACCGTGACCGAATAGGCGCTGCCTCTGGGCAGCGCTTTGGGAAAATTGAATTTTCCGTTGGCGCTGACCGGCAGGTCGTTCGCTCCGTTAAGCTGTAGCACCAGACCTCTGCCGGGAAGCCCGGACACCGAACCGCCAACCATACGGGAGGGCGGCGGCAATGAAGAAGGGGCCGGCGTGGCAACCGGCTTGGCCTGCTCGCTCTCGCCGCAACCGGCCAGCCCGGCAATCAAGGCCGCTATCCATATCGCATGTCCCGTTTGTGTGAACTTTGCCATCTCGTGCTCCTTGTCGTTCAATTCACCGGCCATGGGTGAGGTTTGTAATTCGGGCGGCAATCCATGCCGGAAAAACAGCGTCAAAGCAGGTTGCCATGCAGGATTGTACACAATTTATATGCACCCTTTGCCTCATCGCAAGCAAACCTCGTCGCTAATTTTCGCCGCAGCCATCGTCTCGAACAGCGGGTGCCGTTGAAGCCGGAACAATAAAGCATTTGGCCTGCCGCAGGCAATCATTAGGCGTGCCATGTCTATACATGCTCGGCTTCGCTCCCAACGGTGGCTGTTCTGCGCGATGAATACAGCAAGGCGGCAGCATTGAAAACGAGGTAGACAAGATAGCTGGCAAGATAAAGCCATGCAGTCCGCTCCAGTGTTATCCCGTCGGCAAACAACCGCAACAACAGCGCGTAAAGCGGAAGCGACAATATCTCGCCCGCCATGATCAGTCCGGTGCGGTGCGCTGAAAACAGCCCGAACAGGAACAACCACGAAGCGATGCGTACCCAGCTGCCCAGCATGATCAGCGCAGCCGTCTGGTCACTCACCACAAAGCGCGTGTCATACAGCAGCGCCAGCATGAAGCGCTGGTTGAAGAAGATCAGCAGCAGAAAACACGCCGCAGGCGCCAGCACCATCACTCCGGCACGCAGCATTTCGCGTTTGAATCGCGCCGTGCCGTAAGTGCTGCTGAAGCGCGGCAGGAAGATCAGCGACAACACCCCTGCGGCGGTCGCGGTCACCCACTCGGTGGAACGCCACAATGCCTGCAGGAATCCCACATCGTTCCACGAAATCGAGCCCGACAACATGCCGCGCACCAGCAGCATGGAAACCGGACTCATGATGCCTATCGTCAGGCCGACCGGCACGAACCTTGCCAACTTGCGGAAATACTCCCTGGCGTGCTCGTGCCGTTCTTTGGGTTGGGACAGCTTGCGCAAATAATGCCAGACCAGCAGACCGAAGATGGCCAGCAACAGGGTTTGCACGCCTATCAGTCCGGGCAGGGAAATCCCGAACCATGCACTCCCGGCCACCAGCAGCAAGATCAGGCTGGCCAGCAGCGCCAGCCACAGCATGCGCTGTTGCTGGTGTTTTCCCAGCCAGTAAGCATTGAGCGTGGCAGGAACGACGCTGATACAGCCGGACAATGCAGCCAGCACAAACAATCCCGTTCCGATCCTGCCCCGCGTGAGCCAGACCGCCAGTTCCGGTGAGGCCAGCGCCACGATCAATGCAACCGCCAACGAAGTGGCCAAGCCCAGCTTGAGCGCGTCCCGCAACAGGCTGCGCTCGTCGCGTGCAGTATTCACCTGGGTGATCAACACCGTGAGCCCCTGCAACACGCCGGCCATTGTTACCGCACTGACCAGTTCAACCACCGACTGCAGTTGCGCCCAAAGAGCAACCATGGTGGGTCCGCCAGCCAGCGCCAGCACCTTGTCCAATCCGGCACGACCAAGAAGATCGACCAGAATGATCGTGAACGCGGCCAGAACGCTTTGGATGGAAGTCAATTTAGCCTCTTGTGGTTTAACCCGAAAGATTCGAATCCCGCCGTTCCGGTCTGCAGGGCCGCAGCGTATTTGCTTGGCTGATGATATACCTCGTTCCGCTTCAAGGAAAATTGGGCGGCACGGCAACACGTTCACCCGCTCCGCCGGATGGCGATACAATACCATCCAGTTTCACCAGCGCAATGATGTCAGCGGCGAACCCGGTTCGCGCGTTTAGCGAAATGCAATTCAACTCTGAAAGGAAAATCATGAAGACTGTATCAGCAATATTTTTTGCCGCATTGGCACTCACCAGCCTGTCGGCACGCGCCGGGACACCCATCATCAACCTCAGTGTCGGCGGCGAAATCAGCCCGGGCGTCTATGGTCAAGTGCAGTTCGGCAATGGCCCGCCTCCAGAGGTTATCAATGCCCAGCCTATGATAGTTATGCCTGCACGGCGCGGCGCAGTGGTCGAACCGCTGTATCTGCATGTTCCGCCGAATCACCAGAGGCACTGGTCCAGGTACTGCCACAGGTACAACGCGTGCAATCGCCCGGTCTACTTCGTGAAAGAGGGCAGGTACCAGCCGGAACACCATGATCACCATGACGAAGGGCGCCGGAACGATGATCGCCGGGATCATGGGGACAGGGGTCATGATCAACGCGACCGTGGAGACCGCGGAGACCGTGGAGACCGTGGAGATCGCGGATACTGAGCAGAAGTTTAATCCCGTTTGCAACTCCGCATGAACGACAAGGCCAGCGTTAAGCTGGCCTTGTCGTTTGTCACTCACGGCGTGGCTGAACCGGCACCGGCGTCTCCAGGCTGATGCGGCCCAGCTTGCTGCTGCGAAAATCGGTCAGCAGTATCATCGCCGCTTTTTCCAGATCCGCTTCACCGCCGCGCCCTTTCAGCAGGCAACCGCGTTTCCTCGCGATGGCTTCAATTACTCCGACACCGTCCAACCCTGCCTCGACAACACCATAACGCGTGGCGAGCAGGCCGGGATAATGCGCAAGCAGCATGGCGCCGAGATATTCCGCGACCTCTTCATCAATCACCGCATTGCGCCCTATCGCGTGTATCGCGGCGAGCTTCAATCCGTCTTCCGGTTTTTCGATCTTGGGCCACAACAGACCGGGCGAATCGGTCAGGGTCATACGATCGCTCAAATTGTGGCACTGCTGCGACTTGGTCACGGCAGGCTCGTCGCCGACGTTGGCAACGCGGCGCTTGAGCAGCATGTTCATCAGCGTGGATTTGCCCACATTCGGGATGCCCATGATCATCATGCGCAGCGGCTTGTGGGTGCTGTTGCGATGAGGAGCGAGCGGCTGGCAGAGGTTCGGTACCCTGGCAGCATCGCTTGCATTTTTGCAGCTCAGCGCGACCGCCTTGACACCCGGCTGCGTATTGAAATATTCAAGCCAGGCTTTTGTGACTTCGGGATCGGCAAGATCGGCCTTGTTGAGTATCTTCAGGCAGGGGCGCTGGCGGTGCAGGCGCAGTTCCGTGATCATCGGGTTGCAGCTCGCCTCGGGCAGCCGCGCATCCAGCACCTCGATGACGACATCGGTGAACTCCATCGTCTCGGCCGCTTTTCTGCGCGCCGAGGTCATGTGACCGGGAAACCACTGTATAGACATTGGGTACCTCTAAAAATCCAGATTTTAGTTACGGCATAACCTGAAGGTTAGCCTTCACAGCAACTTCGTTGTATCCCAACTGAAGGGACAACTAGCCATTCCACTACGTTGCCAAAAAACGGCAACCAAGTGGCTGGTTATGCTGCGTTGTGGGAAAAATTTCTTGCTCACATATACACGATATGCAGCACTGCGAAATTTTTCCCACGCCTTGCTGACGACTCCGCACGGGTTGCTTTTGCCCGTAGCGGATCGGCGTCCCCTTGTGGGGCATTTGGGCGAACTCTGATTTTTAGAGACACCCACAGTGGATTGGTTAAAAAGCAAAAGCGGATTTTAACTTGTACCGCAACCCAAGTCCTGTTTTATCAAGCTCAGGCTGGTGCCAGCAGCGCGAGTTGGGCATCGTCGAGATAGCACCATTCGCCTTCCGCCAGTCCCAGCGCATCGAGTTTCAAACCGCCGATCTGCGTGCGCTGCAACGCAACACAATGGTTGCCGGCGGCCGCCAGCATGCGTTTGACCTGGTGGTACTTGCCCTGTTCCAGCACGATCTCGATCCGGTGAGTATCGATCATGCGGCAGGTCACCGCCGCGAGCGGTGCAGGTTCGTCGTGCAGTTTCACGCCGGACAATAATTTTGCGGCCAGTTCCTGCGTGGCCGGATCATGCGTGGTGGCGAGATAAACCTTGGGGATGTGCCGTTTGGGCGAGGATTGCCGGTGGAGGAAAGGGCCATCGTCCGACAACAGCAGCAGGCCGGTGGTGTCGTGATCAAGACGGCCCACAGGCTGCACGTCGCGCCGCGTGAATTGTTCCGGCAGTATGGTCAGCACACCCGGGTAGTGACTGGCCTTTCTGGAGCATTCGAAACCGGCCGGCTTGTTCAGCGCGATATATAGATGTTTGCGATATGTCCATGGCTCGCCGGATACGGTCAATACCAGGCCGTCGGTCTCGATCGCGATGCGGTTGTCGGTGACGGTCTGCCCCGCGATGCTCACCTCTCCGCCGGCGACCAGTTCGCCGCACCGCCTGCGTGTGCCAAAGCCCTGCGTTTGCAGGATACGGTCCGGCGTCAATTTGCTCATGGCCGGACTTTAGCAGAAGCTGCGCGCGATGATGAGCGTTTCCTTGTCTATGTGGGAGCTGCAGGAACAAGTCTGGTTTCACAAATCACGCACTCAGTTTAAGATGGTCCCATGAGCCATTTTCTCCCCCTGTCCCGCGTCACCAAGCTGGTTGGCATATCCCGCCATGCGTTGCAGGAAATGATACGCGGCGGGGCGCTGGATACCTTCGACGGCATGGTCGAATTGAACGAGTTGCTGCGCGCCTTTCCCGATGCCAAATGGGATGACGATGCAGAATTCCGCCGCGTTACCGAAATCAAGGAGAAAGCCTTCGGCAAGCGCGTGTTCGAACGCGCGCTGCCGGACAAGGAAGTTTTGTCGGCGCGCCTGATCGAGTTGGGCAACGAGTATGCCGCTGCCAAGGCGCTGCTGATGCATTACGGCCAGATGTTGTCGTGGCTGGACGAGAAGATCGACGAGATCGAGGAAGAAGGACAAAGCAGGGAAACGCATCACGCCCTGCACAGGTTGCGCGCATTCATCGTGCGCCATTTGGCCGAAATGCCGCCCGATGCCGCAAAAGTTCAGGCAGTAATCGCACAGGAAAGTATACTCAGGATCATGTCGGCACAAGTCACCATACAGCCCAGCGGCCACGAATTTACCGTCGAGGGCAATGACACGCTTCTGGAAGGCGCATTGCGTGCCGGGGTGTCGCTCAATTACGGCTGCAACAACGGGAATTGCGGCGAATGCCGGGCCCGGCTGATATCGGGCGAGGTCAAGAAAGTCCATGCCCACGATTATGTATTGAGCCAGGCCGAGAAGGATGCCGGCGTGATCCTGATGTGTTCCTGCGCCGCGGTGAACGATGTGGTGATCGAGGCCACCGTGTCCGGCGCGCAGGATATTCCCGAACAGCAACTGGCGACCAGGGTCAAGTCGGTGGAAGTGTTCAATCCGCGGGTGGCCGCGCTGCATCTGCTGGCACCGCGCAGCCAGCGCCTGCATTTTCTCGCCGGGCAGTCGGTTCGTCTGTCGGCGCAGGGCGCGAGCGGTCAATATGCCATTGCCAGCTGCCCCGCGAGGAAAGGCACATCGAGATCCAGATTTTGCGCAAACCCGGCGATGCTTTTTCGCAACTGCTGTTCGGCAGCCTGAAAGCACAGGACAGTGTGGAAGTGGAAGGGCCTTACGGCGAATTCGTGCTGCAAGACGCTTCCACCCGCCCGCTGATCTTCGTTGCATTCGGTGTGGGCTTCGCGCCGGTCAAAAGCCTGGTCCAGCATGCAATGTCGCTCGATCTGGCCGAGTCTATCGATTTGCACTGGCTGGCGGACGAAGCCGGGCACTATCAGAACAACCTGTGCCGCGCATGGGCTGACGCACTGGATAATTTCACCTACATACCGCACGCGCAGTCAAACGATGTCGACACGACGCTGGCCAACATCGTCAGCGATTATCCCGATCTGCAGCGCTTCGACGTATACGCGGTCGGCGACGAGGCGCAACTGCAAATCGCCAGGAAGGTGTTCCTGAAGCAGGGA
>CAVWTZ010000045.1:0-9961 GCA_963757485.1 uncultured beta proteobacterium
GGCTGTTAGTTGTGTCCAGCGACGGTGATGGACGTACTGATGGTGCCAATTTCACGCTCTGCTGTTAATCTGCTTCTGGCATGCGCAGGGCAATCCTCCAGATCTTTTTCCGCCAATTTCCAACTGGCGGGCTCGGGAACTGCGATCACTTCACTTGGGGTAATGATTGTTACTTCGTTGCGTCGAACATTAGCTGACCCATGAATGCCGGAACCCTTCACAACTTGACGCCAGCGGCCGTTCTGCTGGCGGTGTGCCTGCTGAATCGATTGACCTACGCGCAACGCGGTTGCGGTCCGCAAGGACCGCAAGTAGTGTCGCCCGAAGTTTCCGCCGAGCGGCGCATCACTTTTCGCATCCTGGCGCCCAAGGCGCAAGCCGTGCGGCTGAGCGGCAGCGATATTCCTGGAAACGGCCAGGGCGCGTCCCTGGCCAAAGGCACCAACGACGTTTGGGAGGTGACCATCGGCCCGATCGAACCGGGCGCCTACCGCTATAACTTCAACCTGGACGGCGTGTCGGTGATTGACCCGCGCAACCCTGCCGTCAGCGAATCCAACAACAACGTCTGGAGCCTGGTCCAGGTCCCGGGTTCCGACTTCCAGGACACCAAGGATGTTCCGCACGGCGCGGTTTCGGCCGTCACCTATTACTCAAAATCCTTGGGTAAGTTTCGCCGCCTGCACGTCTATACCCCGCCGGGATACGAGTCGGGCAAGGGCAAATACCCCGTCTTCTACCTGCTGCACGGCGCGGGGGATTGCGACGAGGCCTGGACCTCGGTGGGGCGTGCCGGCTTCATTCTGGACAATCTCATCACCGCCGGCAAAGCCAAACCGATGGTGGTGGTAATGCCTGCCGGCCATACCCGCGCCTTTGGGTTTGGCCCGCGTGCCGGCATGTCCACGAATAGCCCCGCAGGCCGCCCTCCGGTGGACGAGTTTGTGGAGGATTTCCTCAATGACATCATGCCCTATGTTGAGACCCGCTACCGCATCCACGCTGACCGGCAGCATCGCGCGATTGCCGGCTTGTCCATGGGCGGCAGCCAAACGCTCAACATCGCCGTCCCCCATCTCGAGAAGTTCGGTTACATCGGCGTCTTCAGACTCCGGGTTGATCGGAGCCTATGGCGGAGGTCGTGGCGGGGCAGCAAGGGCGCCCGCTGGGCCCACATGGGAGGAGCGAAACAAGGCGGCGCTGGACGATGCTAAATTGAAAAAAGGCGTCAAACTCCTCTGGTTCGCGACCGGCAAAGACGACTTCCTGATTGAAACCTCGCGCCGCACCGTGGACCTGCTCAAGCAGCACGGCTTTGACCCCGTATTCAAGGAAACCCCCGGCGCCCACACCTGGCTCAACTGGCGCAATTATCTCAACGAGTTCGCGCCCCAATTGTTTCAGTGACCCCGCTCGGGACCGCTGGTCAGCAATAATCAATTCCGGTTCTCTTGTCGTTGGCACAGACCGCTGGAGGCGTCGGGTTGGTTGCCGGTGCCCCGCCTCGCGAAGCGTATGGACTGCGTCCAGCTTGCCCCGAAAGCTTTCGGGGCTTGCTGGCGCTTGCGGTTTCGCCGGGGCGTTCCGCAGCAAACCGGAATGCCGCGTTTAGCGACTGCACTCGCAGGGGCACGAAGGCGGATGGTTCTGGGGGGCAGGATTTCACACTTTCACGATTGCGGCGGGCAGGGCGGGTCTGACTCGGCCGCGGGGAGGAGGGGGCTGCCGGCTGCCGCCTGCGCTGAAGCTAGGGCGGCCGGGGAGGCCGGCGCTCCGAGTGGCGACGCGCAGGGCGAGTTTGAGGCCGCGGGGGACGCGGGCAGGATGCCCGCGCCACATTGGTCCGGGAGGGGAGGGATTTTGAGGAGGCCGGAGCGCTCGTACTCATCGACGTCGGCGAAGTACTCTTTGCGCATCAGGGCGATGGTTTTGGAGTAGTCGTCCGGGTCGTCTTGAGGGGGCGAGGCGCGGGGTTCTGTGGGGCGGGAGGCTTTGAGGACGAGCTGGGCTTGCTTCAGGAGAAGTTTTCCGCAGGCCGGGAGCGGCTGGAGCGTCAGGAGGGGCAGCAGGGTGAGGAGCGTGAGGAGCGTTTGGAGCGTGGGGGCGTTTGGGGAAGGGGGCGACAAGGGAGCGGACGAAGGAAACGACAAAGGAAGGGACAAAGGAGCCGACAAAGGGGCCGACAAAGGAGCCGACGAAGGAACCGGCGAAGGAGCGGACGAAGGAAGGGATAGGTGGCGGCGGAGCAGGGCGTGCGTCTGCTGGAGGAACTGGATTTCGGTTTTGTGCCAGTGGTCGAGTTGGTCAGCGTAGGGGGCGAGGCTGGGATGGGGGGTGCAGGGGGTGGGGAAAGGGGCCGAGAGGTTATATTTGCTCATATTTGGTGATAATTGGTGATAATCGCGAGTCGCGATGGGCGGGGGGCGAGGGGAGAGGGGCTAGTGGATTGGTGGATTGATGGATTGATGGATTCGTGGATTATGCGAAGGGGCGAGGGGCAAGGGGGGCTCAGCGGGGCGCGAGGCCTGGCTGGTGGTGGGCGGGGCGGGAGTGGGGGCGCCGGTGGGGAGGGTGTCGTGGAGGGATTGGGCATTGAGGGCGTGGGTTTCGGCTTGGTGGAGTTCCTTTTTGCGCTGCCATTCGGCATTGGAGACCTGAAGCTGAATCCGCTCGCGTTCGAGGGCGATGCGTTGGGCCTCGTGGGCCTCGCGCTGGAGGCTGGTGACATCGGCGCAGAGGTGGCTGAGGCGGCGCTCGCGGGTTTCGGGGTCGGGGTCTTCGGCGTCGAGGGAGCGGACGGCGACGGTGGCGTAGTGAAGGGAGAGCCAGCGGGCGAGTTTGTCGGCGAAGGGGCCGTCCAGGGCTTCGTCGCCGAGGGCTTCTTTGTCATCGAGTTCATGGGCCAGGGCGAGGGCGTCGTGGCGGGCGAGCCAGTCGCCGTAGCCGCCATTTTTCCATTGGGAGAGGTTGGCCGGGGAGAGGGGCGCGGGGGGACCTACCGCGATGCAGGGGTGGACATTGACGCAGGCGACCGTCTGGTCGAGAACATCAAGCCTTACGCCAAACGCACCATGCGCCCGGAAGTGCTCAATGGTATCGGCGGCTTCGGCGCGCTGGTGGAGATCTCGAAGAAATACCGCGAACCGGTGCTGGTGTCCGGCACCGACGGCGTCGGCACCAAACTCAGGCTCGCCTTCGAGTTGAACCGCCATGACACGGTGGGCATCGATCTGGTCGGCATGAGCGTCAACGATATTCTGGTGCAGGGTGCCGAACCGCTGTTCTTTCTCGATTATTTCGCGTGCGGCAAGCTGGATGTGGAAGCGGCCACCGAGGTCATCAGGGGCATCGCCCTAGGCTGCGAACAGGCCGGCTGCGCGCTGATCGGCGGCGAGACTGCCGAGATGCCCGGCATGTATCCCCCGGGGGAATACGACCTGGCGGGTTTCGCCGTCGGCGTAGTGGAGAAGGCCGGCATCATCAGCGGCGCGGATATCGGGGCGGGCGATGCGGTGATCGGCCTCGCCTCTAACGGCGCACATTCCAACGGCTATTCGCTGGTGCGCAAGATCATCAGCACCCGCAAGGTCGATCTCGGGCAGCAACTCGACGGCAAACCATTGGCGGACCTGATCATGGCGCCGACACGCATCTACGTGAAACCGCTGCTGGCTTTGATGAAATCGCTCACCGTAAAAGGCATGGCGCATATCACTGGCGGCGGCCTGCTGGAAAACGTGCCGCGCGTGTTGCCGGCTAACGTGGTCGCGCAGCTGGATGGCAAGGCTTGGCACACGCCCGCGCTGTTCGACTGGCTGCGCGAGATGGGCAACATCGCCCCGCACGAAATGTATCGCACCTTCAACTGCGGTATCGGCATGGTGGTGGTCGTGGCCCAGAAAGATGCGGATGCAGCGCTGAAACAACTCAACGCCGCCGGTGAAGCCGCAACCGTGATCGGCTCGATACGCGCGCGCCGGGGCGATGAGGCACAAACGCAGGTCGCCTGACCCACATCCGGGACTTCCACCATGAAAAAACTGGTCATCCTGATCTCCGGCCGCGGCAGCAATTTGCAAGCCCTGCTGGAAGCGAAACTGCCCTGCATTGTCGCGGCGGTGATCAGCAATCGTGCCGATGCGGAAGGGCTGGACATCGCCAGGGCACATGGTATTCCTGTTGCTGTCGTCGAACACCGCGATTATGCGGATCGCGACAGTTTCGATGCTGCGCTGGCACAGGAGATAGATGCTTTCAATCCCGATATTGTTGCGCTTGCCGGATTCATGCGTATCCTCGGCAACGGCTTCGTGTCGCGCTATCACGGCAGGCTGATCAACATTCACCCGTCGCTATTGCCGGCCTACGGCGGACTCAATACCCACGCGCGGGCGTTGCAGGACGGCGTAAAGATCCATGGTTGCACGGTGCATTTCGTTACCCCGGATCTCGACCACGGCCCCATCATCATCCAGGCCGCCGTACCGGTGTTGCGTGACGACACCGAGCAAACCTTGGCATCGCGAGTGCTGAACGAGGAACATCGCATTTTTCCGCAAGCCGTCAGCTGGCTATGCCAGGGTCAGATCAAATTGAGCGAACAAGGGCGGGTCATGTTGCTGTATCGAAAACAGTCCGGTTTTGCGTTGGTCAGCCCCAGTCTGGAATGACAATGAAATATCAATTTCGATCGCTTGCATGGCTGATGTTGCTTGTCGCGGCGTCTTCACTCGCGGCAACCCCGGGCAGCGTTCAGGCCAGCTACGATATTTACAAAAGCGGCATCAAAATCGGCCAGGTAGATGACGTTTTCGCGATCGGCAAGGATAATCGCTACACGATAATCAGTACTACGCGCGCCACCGGCTTGCTGGCGATATTCAGGCCGGGAAGGATTATCCTCACCAGTAGCGGATCGATAGGCGCGCATGGGCTGAAGCCTTTGCATTTCAGCGATGTTCGCGAAGGTGATGAGGGCAGGAATCGCAGCGCCGAGTTCAATTGGAACACCATGCAACTCACCATGATTGAACACAAACATCGCACGGTAGTGCCACTCCCGGATGACACGCAAGACCGGATCAGCGCGATGTACCAATTCCTGTTTCTGTCACTGGACAAAGCCGACGCGCTGGATTTCCATATGACCAACGGCGGCAAGCTGGACATATACAATTACCGCATCACGCACGACCGGACCGTAACGGTTCCGCTCGGCACGTTCAAGGCACTGTATATAGCCAGCGTGCCGGAAAAGGGTTCCAACCGGACCGAAATCTGGCTGGCGGGAGAGCATCTCAATTTCCCTTACAAGATCGTCATCACCGATCCGGATGGAGACAGTCTCTCGCAGGAATTGACGAAGTTCATTTCCATTCCGTGATCGCAGCCTTTCGCAATCCCGCCGGCCGCATCACGCTGGCCATCGCAATCTCGGTACTGGTACATGCCGTTGTTCTGTGGCTGCCGTATATAAAGTTGCCGCAAGCCAGGGTGCAACTGCCGCCTCTCTCCGTCAGGCTGGAGCCTCTGCCCAAACCCGTCGCAGTAATCACAGAAAAACCGGATTCCGCAAAACCGCAACCGCTGTACCCCGGGATAAAATCCGGCGCTAGCGCCTCCTCCCTGCATAAATCCAAACCGCTGGCCATGATGAACAGAACGAATGAAGCCGCGGCCAAGCTTCCGTTCCCGGAACATTTGCAACTCACTTTTTCTGTGTACAAGGGCACGGGTGGATTGATAACAGGTGAGATTCACCAACAGTTTGACGTCCGCGGGGGCCGGTACGACGTCAGGTCGGTGCAGCAAACTGCCGGGCTGACCAGTCTGCGCAATAACGACCGGATAATCCAGGACAGCCGGGGCAAGATAGGCGAAACCGGCCTGCAACCCGAGATATTCGAGCAACAAACAATCACCCGGGAAGACACGCAAGACTTGCTGGTCACATTCGACCGCTCGGCAGGGAAACTGCATTACTCAAACGGCGACGCAACCGATCTGCCCGCAGATGCGCAGGACACCCTGAGCTTCCTGTACCAGCTCGCGAAACTTCCGTTGGGCGTGGAATTCTTCCCGCTGCCGATCAGCGATGCCGTGCAACTCCACCAATACCAGATCGAGATTGGCACGAAGGAAGATATCGATACGCCGATGGGCAAGTTGCGCACGCTGCGCCTGCGTCAAATGCAGTAACGATGGCCAAGCCTATTTTGAAATCTGGCTGGGGCTCGAATACCGGCTGCTGCCGGTCAAATTCACGCCGGATTGACGGTTCCGGAAAGGTCGTTGAGGAATTTGTGATATCGAGCATCCGCGCTGGCGACGAATAATCGTTCGCATGTGCAACCCTGTTAAAATGCACACCTGATTTGCAAAACCTTCCCCATGCTGATAACCGAATACCGTTTAGAGATCGTCATCCAGGCACTGCGTGCCATCCTGCCGTTGGCGCATCCGGCCGACACCACGCTGCGATATTTTTTCAAGGATGAGCGCATTGGCTCCAACGAACGTGAATTGGTTGCCGCGACAGTTTTCGGCGTGCTGCGCCACCGCATGCTGCTGGAACATGCCTGCGCAGGAAATGCCACTCCGCGTCGCATGGCGCTCGCCCACATGATCAGATTCGGCGGTTACAACCTGCGCGAGCTCGAACCGGTGCTGAAGCCCGGCGAGAAGGACTGGTTAGCCACCGTAAAGGGCGTGAAGGCCGAGGATTTGCCGCTGCCGGTGCAGGCCGAATTGCCCGAATGGCTGGTGGAAAAGATGCGCGCCAGCTATTCCGATGAAGACATACTCGCCATCGGCAAGTCTATGCAACAGCCCGCGCCGCTGGACATCCGCGTCAATACCCTGCTCGCCAAACGAGAAGACGTTCTGAAGCAACTGCACGACAGGCATATCGCCGCCACCGCCACGCCCTGGTCGCCGATAGGTATCCGCTTCAGGGAAAAGATTCCGCTTAACCGCGACCCGCTGTTCACCGAAGGCAAGATCGAAGTGCAGGACGAGGGCAGCCAGTTGCTCGGCTTCCTGCTCGCCCCCAGACGCAGTGACATGGTCGTGGATTTCTGTGCCGGCGCGGGCGGCAAGACACTGATGCTGTCCGCGATGATGAATTCCCAGGGACGCTTGTATGCGATGGACGTTTCGGAGAAACGCCTCGCCAACCTCAAGCCGCGCCTGAAACGCTCCGGCGCCAGCAACATCCAGCCGATGCTGATCGCGCACGAAAACGACCTCAAGGTTAAACGCCTGGCCGGCAAGATCGACCGCGTGCTGGTGGACGCACCGTGCAGCGGCCTGGGCACGCTGCGGCGCAGCCCCGATTTGAAATTCCGCCAGTCGCCCGGCAGCATCGAGGAGTTCACCCGCCAGCAAGCCGCGATTCTTGTCTCTGCCAGCCGGCTGCTGAAAAAGGGCGGGCGCCTGGTCTATGCGACATGCAGCATCCTGCCGGACGAAAACCAGCAGATCGTGCAGGCTTTCCTCGCCAGCCATCCCGATTTTGTGCTGCGCCCGGTAAGCGAAGTCCTGCAGCAACAGAAGATTTCTCTGCAAGCGGTTGATTATCTGGAATTGCGCCCCCATATCTACAACACGGATGGGTTCTTTGCGGCAATAATAGAGCGAATTTAATCTACCGGGACGCATTTCGGCTTCTGTACAATTGCTTGCATTTCTACAATGATATATTGCAATTCACAATTGCAATCGGGAGGTTAGCATGTTTTCAGGTTTTATCGATTTGCCGTGGTGGGGCTATGTGCTCACCACGCTGGCGCTTACCCACATCACCATCGCCTCGGTGACCATCTATCTGCACCGCCACCAGGCTCACCACGCTCTGGATCTGCACCCGGCAGCCAGCCATTTCTTCCGTTTCTGGCTGTGGCTGACCACCGGTACGGTGACCAAGGAATGGGTCGCTATCCACCGCAAGCATCACGCCAAATGCGAAACGCGCGGATGACCCGCATAGCCCGCAGATGCTGGGCATCAAGAAAGTGCTGCTGGAAGGCGCCGAGCTGTACCGCAAGGAAGCCAGGAACCGCGAGACGCTGGAAAAATACGGCCGCGGCACGCCGGACGACTGGCTGGAGCGCAACCTTTACGCAAAACACAGCATCTGGGCATCACGCTGATGCTGGCCATCGACGTGCTGCTGTTCGGGCCGATCGGCATCACCGTCTGGGCGGTGCAAATGATCTGGATACCGGTGACCGCCGCGGGCATCATCAACGGCGCGGGGCACTACTGGGGCTATCGCAACTTCCAGCCCGCCGACGCGTCCACCAATATCGTGCCATGGGGCATCCTGATCGGCGGCGAAGAACTGCACAACAACCACCACGCCCACATCGGCTCGGCGCAAGCTATCCAGCAAATGGTACGAATTCGACATCGGCTGGCTGTATATCCGCAGCCTGGCGGCGCTGGGGCTGGCAAGGATCAAAAGCGCATCGCTCCCAAAGTGCGCATCAATACCGCAAAAACCGTTTGCGACATCGATACGCTGCATGCAGTGATGGCGCATCGTTACGAAGTGATGGCCAAATATGCAAAGTTCCTGAAGAAAACCTACCGCGAAGAAATCGCGCAACTCAAAATGCGCATGCCCGGACTCGGCAAAGTCGATCTCAAGCGCGTCAAACACTGGCTGCATGCCGATGTGACTGTCCTGAGCGAGCAGGAAAAATTGAAATTGGGTCTGGTCATGCGGACCAGCCGGAAGCTTGAATATCGCCTACTCGTTGCGCCAGGAACTGATCTCGATCTGGCAGCGTTCCACGGCGACCAAGGAACAGATGGTAAGGGACTTGGAGGCATGGTGTCACCGCGCCGAAACCAGCGGTATCGAAGCCTTGCAACAATTTTCCAGACGCCTGCGCTACTACGCCTGAGCCGTGAGGAAGCGGGCAACCGGCGAAGCCCGCCGGTTCGCTTGATCACACTGTATTGCGATGCCCTTAATATTGCGGAGAAACCAGCATTGTGAAGAATAAAATGGTCGTTGCCGTATCGGTTTTCATATTCGTGCTGATTGTGGTGCTTGCGGGTATTTCCAGCGACTGGGGAATGTCCCTGCTGGCCAGGATATTCAAATAGTTCCCCGAATCCGATTCTCCTTCTGACGTGCCACCCAAGACAAATCGACCGCAATGCGGTCGATTTGTCTTGGTACACTAACCAGCCCGGTTCAAAATACTTGTGCAGACATCACGATCCGGCATCGAGGTGAAATCACTCCTCGTCGGGTCGACGTACTCTTTCGGCAGATGGTGGGCGATCCCCTTGTGGCAGTCGATGCAGGTCTGTCCATCAGCTTCCGCTTTCATGTGCCGCGCATAGTCCGACGGTGTCTGAGTTTTCGGGCTCATTGCCTCCCAACTGTGGCAGTTGCGGCATTCACGCGAACCATTCGCCTTCATGCGCGCCCATTCCTTGGTAGCCAGTTCCATCCGGTGAGCTTCGAATTTCTCCCTGGTATCGATCTTCCCGGTCAGCTTGCCCCAGACTTCCTGGCTCGCCTGTATCTTGCGCCACACCTTGGGCCCCCACTCCTTGGGCACATGGCAGTCCGGACAGATCGCGCGCACACCGACTCGGTTCTGGTAGTGGATGGTTTGCTTGTATTCCGGGTACACGTTATCGCGCATTTCATGGCAGCTGATGCAGAACTCCAGCCGGTTGGTTGCTTCCAGCGCGGTATTGAAGCCGCCCCAGAAGACGATGCCGGCGATGAAAGATACAGAGGCGATGCCGATCAGGGAATACTTGGCGCTCGGCGTCTTCAGAAAATTCCAGGTACGTCTTATAAAACCGGGTTTGTCGCTCATGACGCTCTCCATTTCAAAATTAAAAAATTCTTATACGACTTGAATCCAACCGCACTCTACTTCTTCTTGTTGTAAAGTGCTGCGTTTTTGGCTCCATCCTTGTAGGGCTGTTTGGC
>CAVWTZ010000046.1:0-3429 GCA_963757485.1 uncultured beta proteobacterium
CGCGAAGCGCCGCATCGCCCGTGAGATTGGGATTGGCGTTCGACCAGCGTGCCGCCTCGACGACCTCCAGCGGATAGGTCGCCGCCATCAGAATCTGCGACAGCAGGGGGTCCGGATACAGCGCAATCGGCGCCAGCATCTGATCCAGTTCCTGTTGAGTGAATGACGGGTTGCCATCGACGGCAATGGAATTGTCCCCGACACTGTTCGCAACGTCATAACCGGGCGGGCAAGCCATGTTTGTGTAGGTCACTTGCCCATTCGAGTCGGTGCATTTGTTCATTTCGGCTGGGGCATTCAAGGCGAACATCATCAGGGAGATGAAAGCCATGGTTTTCCTTGCGTTTCTCATCGGACCGTACTCCCTTCCTCTGCGCTTGCTTATCAGGATGCTTGCCAAAAATGATTTGGCATGTTGATTTTCAACATGCCGCTATAGAGAGATGGATAAGCTGATCCTGCTGACCGCATACTCGGTTAGTAATGTTGTTTAGAAAACATTCAGTTTACTCCGCTGCTATGCAAAAAGGGGACTACCCCACTTACGCAATCGCGCCAATGCGCAAATGCGTTGATCTGCGGCCTGAAACAGGCAAAGTTGGAGCGGCGAGATAGCGAACAGAGAAAGCTTCGGTGAGAATGGAAGAATTGTCCTCCAACTGCCTGCCAGAGAATAGCAGCATTCTTCGCAAGCCCGCATGCTGCGGCGCCTCTGCCAAAGAAAAAGCCCTTCTCGAGGAAGGGCCCAGACTTGCTGGCGGTGGACTGAGTCTGCTGCCAACCCGTCTCAGGTAATTGCCTGTTAATTCCTGTTAACAGGCAAAATAACAGGGAAATTTTTTATTTTATGGCCTTATTTTGCCCACTACCATCACAAGACCCATGCCCATAGCCAGTTTCAAGCCGTTATCGAATTTTTAAAGCAAAAATTAACAGAAAAATTAACAGGGCCATAACAGGGAGTTAACAGGGGGTTAACAGGGGGTTAACAGGGCCGTATCAGGGCAGAAAAATGAGATCGGATGATCGTCGTCTCTCCTGTTATTAGCAAAACGACTGTTGACGCTGCAACATATATCTCACAGGCTTTTTCTGCTTTTCGAAAAATCCATCTTTGATAGCATCAATTAGCCAACCCTTTAGCTGCCGTTTCTCTACGCCTAGTGCTAACCGAATTTCCTCTTCACTTTTCGCTGTATCACCTAATAGCGATGATAATCCGGCAAGAAAATTAGGATACCGGCCCTGCATATCACATGATCCGCCGCATGTGAAAAAAAGGCCAGCATCGCAGCAAACCTCATGGGTATTGGTGGATTTCAGTTATGAACCGGTCAGTCAGATGCCCTGTTTCCGAATGCGGGAACTTTTATTAGTGTGACTGGCTGAAATTGACTCAGGCTAATGTGCAAAAACCTGATTGACGTGGGCTGGCATCATGTTATTATATGTAATATTACTTACTATTGAGTGCCGTCATGAATATTCGCATTCCCCAACTCAGTCTGACGCAGGGCCAAGTTCTCTGGGCCCTGTGCCATGGGGAATATCCGCGCGAAGCAAAGCTGAAACAACTTGTTGAGCAGTTGCGCTACCTGCGCCAGCTTGGCGTTCCCTTTAATGAAAAATCCCGCGGCCAGGGGCGTGGCAACCGCGTACGTTATAACTTCGAGGAACTGGCTGAGTTGGGCATAGCAGTTTATGCACTACGTCGTGGCATGCGCCCCAAAGAGGTCGCCCAAATTTTGACAGCTCAGCGTAAGGATATTCGCCAGCAATGCACTGAGGCCGTGGAAGCACAACCCGAAGCTGGGCTTCATCATGACTGGGTCAAGAGCCGTGGTAAATCTTATCCCATCCTCGGAAACCAAAGGTTCCTGCGCTTCCATAACCGCTATTCCGAGACGGCTGGCATGTATGAAATCATCGGCCCAAGCGAAGCGAAACAACTTGAAGATATATTTGGAACGAAGGAGACCTTCCCGGATGGCGAATCATTCGTCCTGATTCCGCTTGCACGCATCGTACTGCCGCTTCTTGCCTGGGCACTGGAGGCTCCGGACATCCGACCCGGCCGGAACGGTTGATATTTTTTTGGGCATATTGACGTATTTTTACTTCCAATAGGAGATTAGCATGAAAGCACAAACAGCCACACATCAAACCGGCATATCTGCACCAGACATGCCAAGGATGGAAATAGAACTGATCCCTATCGCGGATTTGAAACCGGATCCGCGCAACCCACGCATCCATACAAAAAAGCAGATCCGCCAAATTGCCGCAAGTATCAAAGCGTTTGGGTTCAACGTCCCAATTTTGGTAGACGGCCAACTAAAAATTGTTGCAGGCCACGGCAGATTGGCGGGTTGCAAGGAATTGGGCTGGAGCGAAGTGCCGGTCATGCGCCTGGAACATCTCACGCCGGAGCAAGCCATGGCTTTTCAAATTGCGGACAACCGCCTGACAGAAAATTCCACCTGGGATGAACGCCTGCTGGCGGAGCAGCTGCGCGACTTATCGTGGCAGAAATTGATTTCAGCCTGGAAGTGACCGGATTCGAGATGGGCGAGATCGATTTCAAGCTCGAGGGATTATCCTTGCAGCAAGAAACCGATGAGGATGCGGATGACAAGCTGCCTTCAGTGGCCGGGCCTGCTGTAACCCAGTTAGGCGATCTCTGGTTTCTCGGCCCGCACCGCCTGTACTGCGGCAATGCTCTGGAAGAAAACTCCTATGCTGTGCTCATGGCAGGGCGCAAGGCAGCAGTGATTTTTACGGACCCTCCGTATAACGTCAGAATTGATGGCCACGTCAGTGGAAACGGCGCAGTAAAGCATCGCGAATTTGCGATGGCAGCAGGAGAAATGAATCCTCAACAATTCACGGATTTTTTGCAGACCGTTTTTGCCCGCATAACTCAACATAGCCAATCAGGATCCATACACTTCGTTTTCATGGACTGGCGCCACCTTCCCGAAATCCTCGCGGCTGGCGCGGAAATTTATTCTGAACTCAAGAACGTCTGCGTCTGGGTAAAAAAGCAGGCTGGGATGGGCAGTCTGTATCGCTCACAGCATGAGTTGATTCTGGTCTACAAATACGGGACTGAAAACCACCAGAATAATGTCCAGCTCGGCCGCTTCGGGCGCTACCGCACCAATGTCTGGGAATACCCGGGCATTCAGGCCATGCGCAGCGGAGAGGAAGGCGATTTGCTTGCTTTGCATCCGACAGTCAAACCGATACGACTGGTTGCGGACGCGATTCTGGATTGTTCCAGCCGTGGCGACATTGCGCTCGACCCATTCCTCGGCAGCGGCACAACCCTGCTGGCTGCCGAGCGCACCGGCCGCGTCTGCTATGCAATGGAATTGGATCCGCTGTATGTCGACACTGCCATTTTGCGCTGGCAGCAGCTTACCGGCG
>CAVWTZ010000047.1:0-36888 GCA_963757485.1 uncultured beta proteobacterium
TGTAACCCACACCTGGCCCGCATCAATCTTGAGCGGGTAGGTGCGTATCGGCCGGTCCGCCGGTTCACAGGTCGGCCGGCCGGTGGCGAGATCGAAATAGCTGCCGTGCAGCGAGCATTTTATTTTTCCATCCTGGATGCAGCCGAGGTACAGGGAAAAATCTTCGTGGCTGCACATTTCATCCACGCAGTAAAGCGTGCCCGCCGAGTTGCACAGCAGCAAACGTTTGCCGCCGACTGCAATTCGTTTCATCTGCGCCGGTTTCAGTTCATCCGCCGCGGCAACCGCAACGTATCCCTCCATCACGCCACCCTTTTGGCGGCGCGGCCCGAATCGAGCACGGCGCGTATCTGCGCGGCGGCATCGGCGAGGCTGGCGGCTTTCCCGACATGGTGCAGCACGATCGCGCCGCCCAGCACCAGCGCATCGTAGAACGGGCCCTTCGTCCCCTTCAGTGCCAGCATGCCCGCTTCGGCGGCAGCGCGCGCGGTGGCGGGTATGTCGATCGCGGCAACGATCTCGTCCTCGCCTTCTGCAGCAGCCACCGATCCCGGCAACGGCACAGCGCGCACATCCTGCCGGATGCCCAGTTCGGTCGGATCGATCGCCACTTCGCTTTCGGGTTCCATGTCGTGGTAGCAGAAGTAGCGGCCGGCCTGGCGCAGCGAAGGCACCACGCCGCCTTCGACACCGCGAATGATGCACGCGCTGGCGAAACCGGCCACACGCGCCAGCTCGGCATAAATCGGCGGATAGGGTTTGTGCACGAAGCCGGTGATGAAGTGTGTCTTTTTGCGTCCGGCGATGGGTTTGGACAGCACTTCCACCGTGGTCAGCACCGGGCGCTTGATTATCTGCGCACGCAATTCAACCATGTTGTGCAGGCCCGGATTGGATTGAGCCTGGTCGAGATAGGTCCAGCCCAGTGCCGGATCGGCCAGGCGGGCTGCCGCCTGCGGCGGCGTCAGGTCTACCGGAACGCCGGCAGCCTGCAGGATATGGCGAGCGCACACGCCATACTTCGGTCCCACCCGGTCCAGCCCGTGGCTGACCACGTGCACGCCAAGCTCAGCCAGCAACGGGCCGAGGAACGGCGCGGTCGGCAAGCAGCGGTTGTAACCGTCATACGGATCGCCGATATCGACGACCTCATCGACCGGTGCCACCACGCGCCTGGTTGTCTCCAGCACCGCATCGAGCACGCCTTTGTTCTCGTCCAGCGTTTCGCGTTTCATGCGCAGCGCGATAAAAAAGATGGCAGCCTGCACCGGGTCGATCCGGTTTTCAAGGATGGCTTTGGTGCCGAGACGGGCTTCTTCGCGGCTGATGTCCTTGGACAGTTCGGGGCCGGTGGCGATGCGCTGAATGATGGAGCGCATCAGCAGTTTTGGATCGGAAGGGAGTGGTGTATTCATGGTGTATTGGAAGTGAATATGTTTTAGAGCATGGATTTTACCGGTTTTGGCCCGGAATTATTATCAAACCTTCAAACGGGTGGCTTCAACAGAATGTATCGATACGGCTGCTCACTCTGCTGCAAGCGCAAACAATCACGGTGCAATTGAAAATAATTGCGGCTGCGTCCGCTTGTAATCGTGCAGCAGCTGCACGGTCATCGGGGTAAGCTCCTTGATCGCGACCCATATCTGCAAGGGGTGCTGTGACGGTCTGGGCAGCACTTTTGCCAATTCAGCCCATGCCGCCCAGTCGACCTGCGGCATGCGTTCGCGCGTTTCGGCGGGCAGATTGGCGGCGGTCTGCACCAGGCTGCCCAGCAATTTCAACGTCTGCGCACGGGCCAACCGGCTGGCGAAGAACTCGGACTCATCGATCTCCTCCGTCAGCGTCATGATGTCGAGTCCGATCCGCTCCATCAGCCCGAGCAATGCGCCGCTCAGCATTCTTGATCCCCGCTGCAGTGTGTCCGGCCAGGCTGGTGATTCATGCGCGCAATGTCAGCAGCGCGTTGAGTGCCGAGTGCAGTGCCGGTACATGCTCCGCATCCCGCGCGCTGATGCAATCCAGTGCATGGGACAACAATTCGTCGCCCGCATCGCTGTCGTTCATCTCCTCGGCAAAGCGCAAAATGCTGCTGGCGACCAGGTTGGTGATGCGCCGATTCTCGCCAAACACCTTGGCCGTGCCGATCGCATTGGCGATGAGATTGGCCGTTGCCTGGTAAGGATTTGGTTTGCCCATTGATCATTCCGCCGTTTCGGCGGCGGCATAGTTTTTCAGCCGCCGCTCGGCGCTGAATCCGAGTATTTTCAGCATCCACAGCGGCGGCGAATTCATCATCGCCTGCTGGAACTGGGCGATCACCTGTTCCGCCGTGCCGCCTTCGGGACGCTTGATCGGATAGATGTTGGCGCGAATGATTTTCGCCGCGGCAGGCCCGCCGACCGAGACGATGTAAACCACGTGGCAATCGCCGATGATCTGCGCGCGGAATGCATTCTTGTCCTCGGCATAATCCGCTTCCAGCGCCGACCGGATGCCGATCAGGCGGCTGTCGGTCGCCGATACCTGGTAGACCAGGAAGCGCAGGCAGGAGCCGAAGTGCCCGCTCAGGGTCATGCCGATATCGGATGCGATCGCCACCCGCACGGAATCGGGCATGTCGCCTTCGTTGTAGGGCAGCACTTCGGGCAGTGCTTCATCCGCTTCCGCATCGCCCCACAATATGCGCACCGCGAGTTTCATCGCTTCCAGCCCGATGCCGATGTCCTCGCCGTCTTCCTCGCCGTCCAGGCTGCCCAAACCCGTTTTCAGGTCGGTGACGGTAAAGGTGCGCAAAACATCCGCATCCAGTTTCTCGCCCAGCCGTTCCCACAACACATCGATCAATTGCGGCAAGGTGGTATTGGTTAGCGCCCGCGCGGCCAGCGCGACGCGCAGCGCGGCTTCGCGCGTTATCAGTTCCGGGGTAATCAATTCAGGGGTAAGCCGTTTGGGCTGTTGCATGACATCATCTCTCCTCGATCATGTTTGGCATTATGTTTTTTGTAGTGCAATTACAGTGCCAACCACATGGCTGCCTTGTCACCAGGCCCGAATGCCGCAGCCTGTGTGCCCAACTCACATACCCGAGGCTTCCAGATCGGGATTTTTGTCGCCTTCGCCACAAGCCCGTGCCGATGTCATGTGCTGTTTGTAACACCCGGCCCCATACTCGAAGAAAATCACCATACAAAACAGGATATTGAACAACGATTTCGCCCAGGCATGCAGTTTGCTGACTGATACTCAAACCCCAACCTGGAGGAATCAACGTGCAATTACCTGTCATCAGCAACGCTGCGCCAGAGGCCGCAAAAGGCGGTTGTTCAGCCGGGTCTTGCGGTTCGACCGACGACCAGATGAACCATCTGCCGGAGCACATCCGCGAGAAAGTGTTCAACCATCCCTGCTATTCTGAAGAAGCCCACCACTACTTCGCGCGCATGCACGTGGCGGTGGCACCGGCCTGCAACATCCAGTGCCACTATTGCAACCGCAAATACGACTGCGCCAACGAATCCCGTCCCGGCGTGGTTTCCGAGCTGCATCATCCGGAACAGGCGGTGAAAAAAGTGCTGGCCGTCGCGGCGACCATTCCGCAAATGACCGTGCTGGGCATCGCCGGCCCCGGCGATCCGCTGGCGAACCCGGAGCGCACTTTCGCCACGTTCCGTGCGCTGGCGCAACAGGCGCCGGACATCAAGCTGTGCGTTTCGACCAACGGCCTGTCGCTGCCGGATCACATCGAGGAACTGGCCAAGCACAACATCGACCATGTCACGATCACGATCAACTGCGTCGATCCCGATGTGGGCGCGAAGATTTATCCGTGGATCTTCTGGAAGAACAAGCGCATCAAGGGCCGCGCAGCCGCGGCCATCCTGATCGAGCAGCAGCAGAAGGGCTTGGAGATGCTGGTCGCCAAGGGCATCCTGGTCAAGGTGAACTCGGTGATGATCCCCGGCGTGAACGATGCGCATCTGGCGGAAGTCTCCAGGATCGTCAAGGCCAAGGGTGCGTTCCTGCACAACGTGATGCCGCTGATCTCCGAAGCGGAGCACGGCACGTTCTACGGCCTGACCGGCCAGCGCGGCCCGACCCACGATGAATTGCAGAAGCTGCAGGACGAATGCGCCGGCGACATGAACATGATGCGCCACTGCCGCCAGTGCCGCGCCGACGCGGTGGGATTGCTGGGCGAGGATAGAGGCGCCGAGTTCACGATGGACAAGATCGAGGCGATGGAGATCAACTATCCCGAGGCGATGAAAATGCGCGCCGAGGTGCATGCCGCCATCGCCGTAGAACTGGAGAGCAAACGTCTCGCCAAAGAGGCCAGGGTGCAACTGGTCAGCATCGAAGACATCAAGCCGAAAGAGAAAACTCGACCGGTGCTGATGGCTGTCGCCACCAAGGGCGGCGGCGTCATCAACGAACATTTCGGCCATGCGAGCGAGTTCCTGATTTACGAGGTTTCTTCATCCGGGGCGCGCTTCATCAGTCACCGCAAGACCATCCCGTACTGCGAGGGCGGCGACACCTGCGGCGACGGCGAAAGCGCACTGGACGTGACCATACGCGAACTCGCCGGGTGCGAAGTCGTGCTGTGCAGCAAGGTCGGCTACGAACCCTGGGGGCCGCTGGAAGCGGCAGGCATCCAGCCCAATGGCGAACACGCGATGGAAGCCATCGAGGACGCGATACTCGCGGTTTACGAAGAGATGCGCGCGGCCGGCAAGCTGGAACCCAAGGTTGCTGAGCAACAGAAGGTGGCTTGAACATGAAAAACATAATAGCCACAGAGTCCACAGAGATCACAGAGAAATTCAACTGCGGTCCTCTCTGTGATCTCTGTGGCTGATTTCAGGTTTTGAAATAAGGAAACTTCATCATGGCTCTTGAAATCATTGAATCCTGCGTCAACTGCTGGGCATGCGAACCGCTGTGCCCGAGCAAGGCGATTTACGAGGCGAAACCGACATTCCTGATCGACCCGAACAAGTGCACGGAATGCGCCGGCGATTTCGAAGACCCGCAATGCGCCACCATCTGCCCGATCGAAGGCGCGATCCTCAACGAGGACGGCGTAGCGATGAATCCGCCCGGCTCGCTCACCGGCATCCCGGTGC
Source organism: uncultured beta proteobacterium (assembly GCA_963757485.1). GTDB lineage: Bacteria > Pseudomonadota > Gammaproteobacteria > Burkholderiales > Gallionellaceae > Gallionella. The sequence goes on from CAVWTZ010000047.1 coordinate 5,130, forward strand.
AGAAAACGGCAGCCTGAGGAATATCCAGCCATGGCAACGGTCGTCTTCTACGAAAAACCCGGCTGCAGCAACAACACCAGACAGAAGGTGTGGCTGGCCGCTTCGGGATATACCGTGCTGGCGAAAAACCTGCTTGCCGAAAAATGGAACGCGGAACGCCTGCGCCCGTTCTTCGGCGATCTGCCGGTGGCGCAGTGGTTCAACCCCAGCGCGCCGCGCGTCAAATCCGGCGAGGTGCATCCTGCCGCGCTGGACGCAGCAACCGCTCTCGACATGATGGTTGCCGAACCGTTGCTGATCCGCCGCCCGCTGATGGAAGCGGACGGCGTATTTCGTGTTGGTTTCGATGCCGATGCCGTGCGTGCATGGATAGGTCTGAACGATGCGAAACCAAAAGGTGATCCGGAAGCATGCTCAAAAGGACATATGGCGCAGCCCTGTCCATCGCCGGAAGCAGTTTCGTGATGGACACGCTCGAGGCCATCGCGATCGCTCCCGATACCCACTGGGTCGGCGCTCTCGATCCGGGCTTGCGCGAATTCGACATCATCCTCAAGACCGCCAACGGCACGACCTACAATTCCTACTGCGTGCGCGGCAATGCGGGCGTGGCAGTGATCGATACCGTCAAGGAATCGCACGCGAGCGAATTCTTCACCCGTCTGGAACAAGTCGCGCACTACAACGAAATCACCACCATCGTGCTCAATCATCTGGAGCCGGATCATACCGGCGCGCTGCCCGAACTGATGCGCCGCGCGCCGCAGGCCAAGCTGTATATTTCAGGCAAGGCGCAGCTGATGCTGAAAGCGCTGGTCAAGCACGACGACCTGGCCTACACCATCGTCCACACCGGCGATTCCGTCGACCTGGGCGGCCGCACCCTGCACTTCCTCAACACGCCGTACCTGCATTGGCCGGATACCCAGTGCACCTGGCTGGAACAACAGGGCATATTATTCAGCGGCGACGTGTTCGGCTGCCACTTCTGCGACCCGCGGCTGTTCAACGGGCAGGTCGGCGATTTCCGTTTTTCATTCGAATATTACTACGCGCATATCATGCGCCCGTTCCGCGAACATGTGCTGGATGCGCTGGAACTGATCGAGCCGCTGCCGCTCAAGATGATCGCCCCGGCGCATGGCCCCATCCTGCGCGATGCGCCGCGCAGCTACGTGCAGCGCTATCGCCAGCTGGCCCAGCCATTGCTGCACAACGAGATCGGCAAGGACACCAAATCCCTGCTGGTGTTTTATATCTCGTCTTATGGAAATACCGCCCGCATGGCCGAGGCGGTGCGCGACGGCGCGGAAACCGTGCCGGGCGTGCGCGTCTCGCTGTACGACCTGCAGGGCGGCGGCAACCTGCCCTTTGTCGACCTGATCGAGGAAGCGGACGGTCTCGCGTTCGGCTCCCCCACCATCAACGGGGATGCGGTCAAGCCGATCTGGGATCTGCTGTCCTCCCTGGCAGTGATCAATGTGCGCGACAAGCTGGGCGCGGCGTTCGGCTCCTACGGCTGGAGCGGCGAGGCCGTCAACATGATCGAAGACCGCCTGCGCGGACTCAAGCTGCGCGTGCCGATCACGGGCGTGCGCGCCCGGCTGATTCCGACGGATGAAGAGCTGGACCTGTGCCATGACCTCGGCAAACAGCTCGCGCTGCACCTGACCGGCAACATCGGGAAGCGCGTCATTTCCATGTCTGAACTCATGAACCGGGAGCATAACCATGCCTAAAGCAAACGTGACTTTTGAAAAACTCGGCGCCACGGTCACCGTTCCGGCGGGTACCCGCCTGATCGAGATCTCCGAAAAGGTAGGTGCCAGCATCACCTACGGTTGCCGCGAAGGCGAATGCGGCACCTGCATGATGCGCATCGTTTCGGGCATGGAGAATATGAGCGAGCGCTCGGTGCTCGAAGACAAGGTACTGCAGGAAAACATGGCGGGACGCAACCACCGCCTCGCCTGCCAGGCACAGGTGCTGGGCGGCGACATCGTCGTCAAGGCATGAGCCAAAAAAAGCAATTTGCCACAGAGGACACAGAGATCACAGAGAAAGCCAAACAACTGCAACACGAGAGCAGCCCATTTTTGGGTGAGGCGATGACGGTGAGGGAAACACAGCCTTCTCTGTGTCCTCTGTGGCCAGGCTTGAGGTTTTAATATTTTTTTATCAACTTAACGACAGGAGTAACCGCAATGCCCAACATCACTTTTTCCAGCCCGCTGCACAAGGACAAAACCGTCTATGCCGTTGCGGGCAGCCACACCAAGACCCTGCTGAAACTGGCCAGGGAAAATCACATCCCCATCGACTTCAGCTGTGAAGACGGCGAATGCGGGACCTGCATGGTCAAGGTCACCAATCTCTCGGCCAAGGGACCGATGGGCGGGCCGCTGACGGACCGCGAGATCACCGTGCTCAAGCAGGAAGGCAGGATCACGCAGAAGGAAATCGATGCGATGAAAGTCGATGATGTGGTGCGCAGCGCATGGCGGCTGGCCTGCCAGATGGTGCTGCGCGACGAAGACCTGGCGATCGAATATCCCAGCAAATAGGCAAGCATCATGCAGCCCGACACCATGCTTACGCAGAAAGATGTCCCTCTCTCTAACTCTCTCCCGCAAGCGGGAGAAAGGACAAACGTGAAAGGCAATCTTCAATTCTTGGGGCTGTATGTGGAACTGATGTCGCACGCATCGGGCTTGCCCAACGACGAGCTGTTCGCCCAAATGATCGCCAGCCAGCCAGGCAGATCGGGCGCACTGCCGCCCGGACTCGGCCTGGACAAGGCGGATTTCTCGGCGCTGCTGGAGCGGCATTTCCCGGGACTGGAACTATCCTTGCGCTGCGCGGAACAGGTCCACGACCCGCGCGCGCTGGAACGCGACGACGTGCTTGCGCTGCTGCTCGAACATCGCGCCGGCATCGACCTTTCCGAACAATGGATGTCGCAGATCGTCACTACTGCATGCATGGCCAGCGACCATCTGTGGCAGGACCTCGGCCTGTGGTCGCGCGTTTACCTGGGCCGGCTGATGAAACAGAATTTCCCAGTGCTGGCTGATAAAAATATCCACGACATGAAATGGAAGAAATTCCTCTACAAACAATTGTGCGAGAAAGAAGGGATCAATGCCTGCCGCGCGCCAAGCTGCGAAGTATGCACGGATTACCAGAAGTGTTTCGGACCGGAGGAATAATTCCTAAAAGCCTGTTTGCCACAGAGGACACAGAGATCACAGAGAAAGCGAACTGCCAGATTCTCTGTGATCTCTGTGGCTTGTGTTTTTTTGAATTTTAATCATGCGCACCATTGATCGAGCTGTCGCCGCCTACCTCGGCCTCGCCATCGGCGACGCGCTGGGCGCGACTGTGGAATTCATGACCCCGCGCGAAATCGCCGCGCAATATCGCGTGCACGACTCAATACGCGGCGGCGGCTGGCTGCGCCTCAAGCCGGGACAGGTCACCGACGACACCGCCATGTCGCTCGCATTGGGCAGCTCCATCCTCGCGCAGGGAAAAGTGGATGCACTTGCGGCGGCGCAGGCATTCGACAACTGGATGCGCGGCAAGCCGGTGGACATCGGCAACACCGTGCGGCGCAACCTGCTGCAATTCCGCCTGACCGGCAAACCCGAAGCTCCCTACTCCGACAATGACGCCGGCAACGGCGCGGCGATGCGCGTGCTGCCCGTGGCACTTGCCACCTTCGGCCAAACGGAAGATGGCGTGCGCCGCGCGTGCCGCGCGCAGGCGCATGTCACCCACAACTGCGCCATTTCAGATGCAGCCTGTGAATGCCTGGTGTTCATGATGCAGGATGCTTTCCGCGGCGCGGACAAAAATCATCTGCTGCATGGCCACGCACACCCGCTTGTCGCTCGGCACCCGGAATTCAAGTTTCGCAACATACGCCAGATCGGCAATCCCAGCGGCTATATCGTCGACACACTGCAAGCCGTGTTCCAGAGCTTTTTTGATACCGAAAATTTCCGCGACTGCCTGATCGCCACGGTCAATCGCGGCGGCGATGCCGACACCACCGCAGCGATAGCGGGGATGCTGGCGGGTGCGCTGTATGGGCTTGAAGACATACCCGAAGCATGGCTGAAGACGCTCGATAGCCGCACCCGCCATTCATGCGAGGTGCAGGCTCGGACATTGATACTAATGACGAAGGAAACACAAACCTTGCTTGCATAGTTAAAACAGTTTGCTTTAGGAACACTCACTAGCGTTGTCCAATGACTTAAATGTCGTATGATTTGCTGGATTGCAACCCTATACGCCCACAGCCCCGTGTCACTCAAAGGGGATTTAGCTTAGCTTTCAACGACCGTTTTCGCACCACAAGCGGACAGATAAGGTAAAGTACTCATTAGTCTGAGTTCGGCCAGTTACGGCCAGTCACAAGGTTTCTCAATTCAACCAACCGCAACGATAATATCGATCCACTGATGCTATAGGGGATGGCAACTGTAAATTGCCATTTGTCAGTTAGTTATTACCATTCGTCAGTTATTCAATTACATTCCAATAAACATGGTTAAAGCTTCAAGCCAGTGGCAGTGCGGCAAGTTCGTTCTAAACATACCCACGTTTGATGGACACGCTAAGAATTAATTGATGTGACTCAGGCTGAGGAAGGGAAAACGCAATGAATGAACCGAAGAAGGTATTCTTGGCGTCAGTACTTGCTGTTTTGCTGACCCAGACTGGTCTGGCTTGGGGCGGATCGGGAGTAGCCGAAACAACTTCAAAATTACCGTCAAATATACCCCGCGAGTATCAAGACGCCATCAGCAAGGCCCTACCTGGATACGAAATTCTCCGCAATGAAGATTTCCTGCAAGATGAGAGCCAACTTAAAAAATTTTTATCCCCGGATGAGATTACGGTACGCAAGAAAAGGGTGTCGCTGGGATTCATCGTGGGCAGATTCAATAACGATCAGATTCCAGACTTTGCTGCCTGGGTGGTCGACCGTTCAATCAAACAAGAGCAGACCGCCGGTAGGCCGCTATTTGCAGCAAGACTTGTGGTTTGCCTGGGCACGAGCACGCCCCGTGAGTACCAGTGTGAAATTCTGCCCACTCTTAATGGAGACTTTATCGGTTTGCCGTATTGGGCCGATTTAACACTATTTAAGGTTCGGGGGGAAATCCAGTGTGGGGATTTAGATCACCAGATGGCAGCTTACGACACACCGATAACAGCCTTCTACCCCGATGGATGGGACGGAAAACGGCCTAGCGGTGGTAGAAGCGAAGTGCCCGCACGAAAACTTCATCTGAACTACGACGCGATCGGTGAATATGCAATTGGAAGCAATGCTGGTAGGACACTAGTTCGGGGAGCCGATGGCATCTATCTGGACTGCGCGAATGCCGACTGAGCATTTGGCTACGGGGCGACAATAACAGGTAACGGTAATATGGACCTCAGGACCTCAGTACCGGAGTCGATTTCTTTTTAATGAATTGCGCCCGCAGTGTTGATCGTATCGCTGTGCTGCACATGGAAGCCTCACAGACTTCGGAGCCGGGCTTGAATTGCTTGCGCCGCAGTTCCGGCTCCCCAATCCTCGCACCTCACGCGCTGCTACTGAACCCAGTTTTCAACCCGCAGTCCCGGCACGCGTTTGAATTCCGCCTCATTGTTGGTGACCAGAATGAGTTTGCCGGCAAGCGCGTGAGCGGCAATCCATAGGTCGTTATTGCCGATTGGTTTGCCGCTCGCTTGCAGGTGCTGGCGGATTTTCCCGTAGTGTATGGAAACGGTTTCGTCCAGCGGCAACACCGGAATCAATGCGACCAGATGTTCCAGGATATTCCGCGATTCCTTTGACTTCGAACTTTTTTCCGCACCGAAACATAGCTCCCCATAGGTAATGGCGGACATGGCCACCTTGCCGGGCGGTAGTTTGGAGAAGCGCGCCAGCACTTCGGCCGGGCGATGGTTCTTGATGTAGATGCAGATGTTGGTGTCGAGGAGGTAGCGCGCCATGGCTAAAGGTCTGCACGCTCTTGCGGCAGTTCGTCCTTGCGCTCTGCCAGAAAATCGTCAGGCAGCGAAACGAGCAGGTGGAACGCCTGTTCAAGCGACTTGGCTTTTTTGCGCAGTACCAACTCATCATCCCGGCGGAATATTTCCACCTCGTCGGTATCGAGGTGGAATTCCGCCGGAATCCTTACCGCCTGCGAATTCCCGCTCCTGAAAACTTTTGCTGTACGCATGGTTTAATTCCCCATATGTGATAACGTATAGTATATACATTCGAGAAATTATTGCAAACGGCACAACCTACATCCAGAGAGGCCGCAAGGTTCGCCTCGTACAATGTGTGGTGGCGGTCCAGGATTTGGGATTGATGCTGTCCGCGTGGGCACATAAGACGTGCCACCCTACTTCCTAATCAGCCTCCAGCAACGGCTTGAGCCACGCCTGCTGGCAGACGCGTTTGCGTTTCTGTTCCATCAGCTTGCGGATATGCGGTTTGGCCTGGGCAAAACCCAGCACACCCGCTTCGTTGATCGCATCGCAGCGCAGCACGTGGAAACCGAGCTCGGATTCCAGCACGCCGCTGACCTCGCCCGCTTTCAACTCGAACAGGGCCCGGTCGAGCTCAGGAAACAGTTTGCCGCGCGGCAATTCGCCCAGCTTGCCGCCATCCAGCGCGGTGGGGCATTCGGAATGCTTCAGCGCCTGTTCTTCGAAGCGCTGCGGTTCTTTCGCCAGCCGCGCAGCGACCTCTTCGATACGTGTCCGTGCGGCACTGCGTGTGTTCTCGTCTACGGTTTCGTTGATGGTTACCAGAATGTGGCGCGCCGATCTGGTTTCGGGGCGGCGGAACTGATCAGGGTGATAGCGGTAATAAATCTCCACCTCCACATCGCTGACCCTGGCCGCGCGCGTGCCCACCTTCTCCAGTATCGCTTCGACTTTCAGTTCGCGCTCCATCGCTTTCGCAAACCCGGCTTTATCCAGGCCGTTGCGCGCCAGGTCTTCGATGAAATCATCTTCGTCCGGATAGCGGCCGCGGATTTCGTCCATCGCCGCGGCCAGCATGGAGGGCGGCACCACCGCATCGCGCGCTTCGGTTGCCACCAGCACGCGCGCTTCGAGATCATGCTGCTGCCGGGCCATCTTCCTCACCCGCTGAAACTCCTCGGGCTGCAGATGGTCCGGGCCTTTGCCATACAGCTTGTGCGCCGCCTTGAGCGCCAGGTAGGCCATGCTGCTTTCAATCACTTCAGGCATTTTTATTCCTTATCAAGAGGAACATCCGTTCGCCCGGAGCCTGTCGAAGGGCTGGTTCCTGAATCTCCGTTCATGGTTCGACAAGCTCACCACGAACGGAGGGCAAGGTGTCATCATCATGGGCACGCATCGCTTCCAGTGCGGATTCCGGGACCTGCAGCACACGATCATGGAAGATCACGTGATACAGCACGCCGTCGTTGTCATCGCGCAACACTTTCATGATCTCGCCTTCCATGCCCGGCTTGACGCGCGTCTCGCCGCCCACCGTCAGCGTGATGCGGCTGCGCACTTTTTCGCGGGTCTCGTACTTGCTCGGTATCCACGGTTCGTCGATGCCGATCAATTCCTCTTCGCGGCAGCCGACAACCCTGCCCAGCTCCAGAAAATTCACGGTGTAGATCAGCTGGTCCTGCAGGAAAGTGCCGACATTCATCACAAAGCCGGTGCTGCCGCGCCTCACCAGCAGCATGCCGGGGGTCATGCCCGGATAGGTGCCGTCATCGCGCACATTGCGGATGATGCGCACCTCGTTGCCGAATTCGAATTTAGGGCGCATTGTGTATTCCTTGTGTATTCATTCCAAGTTCGGCAGTTGCCGCTCCGCTCATGCTTCGATACACCTTGCTGCGCAAGGCACTCAGCACGAACGGAGTGGTCGTCAGACCGTTCGCCCTGAGTAGCCCGCATAGCGGGCGTATCGAAGGGTCAAGAGAAATCGAGTCCATCACGCCCCCGATTTATTCACCGTGATCGAAGTCAGCGGCACGAACCGGGTCTGCGGTTCATGCATGTGGAATACCTTGAATACTTTTTCGGTCAGCGCATCGGATTGCAAGAAGTCCCGGTAGGCCTGCTGCAACAGCCTTGCGTAAACCGCACGGCGCACTTCCTCGTCTTCCGGCATGTTTCCCGCCTTGCCGATGTAATCGTGAAAGCGCTGCAGGATATGCAGCCGGTTCACCTGGACCACCGAGGGCTCATAGGCGATTCCGAAATATTCGAGGAATTCCTCGGCTGCCGAAAGTTCTTCCAGCGCCTCATCCAGGGTCAGTTCATCCATCATTCTCTCCTTTCCATCACACCATAACTCGATGCCGATTCCGTCCGGATCACTTGCAGCAATGCCTTGCCGCCCAGCCGGTCGTGGCTGTCCAGCTCGACCAGCTTTTCCAGCATGGCCTGCCCCGTCGCATACCGTCCCAGGCGAAGATTCAGATAGCCGGTGGCCTTGAGCACCATCAGGTAAAAGCGCACCAGCCCCATCGAATGCATCGCCCCCTCACCCACATTGCCGGTGTGCAGGTAAACCCAGTCATCGGGAAATGCCAGCCGCCGGCCTGCAACGGCCAGCGCGCTTTCACCCACGAACAGCGCATCTTCCAACCGATGCTGATAGAAGTAGTAACGGTACAGTGCCACCAGCACTACCAGTTGCTTCGGTGCCAGCACATGGGCTTGCAGCAACAGTTGCTCCGCCTCTTCGCTGCCGTAACTGTTCGCCGCCTCCGCGATCAATTTCTCCGCTTCGGGCGCGACCGGGTCATCGAAATAAAGCTCGGTCTGTTCGAAATCCAAAAGATCCATGTCAGGCCAATTCCTTCCTGATCGTGCGTGCCACTTCGGTGCCGCACAGATCGTCCGCATCGCAGCCATGGCATTGCCCGTCCACTGCCGCGCCCTGCTTGTTCAATTGTTTTTCCAGCACCTCGATGCGCTCCATCAGGGACGCGATCGCGCGCCCTACCGGATCGGGGATCAGGTGATGATCCAGATTGATGCCGCCCAGAGCAGAAGCATGGCCGTTTCCGGCGCCCGCATCTTCGGTGCGCAGCACGATCCTGCCCGGAATGCCCACCACGGTGCGCTCGGCAGGCACGTCGCTGACCACCACCGAATTGGCGCCTACGCGCACCCCGCTGCCGAGCGTGATCGCGCCGAGTATCTTGGCCCCCGCCCCAACCACCACGCCGTCGCCCAACGTGGGATGGCGCTTGCCCTTGTTCCAGGTCGTGCCGCCCAGGGTTACGCCGTGATACAGCGTCACGTCATTGCCGATCTCGGCGGTCTCGCCGATCACCACACCCGCACCGTGATCGATGAAGAATCGCCGCCCGATGCGCGCGCCGGGATGGATGTCGATGTTGGTGAACAGTCTTGCAAGAAAGGAAACCACGCGCGCCGGATAACGCAAGCCGGATTTCCACAAGCGATGCGCGACGCGCTGCAGCAGCAGGGCATGCACGCCCGGATAGGTGGTCAACACCTCGAAGCGCGAACGCGCGGCCGGGTCGCGATGGAACACGCATTCCACGTCCTCGCGCAGCAGGGTAAAAAAGGACGGGGCTTCCGGTTTAGCCGTCACATCCATATCCGCTTTCACATTGGGCAGCGTGTCTTCCATTTTTTTTGTCCTAGTGCATCACGCCGGGCAGACAGCGCCCGATGTAGCGCTGATAGAGGAACAGCAATTCCTGATCGGCCGGCGAACGCTTGGCGCGTTCGGCGAAAGCGCGTATGTCCGGCAGCAGCGCGCGCGCTTCCACCGGACTGAGCGTCAGCCCCATGCTGGCATAAGCCGACATCACACCGTGCGCGCCTGAATGTTTGCCGACCACCAGCTTGTGGCTGCGCCCCACTTCCCCCGGATCGAAACCCTGGTAGTTGTCCGGATCCTTGAGCAGGCCGTCCACATGGATGCCGGCCTCGTGCGTGAACACACCCCCGCCCACCACGCTCTTCTGCCAGGGAACGGGACGGCCGGAGGCGGCTGCGACGCATTCGGACAGCGCGGTGAAATGCGCCAGATCGATACCGGTGTCCATGCCGTAAAGTTTTTTCAGTCCCAGCGCGACTTCCTCCAGCGGCGCATTGCCGGCGCGTTCGCCCAGACCGTTCACTGTGGTGTTGATGTGCGTCGCACCGGCCACGGCGGCGGCGAGGCTGTTGGCCGTCGCCAGCCCCAGATCATCGTGGGCGTGCATCTCGATTTCGAGATCCACCGCGGCGCGCAACGCGGCGATCGCCTTGTGCACACCAAACGGTTCCATCACGCCGAGCGTGTCGGCGTAACGGATGCGGCATGCGCCCGCTGCCTGTGCGGCTTCCGCCACCTGCAACATGAAATCGGGATCGGCGCGCGATGCATCCTCGCAGCCGACGATCACGTCCAGCCCCATGTCGAAGGCATGCAGCACCAGTTCATGGATCGTCTTGAGCACCCAGGCGCGGTCGCGATTCAGTTTCTTTTTCAGATGAATATCCGATACCGGGATCGATACGTCTATCGTCTGCACGTCGAGCGCGTCGCACGCCTCGATATCCTCGATGCACATCCGGCTCCAGACGACCAGTCTCGCATTCAGCCCCAGCGCCGACACTGCATTGATGCTCTCGCGTTCCTCCGCGCCCATCGCCGGAATGCCGATCTCCAGCTCGGGTACGCCGAGCGCATCGAGCCGGCGCGCGATGTCCAGCTTTTCATCCAGCGTGAACGCCACGCCGGCCGACTGCTCGCCGTCGCGCAGTGTGGTGTCGTCGATGATGATGGTGCGGGACATGTTGTTTGCCTTATGCGTAAGTCGGCGCGAACGCTTTTTCCGGTTCTGCCGCCGGGCCATCGCCATCCCAGTACGGCGACAGCTTGCGCAGCTGCGCGATGATCTCGGGCACGACCTGGATCACGCGATCGACTTCGTCTTCGGTGCTGTAGCGCGACAGCGAAAAGCGCACCGTGCCGTGCGCGGCGGTATACGGAATGCCCATCGCGCGCATCACGTGGCTGGGCTCCAGCGAACCGGAAGTGCATGCCGAACCCGAGCTTGCCGCGATGCCGAACTTGTTGAGCAGCAGCAGGATCGCCTCGCCCTCGATGAACTCGAACGCGATGTTGCTGGTGTTGGGCAGGCGGTTGGATGGATCGCCGGTGACGAACGAGCGCGGCACTTTCGCCAGGATTGCAGTTTCCAGCTTGTCGCGCAGCCGCGCCACTTCGGTGTTCTCGAATTCCATCGCCGCCATCGCCATCTCGGCTGCCATGCCCAGGCCGACGATGGAGGTGGTGTTCTCTGTGCCGGCGCGGCGGCCGCGCTCCTGGTGCCCGCCGCGCAGCAGCGGACGGAAACGCACGCCGCGCTTCAGGTACAGCACGCCGATGCCCTTGGGCGCGTGCAGCTTGTGGCCGGACACGGAAAGCATGTCGATCCTGGTGTCCTTGAGATTCATCGGCACCTTGCCGACGGCCTGCACCGCATCGGTGTGGAACATCGCACCTGCGGCATTCGCCAGCTCGGCCATCTCGACCACCGGGAAGAACGTGCCGGTTTCGTTGTTCGCCCACATCGCCGACACCACCGCGACCTTGTCGGTCAGCAGTTTTTTGTATTCGTCCAGATCGAGGCGGCCCTTGTCGTCCACGCTGAGGTAATGCACCTTGTAGCCGTCCTTTTCCAGCCAGGTGCACAGCGTCAGTATGGCCGGATGCTCCACGGTGGTGGTGATGATTTCCTTGCGTTCCGGCTGCGCCCTCAATGCGGACAGGATCGCGGTGGAATCCGACTCGGTGCCGCAGGACGTGAAGATGATCTCGGAATCGTGCTCCGCGCCAAGCAGCTCCTGCACCTGCATGCGCGCCTTCTTGATCGCCAGCCCCACCTTGTTGCCGAAGCTGTGCATAGAGGACGGATTGCCGAACTGCTCGGTGAAATACGGCAGCATGGCTTCCACCACCGCAGGATCCACCCGCGTTGTTGCGTTGTTGTCGAGATAGATGCCGGTCATATTTGCCCCTTAGTTTTATTGGTCAAGTCCAATCACGGCCTATTTCATCGCCCTGGTCAGCGCGCCCGTCTTGGTCGGCACGATCTTGATGAACTCTTTCAGCTCTTCCATCAGCTTCTGCTGTATGCCCTGCAGGGTCAGCGCTTCCATCTGGCAGCCGGCACAGGCGCCGGTCATGTTGACGTAGATGGTCTTGCCGTCCACGTCCACCAGTTCGATGTCGCCGCCGTCCCGCTTCAACTGCGGACGGACGGCTTCCAGCACCGCCTCGATCTTGCGGATGCGCTGCAGATTGGTCATGCCGGCGGGAGCCGTTTGCTCTTTCGCTCCGGCACCGGCCTTGAACGTATCGCCGCGCTCCATCATCACCTTGACCAGGATCTCTTCGATGCCCTCGTGGCAGGATGAACAGCCGCCGCCCGCCTTTGTGTAGTTGGTCACGTCCTGCACCGAGGACAGATTGTTCGCGCGTATCGTCTCCTCGATCAGCACCGCGTCGATGGCGAAACACTTGCATACCAGCGCGCCTTCCTCGTGATCGTCGCTCCACGCTTCGCCGCGATAGTTGGCCACTGCAGCCTGCAGGGCCTCGCGCCCCATCACCGAGCAGTGCATCTTTTCCGGCGGCAGTCCGTCGAGATAATCCGCGATGTCCTGGTTGCTGACCTTCAATGCCTCGTCCAGCGTCTTGCCCTTGATCATTTCGGTCAGCGCGGAAGAAGAAGCGATCGCCGAGCCGCAGCCGAAGGTCTGGAAATGCGCGTCCAGAATGATGTCGGTTTCCGGCTCCACCTTGAGCATCAGGCGCAGCGCATCACCGCACGAAATCGAACCGACATCGCCCACGCCATTCGCGCCTTCCAGTACGCCCGCATTGCGCGGTTCAAAAAAATGCTCCTTAACCTTGTCCGAGTAATCCCACATGATGTTCTCCTTATGCCGAGAATGATGAACCGCACGCGCAGCTCGAGCTGGCGTTCGGGTTTTCGAATTTGAAGCCGCTGCCGTTCAGGCTGTCGACGAAATCGACCGTGACACCATTCAGCAGCGGGGCCGACAACGGGTCGACCAGCAGCGTCACCGCGCCGTATTCCACGACCACGTCGTCTTCGTTCCTGCTCTGTTCCAGCGACATGCCGTACTGGAATCCGGAACAGCCGCCGCCGGAAATCGCGATACGCAAACCGGCGACGGGTTCGCTGGAACCTTTGATGAATTTTTCCACGGCGGAAATTGCACTGGGTGTCAGATTGATCATGGTGGGTCTCCTGTCAGGAATAAAAGGGTCTGTGCCTGACAGTTCGCAAGCTGCGTGCCAGTGCACGCGCTTTGGCCAACCGGCTGTTTAATTGGAGATTTACCGACAGGGCTCGCTCAACCCGCGTGTCTGAAACAACACGGCCGTGAGGGCTTGTCGGTTTTGTGACAAGCGCATATCCGGCCAGAAACATGGCAGACAAAGGAATAGCCGCGACGCGATGGCATGGCACAGGTATTGCTGAACAGTTGGCACCACACATATTTATGACAGGTTTTCTGTCACAAGCACGCGAAAGCAACCACAAAACAACTCAAGGCAAATAGCCATTCCGCCAGGCGACCAGAGAACCGTCGCAAAGTGGCTGGTTAACGAAAGGAGCGGAACATGATGTCAGGTTTGTTGTTCAAGAGCATTACCGAGCAGCCCATGCGCGGCCTGACGTATTCCAGAAGGCGGTATTTCGGCGACGACCCGGCTTATCCGGGCTTGCCTGCCAGCCCCGTCAGTTCTCGAACGGCCAGTCGTGTCGTGCGGCTGTTTCGTTTCATTCACGGATAGCATCACCAACAGGAACATCATGGCACGCATCGGAATTTTCTTTGCCAGCAGCACCGGCAACACGCGCCGCATCGCCAAGGCGATCAAGAAACGCTTCGATGATGAAACGATGGCGGATGCGCTCAACGTCAACAAGGCTACACCCGAACTGGTCGCGGGTTATTCGCACCTGATCTTCGGCACCTCCACGCTGGGCGGCGGACAACTGCCGGGACTCTCCACCGATTGCATGGGCGGCGGCTGGGAGGAGTTCCTGCCGCAACTCAAGGACGTGGATTTCAGCGGCAAGACGGTCGCGTTGTACGCCCTGGGCGACCAGAACAAATATCCGGACGAGTTCGTCGATGCGATGGGCGAGATTTACCGCTTCGTGGTCGCGCGCGGCGCCAAGGTGGTCGGTGCATGGCCCGCCGACGATTACGAGTTCATTTCTTCAAAGGCATTTATAGATGGTGAATTCGTCGGCCTGGCGCTGGATCAGGAGAACCAGAAGCTGCTCACCGATACACGCGTGGAATCCTGGCTGAAACTGATTGCGCCGGAATTCGGGTTTGCAGTTTAGAGGCGAGCCCGAAAAGAACAATTGGGCCCTGGCAAAACGTTTTCGTACTGCCTTGACGTTCCGCTTCAGACAGGCAATTGGCAAAAGTAAAGGACAACTGACGACACGTTGCGTAAGCTCAACGATTAAGCTGTGCGGCGTGAGCGAAGCACTGCGTGGCGAACGTCCGAACGAGCGCATTGTTATGCGTTCTTAAATGCATTTGGCAAGAAGGCTCTGAGCCACCTCCCTTTAATCACTTAGCCCATTTATTCTTTTAAATTGTCTCCAAAAATATCATCAGGTATCAGAGTATAGAAATATGGCACATAGGTTAAAACTGTACCTTGATACACACCAAGATTCCTCCATGTGGCAGCAAGCTCTGCTGAAAGTGATTTGTTGTATGGGTCCTGTCTTAATGCTTCCAATATCGATAGCAAAGGTTTTAAACTATCTTCCTTTGCGTACGTATTCAACATCTGAATTGCCTGATCAATGTATCCGACATTCATATTATCCATAATACTGCTCACATTATTTTATCCATTTTTATCAAACATTTAAGGGGTGAAGCCCTTTTGATTTTTGCTTTCCATCTACTATGCATAACAGTTATTCATGTGACAGTTTCGTGCTGACATGTTTTGATGATACGGGGACCAAAATTTCCTCCAGGCTATCGAGGAAACGCAGACTATCGAGTTTTCATGCAACAAACAAGTTCAATGATACGGGCAGTTTCCAAATCAAATACTCGTGTATTGGCTTGATCACGATTGGATAGTGGATTGCTTCACCAGGTTGAAGTCCGCTACTGGCACATATCTGCTATCTGCCAAGTTCCGCTTTGGAGCGGCGCGAATTATCAGCGGCAGTGCCCGGAACAAAGTCCCATGCTGGACCTGTCGCCTTTTGATTGCGCGCTTCAGCCGATGGCAGTGGCCAATGATTCTGCCAGCAACCCGACACCCGGCCAGTCCAGTTCCAGCGCGCCCTCATGCATGGCGATGTTCATTCCACCCGCCCATACCGTTCCGAGGAATGCCGCATCGCTGGCGATCGGGCTCATGTAGATTTCCCGCTCCGTGCTGATGCCGTCGCGCACCGCGACCAGCGCAAACGACAGGCTGGAAGCTTCGGGCACGGTCAGTCTCAGCAGCAAACCGTCCGGGAATTGCAGATTCACCAGCCTGCCCAGCGCGCGGTGTTGCGTGGTGCTCACGCTGCAGGTCAGGCCGGGTTGTTCAGGCATTTTCTGTATCTTTCGCGGCAGCTGTCTTGAGTATGCGCATGCATTCCAGGTTAGCTGCCAGCTCCAGCGCGGTAAAGTCATCCAGCGTCATCAAATCATCATTCGCGCCCGCAGCCAGAAGTTGTTTCACCAATGCGGTCTTGCCCGTCGAGGCGCAGTAGATCAGCGCCGTCGCACCGTTGACATTCTGGCTGTCGAGCGGCGCGCCGGCATCGATAAGCTCGGCTACGCATTCCTCGCTGTCGGCAAAACAGGCAAACCACAGCGCGCCGTTGCCGTCCGCATTCATCGATGCCGGATCGGCACCGCGTGCCAGCAATGCTTGCAGCACTTCGATATTTCCCATACGGGCAGCATGCATCAGCGGTGTGGTCGCATTGGCGATCGTGCCGTTGATGCCGGCTTGCAGAGGATCGGTTACCTTGAATTCAGCCTGCAACAGCCAGCATTTAAGTACGTTGTCGTTCATGTAGATCCCTTGTTGGTTTACTCATATCCGGGTAGCGTAGAGAGCCGCGGATCGTCCACCGCCATCCCCGCGGCATAGTGATAGATTACTTGAAATTGATCATCTTTCAAACCCAATACGTCGTGATCGGCATCGTCGAAAAAGCAGCCGATGCCGGTGCCGCGCCAACCGGCCGCTTCGGCTTCCAGCGTGATGACATGGCCGAGCATTCCGGCCTCCCAATGCAGGTGGCGGTACGCGGCCGGATCGGCGGCAACCGGCGCGGCAAATTCCGCCACCATCATGAACGCGACCGCGCATTGCGCGGCGATGTCCTGATGGCAGGACAGCGTGCGCGCGGTTTTGCCTGCCCGCGCCGCAACCAGCTGGAAGAGCGGCAACTCCGGGTCGGCAGCCTGCCATGTGAAGGTGTTGCGCAGCGAGTGCCGCAATGCATCCTTGGCTGCTTCCGCGCGCGGCAGCACGTACATGCCGGGCGCGATATCCTCGATCCGGTGCACCAGCAGCACCGGGTGCACGCGCGGCGCATGCGGCCACAGATCCCAGACCGGCGATCCGCCCGGCAGCAGGCCGGCAAGCATGCGCTTGAATACCGCGTGCGGCATGATCGATACGCCGTCGAAAGCCTGCGCGCTGCGGCGCCGCAGGATAATATCGCTGGCTGAAACCGTCCCCGCTTGCGCTCGCATCGCTGCGGAACGGGCAGGTGTGACTGTCGCATGCGGCGGCGCGCCGCGCGTCGCGGCCGCCACTTCCTCGATCACCGGCCATTGATACAAAGGACGTGGATCGAGCAGGTTCGGTTTGCCTTCCCAATGCTGCCATTTCCAATTCGAATTCATCGTTGGCATTGCGTTGGCTTCCAGCGCCACGATCACTTCCGGCTCCTCGCCTTCCACGCCGGCGAAATCCTCGGCACGATCCAGGCCCAGGCAATTCGCCACCGCTGCCGAATCCATGTCCATCAATCGCGGCCGCCAACCGTGCAGCGCCGCCGCGTAACTCAACGCGGCCAGCACGTGGCCGAGGTCGAGCTGGCAATAGCGGAAGGCGCGCTCGCCGTATTTCCATGCCTCGCGCCAGTGTATCGAGCTGAAACCCAGCCATGCGCCGCTTGTTTTATTTTCAGTTCCCCACGCGCGCCGCTCCAGCGCATGCAGCCGGCTCTGGTAGTGGTACAGGCCGTCGTCCAGCCCGCCCACGCCCGCCGCGATCAGCCAGGTCTCGGTCGGATGCAGATTGCCGGACGACGGATGCGCGCGCAGCGACCAGCGCGTACCGGCATATTCCTTCCATGCGGTCAGGCCGACGCACAGGCGCAGCAGCGAACCCAGAGTTTCGGTATTAAACGGGAGTGGGCGACGTGGTGCAGAAGCTTCTCCCCACGGAATTTGAGGCACGACGACGTCACGCGGCAGCGCAATCTGCTGCGTGCCGGACCAATCGCGAAAAGCCTCGGGCTGCGCATCCCAGTCCAGCGTGCCGGGACCGGCGGCATAACGGTCCAGCGCGTGCTTGCTGCGCGCGTGATACGCCAGCACGGCAGCAACACGATCTTCGTTCATTCTAAAAACCGTAATTGAAGCCACAGAGAACACAGAGAGATAGCGGATCCCACATATTTTTCAGAGTCACCTGATGGTTGAAGTCAGTATTTATTGCAACCATTTCTTTCTCCTCTGTGATCTCTGTGGCTAACTGTTTTTTTCCAGGTTCACCGCTATCGGCCGCCGCTCAGTTCTTCGCCCAGGCAACCGATGGGCTCGGCCAGCGTGCCGTCGGGACCCGTTTCGAACCGCACCAGATATATTTGCTGTCTGGGTGCGGCTTCGGCATGGCCGATGTTGACTACCACGCCGCGCGTTCCCGCACCCGCCAGCAATGCGCCGGCAGCAATGCCGGGGATGCCGCTCTCGCCGGTGTCCTCGACAGGTTCGTTGAACAGGTCCTGCGCGGCAGAGACCATGTCGCCCATTGCAAATTGACTCATCGTTTGCTCCTTATCTTTTCAAACCAGGATGGGATAGGCATGACGCAGCAATCCCAGCTCGACATCGGAAAAGCTGCGCGCTTCGGTGATCGCGATGAAGCGTGCCCCGGCGGCTTGCGCAGCCGCAAAGGGCGGATCCATCGTCGTGATCAGCGCGAGGTTGACCATGATCGTTTCATCCGGCGTCTGCACGATCGCGACAAATTCCGGCTCCTGTTTCAGGCTGCCCTCGGGCAAACCCAGGCGCTGTTCCGCAGGACGCAAATATACACCGGGATGATGCACCACCTGCGGCGCGGGCGCATTTTCGTCCACTGATGATAACGGCGGCAATGGCGCAAATGCGCAGATGCCGTGCGCGAAACACAAAAAGCGCACCCGCGCGCTGGTGGATTGCTTGTGCGCCAATATCAGGCGCATGTTTTCCGGAAAGCCGGGCATGACTCACGGACTCGGGATCATCTGCGCCTCTACCCGCATGCTGTCCGAATTGCCCCATGCGGTCACCATCTCGACGAACCAGCGCGCATCGCGCGGATGCGGACAGAACAAATCGTATTCCGCATAGAAGCTGCCGTCGCTGTTGAAGGTCAGGCTGCCGCATCGTTCGTTGCGCGCATTGCGCCACACGCCTTCATAGCCCGGCAATTGGTTGCCCGGATCGATGACCCTGGTGAAGTTCGCTGCAGCCAGTTCGATCTGCGGCGCGCCGTTCTCCCCGGCAAAGTGCGATGCTTCATCCGTCAACGCAATCACGATGCGTTCCGCCAATATTTCCAGTTCGGCGGGCAGCTGGCTCGAAATCAACAAGTTTCATTCCGGTCTCACCGATGAAATGAAGCCGGAATCACCATATGTCGGATGGCATCTTCAACCGTTCCACCGGCTGGCCGCCGAGCAGGTGTTCATCGAATATCGCGCCCACGTCGGATGCAGCGACGTTGCCGTACATGATGCCTTCCGGATAGACCAGCACGTTGGGTCCCATGCCGCACGGGCCGATACAGCCGGTCGCGGTGATCGCCACTTTGCCTATGCACTGGCGCTGCTGGCATTGCCTGTAGAATTCATCCAGGACTGCGCTGCATCCCATGGCGCCGCAGGAGCCGCGCGGATGACCGGGCGGGCGGGATTGCGAACAGACGAATACGTGTCTTTCCGGTTTAGCCATGATTTACAGTATGTAGCAAAATGTCAGGAGGATGGTCAGATGCAAGGCGCACGACGCGCAACGACCGAGACATATCATTTGGATAGGCGAGAGAGTGAGCCCCGTGCAATGCCGCAAGTGAGCCACCGCAGTAGTTTTTCAACATGCTGTCAGGCTCCAAGCGGCATGGCTTCATGGGTGTGGCACTGCTTGGGGCATACGCGCCCGCAGGCGCCGCAGCCGATGCAGTCCAGCACATTTGCCAGCGACATCACCATGGTGTTGTCTTCGTCCTCGTCATAGGCTTCGTCGTCCTCGCTGCGCTCGATCAGGTCGAACACGTCGCGCGGGCAGACCTTGAAACAGCGGCCGCAGCCTATGCAGGTGGTTTGATTCAGCGCGGTGATGAAGGTCGGCGTCCACACCGTCCCGCCACGGGTGATTCCGGTAATCTCAGCCATTCTGCGCTTCCTTTTGCACGTCCTTCTGTGCCGCGATCAATCGCGCATTCGCTTCCGCCCAGGCTTTGCATGCGTCGTAGGTGGACTGTGAAATGCCGCGGATTTCCTCATATCCGGCCGGCAGCCTGTCCTCGACCAGGTCATGCAATTGCGATGCCCACTCGCTGGAAATGCGCTTGAGTTTTTTTACTTCCTTGTCGAGGGCTTTCAACTCTTCATCGTTCATCCTTTTCTCCCTAATTTCAATTTCATTTCTTTAGTGAAATGCAAACAGAATTAAAGTCCCGCCACTTCCGGATACTTGCCTACAAGCTCCAGCGCCACCGACAGCAGCTTGTCGCCTTCGTCCTTCATTTTGGAGAAGCTTTCGAACCCGTAGCGATGCACGTCGCGCAGTGTGCGATCCAGCACCACCAGCTTGCCCACGGTGATCACGACGCGGCCGAAACCTTCGTGCGTGAGATTGACGATGGGAACCGCCATCAGGCCGCATTCCTTTTCGATCAGCGACGAAATCGCGTTGTAGAACGCCTTGATGCGCGACAGCAGGACGTCGTCCGGATCGCCGATCACCGGTATCGAACGCCGCTGTTCCTTGGTCACCACATAGGGTGCCAGGATGCGCTCCACCGGCCAGCCGTCGTACGTTCCGTAGCTGTCGATCGCGCGCATCTGCTTGACCATTTCCTTGATGAAGTCCGTGGACATTAACGGATCCTGTTCTGCTACTGCCTGATTCATGGTGTATCTCCTTCATTGAACAAACTGCTTGTCTTGCGTACCTGCATGCGCGGTTTCCAGGCGAGCAGCCTGACGACCATCAAACCGCAGGCAAAGCCCGCAATTGCGCCGAGCACCGCGCCGGCATCGCCGAAGCCGAGCGACGAGGCGAACCCCGCGCCGGTGATCGTGAACACACTGGGCAGCAGGTAAGCCAGCAACCCGGCTTTCAGGAAGTCGGCTTCGCTCATGCTCATATTCAACTGATCGCCCGCACCGACATTTGCATCGCACTGCACCGCGATCGCCGTGCGGTTCGCGGAAAAATATTTGCCCAGGCCGGAAATGCCGCAGGAACTGTGCGATTTGCATCCGCCGCAGCCGGACTGGCTGGCCGGTTCGACCAGGACGGTGCCGTTGTCGGACGAAATGACCCGCGCGGAAGTCTCGATCATCTAACACCTCCGGAAATTGCTGTGTTCATTCCTGCCACTGCTCTTCGGCTGCAAACCGGTTCGCGCATTCCTGTTTCTTCAAATGCTTCGTCAGCCACACCGGCGGTTCGCTGTTCATGCTCTTCTGCAAGCAAGCCAGCAACTCTTCGATAAGCGAACCTTCGTCCACGCGCATCGGCTGTATGCCTTTGGCCAGCAATTGCTGAATGGCCGAAGCCCCGGCCGCATTGCAGTACACCGCAGCGCAACCTTCCAGCAGTTCTATCTTGGCGGCCAGTTTTCCTTCGTGCCCATCCATAGAGGTCTCGATGAATTCGGCCACCTCCACCAGGCGCGCATCCGTTTCGCCCATTTCGTAAATGGCGAACGCTTCGGCCGCGCCGAAATGCTGGTTGACCAGACGACGGTCATTGCTGGCAAAAGCGATCTTTACCGTCATCTCATTCTCCTCAATGGGTTTGACCAGCCGCAGGTGCCGCATGATTCACCTTTATAAAAATGCCTTTCTCGTTCATACCCTCTCCCGCATGCGGGAGAGGGTTAGGGAGAGGGGTTGCTCCCGGGCAATTGCTATAGATGGATACGTATGGCTCGGCCTCATGGTGTCCCTGCTCGACCAGAAGGTTGGCCAGGTCGAATAAGGTTTGCCGCGTGCCGCGATAGCCTATCCACAAACGCTGGTAGCCGCCGATCAGGTCGTATTGCGGAAATCCGGCGCGCAGCAACGGCAGCTGCAAACGGCGCGCACTTTCCGCCGCGTGCGAGTTGCTGATGACAAGCTGCGCGCCGTTGCCGCGCGCCGCGTTCTCCAGATCTTCCAGATCGCCGATCCCGACTTCGGTTGCGCGCACGCTGTGCAAAATGTTCGCGCGCGCAGGCGCGATCGCGGCGGCGACTTCGCAGCCCATCTCCGCCACCAGTTGCGCAAAGCCGAACAGCAAATCCGGGTCGGCGGCAATCGCGACACGCGCAAAGCCCAGCATGAAATGGCAGTCCACCATCGCGTCCTGCAACTGGGCGCGCTGGCGCTCGATCTTTTCCGGCACCGGCTTGCAGCTGATTTCGGCCAGCGCCGCGACGAAACTGTCCACCGGCTCCAGCCCCATCAGGCTGCCAAAACGGTAGTCCGGCACACCTGTGCGTTCCCTGAGCAAGTCTGCCGCCTCGAACAGCGAATTGCCCAGCACCAGCGTGGCCACCGAATCGCCCATGCTGGAGATTTCCGGCACCGGCGTGCCGCCCAGGGTCAGCGGGCTGGATTCCGTTTCGCTGAGATGCCCGTCCAGGGAATCGGCAATGTCCGGCAGCACCAGCGGGCGCAGGCCGAATGCCTCGATCAATTCCTTGACATGCTCGATATCACCGGGCGTAAGGAATGACCCGGCCAGCACGTTGACCTGCTTCTTGCGTTTCCCAACATTGCGCCCGCTGGATGCAGCGGGGAGCAAGCTGTCAATGACGGCCTTCACCGCCAGCGCGTAACCGCTCTCGAGGCACCCGGTAAAGTCCGGCGTGTTAACCGGTACCACCGGGATATGGGCGAATTCCGGGTGCTTGGCATAGAACTGTTTAACCAGGCGTTTGATATCGGTTCCCTGCGTTTCGGACAACCCGGTGGTGGTCAGGCCGATCAGCGCGGGTTTGCTCTTTTCCGCAATCGCCCTGAGTCCCTCGATCACGTTTTCGTCCGCATTCATCACCGTGGACACCTGGTCCATCGCGGTGGTCTGCAGGGGGATCGGCTCGCGGAAATGGCGCACGAAGTACACCTTGCCGAACGCGGTGCAGCCCTGCGAGCCGTGCATCATCGGGATCGCCTTGTTGATGCCGAGGAACGCCAGCGACGCGCCGACCGGCTGGCTGGCCTTGAGCGGATTCACCGCGAGCGCCTTGTTGCGTTTCAGGATTTCAGCCATGTCACGCCTCCGCTTCGAAACATGGCAGCACAAAAGCCGTTCGTGGTGAGCTTGTCGAACCATGAATGGCTTGCACCGAGCGTTGTTTAATCCGCCCACACTTCGACAGGCTCAGTGCGAACGGATTAAACAAATGTCGATTCGCTCCCATCATCATGCCCCCAACTCCACACCCGGCGCCGAACACTTCACCCATGGCGCAGGCTTGCGCACCGCCTGCCACACCGGGCTTTGCAGGGTCAGCGCCAGCTGGCGCGCGAGTTCGGTCATGCCGCTGTAGCCTTCGTAGCCGAATTCGCGTTCCTGGTTGATGTCGAGGAACGGGATGCGCGCCTTCAGCGCGGTGTACATATTGCGTCCGCCGGCGATCAGTATGTCGGCTTGGTATTCCCTGACCACGCCGAGCAAGGCCTTGGGGCTGCCGTCGGTGATCATCCTGGTCTTGTCGCCCATGATCTCGCGGATGCGCTGCTTGTCTTCCTCGGTGGATTTGTTGGTGCCGGTGGCGACCACTTCCAGCCCCAGGTCCTGCAAGGCGGACACGATGGACCAGGATTTCACGCCACCGGTATAGAGCAGCACCCGCTTGCCGAGCAGTTTTTCGCGCCACGGTTCCAGCGCCAGATTGATCTTCGCTTCTTCACGGGTGATCATCGCCTCCACGCGTTCGGTCAATGAAGGGTCGTTGAGCAACTTCGCGAATTCGCGGAACGCCATCGAAGTATCGGTCACGCCGTAGAAGCTTCCTTCGAAATATGGGATCTTGTAATCGGTCTGCAGTTTGCGCGCGACGTTGAGCAGCGCCTTTGCGCATACCACCATGTTCGCTTCTGCGCGGTGCATGGTCTGCACATCGTGAAAGTGCGCGTCGCCGGACAGCGTGCACAGGATGCGCAGGCCGAGTTCGTCGAACAGCGGCAGCACGTTCCAGAACTCGCCCGCGATGTTGTATTCGCCGATCAGGTTCACGTCGTGCACGGTGATGCCGGGACGCTGCGCTTCAACCGGCACCGGCAGCGGTTCGCCCGTCCCCACCACATACTTGAACATCGCCTCGCCCGCGATGCGGTTGCCGAGATTCTTGGTGCCGTAGAAACCGGCACAGTCCACCGGCACCACCGGCACGCCGCACTTCTCGGCTGCCGCCTTGCACACCGCGCCGATGTCGTCGCCGGTCAGCGCGGGCACGCAGGTGTTGTATACGAAAACCGCCTTCGGAGAATAGCTGTCGACTGCCTGCTTGATCGCATGAAACAGCCGCTTCTCGCCGCGCCCCATGATCACATCCTGCTCGGTCAGGTCGGTGGTCATGCCGATGCGGTATAACGTCGGACCTGAGGAACGCGTGCCGCGGTTGTCCCAGGAACTGCCCGCACAGGCGATCGGACCGTGCACGATATGCGCGACATCCGCGATCGGCAGCAGCGCGATCTGCGCACCGTCGAACGAACAACCCCCCGCCGTCGCTCCCGGTTTGGGACGCGCGCAGCCGGATTTCGACTTGGTGTTATGTGTACACGCCGGCTCGTTGAGCAACTCGGCGATATCGTTAGCTTTCATTGGGGCTTGTATGGCATGCAATCGTGATAATGACGCTCTCACTTTCGCAATTGCCGTGCCAACAACATCGGATTGATTTCAATAGGATTTATGCAGCACAGCCTTGTAGCAAATCCGACAAGGCGGACCAAGTGCAACAATCGCGGCCCGAACAAGATGGTCTGATAGCCGCCCGGATCAGCCCGGCCGGTTATCCGCCGGATGGTAGAGCGCATCTTTCAGCACGTTCACTTCAACCATGCCGCGGGCCTTGTTGAGCAGCTCAGGCAATCCGGGCTCAGGCGGCACAGGTGCAATTTTTTTGCCCGGTTACACGTAGCACTCCACCGGCAGGTCATTGGCTTCCGCCGCAAATGCTCAAAGTTGCTTAACAATTATTCGTGCGACCGATCGTCTGATACTATTCGGAAGGAAGTACATTAATAACCAAAAAAAGGATAAGGGCGAAATATGATCAAACTGATTTTAGGCATATTAGTATTGTGTAGCTTTGGAATTTCTGGTGCAGCAACAGCAGGAGAAGACAGTGGCGTGTATGTTTATGGTGCAGCAGGCCAATCCCAATTGTTATCTCAATCCGATTCAGAATCACTTAAGACAAGCTTGGATGCAGCGCTTACAACCGCTGGTATGACGGGGCTGTCTTCAAGTACAGATGACAACCAAGATACATATCTGTTTTTTATCGGATACCAATTCAATTCAAAGTGGGCAATCGAAGGGGGGTATGCTCAATTGGGAACAGTAAGCTATTCTGCACAGGGAGCAATTGTGGGACTACCAGCATCAGCTAGCGCATCCATAAAAACGAGTGCAGCCAGCATATCTGCAGTTCGAACATGGAATGTCCCGGACCACTTTGGCAATAATGCATTTTCCTTTCTGGCAAAGTTTGGTATTGCACAGGTTAAATCTAGTGCCAGCGAAAGTGCGTCAGTAACGATTCCAACTTTCATTTCGGTAGTTTCATACCAAAGCTACACAAAAAAGGGAGTCACGTTTGGCCTGGGTGCAAAATACGACTTTGATCAAAACTGGGCGCTTCGATTAGACGCGGATTCCTTTGATACAGGCCAATATGCTTATGGCAGGGTTCCGGTCTATTCGCTGGGATTAAGTTACAAATATTAGAATCCGCTTTTGAGTTTGCTTTCGATCTTTCGGAACCACTGCCATCGTGACAGCTATACCGAGTAGGGCGCAGCGACCCAGCTTCGAACCAATGCCGCCTCGGTTTCCGGCAGGTAATTGAAGCCGCTTTCCAGGTCGCTTGCCACGGTATAAGCGACCGCGGGCGGTGTGATGATGTTGGTCACAAGATGGAAATACCATGCCGACGGGTACCCGGCGACCCGGTCGAACGCCTGCAACTGAGCCGACATTTCCACGCCGGACAGATCGGGGTTCCAATGAAAGGATTTAAGTTCGCGCGCATGGCGCGAAATCAATGACGCGGCGATCACCGGATTGCGATAGCGGTCCTGATGCTCGCGCAGTGCGACGATCCAGTGATCGCTGAAATGGCCGCGCGCTGCCGCGCTGCTGTGCGACCAGTCGGAAAGAAAGCGCGGCAGGCCGACTTTGCGCCCGTTTGCCAATGCGACTTTTGCCACCGCCTGGCGCATATCGATCAATCTGCGGAACTGATAGCGCGGTGCGCCGACAGGCTGGGCCTCAATCACGGCCGGGACAATCGGCTCGATCAATTCCTGCAGGTCCTCCGGCAGATTGCCGGTATCGATCAGTTTTCTGTCCAGCACCTCCTGCAACTCTTCGACCTCCAGTTGCAAAAAATCCTCTGGCGCCGGGCTGTACGCGGCAACAAAGTAATGCGTGCGTCCGGTATGGCGCGTCACCTGCAGACCGCTGCCGGCATGGCGCTCGACCAGCTCCTGCATGTCGCCGCCGCATGCTTCCAGTTCGGCCTTCGCCCAGGTTTCCAGGTTATGGGCAATGCGCGAACCGTCCGCCGCCATCACCCCGCCCTGGCGATACCAGCCGCCGCGGCTCAGCGCGTAACGGAACGTGCAGCCGGGGCGAATGCGGTTGGCAACTGCCAGCAGCGCGCTGTGATGCGGGCGCGGCGGAATTTTTTCGATCTCGGCAGCCAGGCCGGCCAATGTTGCCTCATCAGTCATGTCTCGTCCCCGTGAAAAAATCCATCCAGGCGCAGGCGCACGATCGCACGCACATCCGGCTCGGCATCATCCACCAATGCGGCGATATCCTCAAGGGATGCATTCTTCACGGCTTCCATGCGCACCAGCCAGTCGCTGTCCGCCAGCATCCCTGCCGCGTCTTGCGGCAGCATGCGGGCGGCGGCGATGCGCCGCACTTCCGCGTCTTCATCCTTGGCCATGCGGCGCAACGCAAACGACGGCAAACGCCTTGCCACTTCCTTGCGCACTTCCCGGTCCGGGTCGTGCGCCATGCGCGGCAACTGTCCGTGCGGCAAACGCTTCGCCACCTGCAGACGGACCAGGTAATCCGGGTCGCTGATCAGCGCATTCAGGCTCTCCGGCGCAATGCGCTCGGCCACCGTCATGCGCACTTCGCGATCCGTGTCGTGCAGATAGCCCGCCAGCCCGTCTGTCGGCAGGCGGCTCGCCACCACGCGCCGCACCACCTCGTCTTCGTCCGGCGGCATCTGCCGCACCGCATCCAGCGGCGCATAGCGCGCGGCAATCGCGCGCCGCTCCCAAAACGAATCCGCCAGGTTTTCCTGCGCGAACTGCGGATTGCGCCGCAAAAACCGGTCGATCTGCCGGCCGCTCTGCGCGATCAGGCAGATGTCGCCCGGCACGCACTCGCCTTCGGCCAGCAACGCGCGATGCGGACACGCCGTGCAATCGGCGCGCACGACCTCGGTCAACGTGGATGCCCCGGAATGACGTTCCGACATGTTCAAGACTTTCAAATAGTGCTCCGAATTCGTTTCCGGCCATAAACCAGCAACCACCGTGCCACTTCGCGCGACATGCATGGAATCCGGCTACGACGGGGCTTAAGGACAGCAGGAACAAACAGGCGCAGGCGATTTTGTAGCAAGTGCGACAGATGAATTACAAACCCTTCCGTTTTATTGTGTTGCAGCGCATCACCGCCATGCTGGAATCGGCAAAGCCCAGCTTGCGGTAAAAACCCAGCGCGGCCGTATTGCCTCTGTCCGTCAGCAGGGTGGTCCGCGTCATGCCTTGTGCTGCCGCCCATGCGAGCACATGCTCGACCAGCAATTTCCCGAGCCCGCCGCCGCGATATTCGCGGCGCGCGATCACGTCTTCCAGCAGCAGCACCCGCCCGCCTTCCGCGGTGCTGACGGTAATCAGCGCGTTGGCCATGCCAGCCACTTTTTCCCCGTCGCGCAACACGAACAACCGGCCCAGTTCCGGGTTGTCCAGGATCAGCCGCAGTCCGCGCAGTTGTTTTTCGCGTTCGGGTTTGAAATCGCTTTCCAGCGTGAACAGCTCGGCGAGCAGGTCGGCGAGTTGCGGCAAATCTGCGGCGGCAGCAAAGTCGATACGAATGTTCATTGCATCAAAGCAATACTCTTCACCTGCGCGCAAACATACATCCCCGCGGCCAGGCCGAGATGGTCGCGCGAGCGGCGCGTGATGCGCGACAGCAGCACATGCGTATCGCCCACCTTCATGCGCACGATCACCTTGTCCGGCCCTTCGTCGCGGATCTCCTCGATCCGCGCATTCAGGATGTTGTTGATGCTGGAACCCTGCGGCGGCTGCGTGGCGATGCTCACGTCGCGCGCCAGCACGCGGGCGCGCACGCGCGTGCCGAACGGCTGATCCACTTTGCCCACCCACAGATGACCGCCTGCAAAATCCACCCGCGTCAGGTGATAGGTTTCGTCCTGCTGCGCCACCGCGGCCTCGATCACCGCACCCGCATCGTCGAAATGCGCGGTGGGCAGGTCCAGTCGCGCGAGTGTTTCCTGCAATGCGCCGCTTGCGATGACGCGGCCGTTTTCAAGCAGCACCAGATGGTCGGCCAGCCGCGCCACCTCGTCCAGCGCATGGCTGACATAGAGCACCGGAATCTTCAGCTCGCGGTGCAGGCGCTCCAGATACGGCAGGATGTCCTGCTTGCTCGCGGTGTCGAGCGCGGAAAGCGGCTCATCCATCAGCAGCAGGCGCGGACTGGTGAGCAGCGCGCGACCGATGGCGACGCGCTGGCGTTCGCCCCCTGATAGTTTCGCCGGGTCGCCGCGTTCTATCAGGCGGTTCAATCCCAGCCATTCCACCACTCTGCTCCAGCGGCACTTTCCGTTCGGATGCGGGATGCGTTTCAGTCCGTAGTCCAGGTTGGCGCGCACCGACAGATGCGGGAACAGGCTGGCTTCCTGGAACACATAACCCAGAGGGCGACGATGCGTAGCCAAAAATTTGGTATCGTCCTGCCAGACCTCGCCATTGACATGCAGCGAACCTTCGGCGCGCTCCAGCCCGGCGATGCAGCGCAGCAGCGTGGTCTTGCCGGAACCGGACGGGCCGAACAAGGCGGTGACGCCCGCGTTGGGCGCGCTGAAGGCAGCATCCAGCAAGAAGCCTTCCAGTTGCAACGCAAAGCGCGCGCATATCTCATTCATCTTTACGCGCATATCTCATTCATCTTTATCTGGCTCATCGCATCACTCGCGATAATTTACCGCCAGCGAGATACAAACCGAGCAGCACGACGAACGAGAACAGCACCATGCTGCCCGCGAGCCAGTGCGCCGCGCTGTATTCCATCGCCTCGACATGGTTGTAAATGGCGACGGACAGTACCCGCGTCTCGCCGGGTATGTTGCCGCCCAGCATCAGCACCACGCCGAATTCGCCGACCGTGTGCGCGAAAGCAAGGATGATCGCGGTGAGAAATCCGGGACGCGCCAGCGGCAGCGCGACGCTGTAAAAACGGTCCCAGGCGCCGGCGCGCAATGTCGCCGCCACTTCCAGCGGACGCCTGCCCATCGCCTCGAATGCGTTCTGGATCGGCTGCACCGCAAACGGCAGCGAGAACAGCACCGAGCCAACCACCAGGCCGGCGAAGGTGAACGGCAAGGTGCCGAGATGCAGGGACTTGGTCAGCACGCCCACCGGACCCTGCGGCCCCATCAAGATCAATAAATAGAAGCCCAGCACCGTGGGCGGCAACACCAGCGGCAACGCCACCAGCGCCGTCACCATACCCTTGTACCACCTGCGGCTGTGCGCCAGCCACCACGCCAGCGGCGTGGCAATCAACAAAGCAGCAATGTGGCGACACTCGCCAGCTTGAACGTCAGCCACACTGCTTGCAGGTCGTCGGGGTCTAGTGCGTGCATGTTGTTTTCAAAGGCATGTAGTTTTCTTAGGCCTGTTATTTTCTATCGGGGCAATTCATAACCGAAACTGCGTATCACCGCCGCCGCTTGTTTACTTTTCAGGAAATCGAGAAACGCCTGCGCTGCTTCCTGGTCTTTCGCGCCGGAAAGCAGCACCGCGCTTTGCCGTATCGGATTGTACATTTCCGGCGGCACGATCCACCAGGAACCCGCGCTCACCTTGCCGTCGCGCATCACCTGCGACAGCGCGACGAAAGCCAGTTCGACATTCCCCGTCGCAGCGAACTGGTAGGCCTGCGTGATATTTTCGCCTGTCACCAGCTTGCCTTGTATGGAATCCCACAAATCCAGTTTCTCCAATGTTTCTTTTGCCGCCATGCCGTAGGGCGCGAGCTTGGGATCGGCGATGGCCAGCTTGCCGTAGCCGCCCTTGCTCAACACCTCGCCGTGGCCATCGACATAGCCGGGCTGCGCACTCCACAACACCAGATTGCCCAGCGCATAGACGAAACGCGAACCGTTGACCGTCAGTCCCTCTTCTTCAAGGCGTTGCGGCGTGGCCGAATCCGCCGCAAAGAAAACATCGAACGGTGCGCCATCCTTGATCTGCGCATAGAATTTTCCGGTCGAACCGAAACTGAGTTTCACCGTGTCCCCGCTCTCCTTTTGAAACAGGTCGGCGATCTGCTTTATCGGCGCGGAAAAATTGGACGCCACCGCAGCGTTCACTTCTCCGGCAAACACCGGTGAACTCGTTAGAACAGACAATACGACAACAGCAGTTAGCGCACTACGCAATTTGTGAATAAACATGATCTGCATCCTTATGTAATGGGTGCATGATAACAAGCAAGATGGGGGCCAAGCCGAGATTGTTTCCACCGCTGGAAACATTGGGTAGACTGCCGCCATGAATGACCCATTTCCCATCAAGCGACCGCACCTACTACGTCAGCGACGCAACGGCTGAGGGGCTTTCAAGCGACTCACCCCGGAGCAAAAATTGAGATGGGTGGAAGAACTGGCGACTTTTTTGCGGCTGGCGAAGGTGAAGGCGCAAAGCAGGATGAGATCAAAAAGCGAAGCTGAGCCTTTCGACTGGATTTTCTGCGCGTAAACCTTCGCAGGACTGTTAATTCAAACGTCAGGCAATTAAATGAAATGAATAGAAAGTACATACGTATAAAAAGATCAAAATCTGATCTGATTAATGAGTTAAATGATCAAGTATCACTTTTAGTTCATGCGTGTCATTCGTTCGACACTGGGTTGCAACCAATTTCAAAACATATAGCTCTTAATCTACGAACTTTACTGCATCACCAAGGCCAGTCTCGTTCTCTACTTGAACAATTAGATTTAAGAAATAAACACTTTTTAGATACCGCTGGTGATTTAAATCCAAATAATCTTCTTAGCGACAATAATTTATGCGTCATGAGGCTTGGTGGAGGTCAAAGTCAATACCTACCATCTTGTGCTACCGGAGGTAGACCAATTAAGGAACGGTGGCTTACCTTTCCGCAGTGGTGGAACAATAATGTAGTAAAAGACACTCAAGGTCGTTACTTTAACAGGCGTCAACTAATCCTTAATGTCGCAGATACTGATGGTGGTGCGCATGTTGACCCAGAACTTGATGAAGCCTATATGGATTTATCACGTAATAATTCACTAGGCTGGATTTTAATTGAGGGAAATATAGAGCGGCCGTTTCCACCACCAACTATGGCATGCATTCGCCAAATTGCCCATGAGGTATTAGAGACACTTAAGGTAAAAGCCAAGGACACAATTAAAACTATTAACTATGAGCCTATACGTAATGAAAAATAGACAGTTTAAGGGTCGGTTCAGCTCCGAAATTAATTTCTAATTCTTATTCTTCATCCACCCACGCCAGCACCACACCGACGGCTTGCTCCATGTCGGTGGTGAGGCTGATGCAGTGTTCGCCGCTGCCCACCATGTACAGATTGAATCCCGCGCGCTGCAACGCGGGCGGCATCCGGGCGGGCATGTCTTCGTCGCTGCACAGCGTGAAGCGCAAAT
>CAVWTZ010000048.1:0-5013 GCA_963757485.1 uncultured beta proteobacterium
CCGCGGTGGTGGACAACCTCACCGGCAAGCTCACGTTCATCGTCTATGCCAACCCGGAACAGGCCGATGCTTATTCGATGGCGCGCCACCGCCTGCACGAGCTAACCGCGCGCATCAGACTGCCGGTGGATATCCCGCATGCCCCGCCGATGCATGGCGGCGAAGCGCATTCCGAATTCGGCGAGGCCGCGTTCAAGAATGCAGTCGTCAAAGCCAAGCAATACATCTTCGACGGCGACATCATGCAGGTGGTGCTTTCGCAACGCATGGCGCAGCCTTTCCCGGCCGCGCCGCTGTCGCTGTATCGCGCGCTGCGCAGCGTGAACCCGTCTCCCTACATGTTCTATTACGACATGGGCGATCACCATGTGGTCGGCGCATCTCCGGAAATCCTTGTCCGGCTGGAGGGCGATCTGGTCACCGTGCGCCCGATCGCCGGAACCCGCGCGCGGCAAATCGCAACAGCAGGACGCCGAACTCGCGGAAGAACTGCTGGCCGATCCGAAGGAACTGGCCGAACACCTGATGCTGATCGACCTCGGGCGCAATGACATCGGCAGGGTCGCGCAAAACGGCACGGTGAAGCTGACCGAGAAAATGATCATCGAACGCTACTCGCACGTGATGCACATCGTCTCCAACGTCGAGGCCGCGCTCAAACCCGGCTACAACGCGATGGACGTGCTCAAGGCGACCTTCCCGGCCGGCACGGTGAGCGGCGCGGCAAAAGTGCGCGCAATGGAAATCATCGACGAGCTGGAACCCAGCAAGCGCGGGATATACGCCGGTGCGGTCGGCTATCTCGGTTTCAACGGCGACATGGACCTAGCGATCGCGCTGCGCACCGCCGTGGTGAAGGACAACATGCTGTACGCGCAGGCAGGGGCGGGCATCGTTGCCGACTCGGTGCCCAACAGCGAATGGATGGAAACACTGAACAAGGCGCGCGCCGTATTGCGCGCGGGCGAGATGGTGCTGGCCGGTCTGGACAACGATCTGGAACCGTAGCGATGCTCAGGCTTACCGAAGTGAAACTGCCGCTGGCGCATGCCGAGGGCGCAATCAGGGCCGCCATCCTCAAGCGCCTGGATATCCCTGACGACGATCTGATCGACTGCATCGTGTTCAAGCGCGGCATCGATGCGCGCAAACCCAATGCGATCATGTATACCTACACGCTGGATGTAGCGCTACGCGACGAAGCGGCGGTCCTCGCGCGCTGCAAAAATCACCAGCATGTTCGAGTTACACCGGATACAAGCTATCACTTCGTCGCACAGGCTCCGCGGAATTCAACCTCGCGCCCAATCGTTATCGGCATGGGCCCGGCCGGACTGTTCGCCGGGCTGCTGCTCGCGCAGATGGGCTTCCGTCCGCTGATCCTGGAGCGCGGCAAGGAAGTGCGCGAACGCACCAAGGACACATGGGCTTTGTGGCGGCAGGGCGTGCTGAACCCGGAATCAAACGTGCAGTTCGGCGAAGGCGGGGCGGGCACGTTCTCGGACGGCAAGCTGTACAGCCAGATCAAGGACCCGCGCTTTCTCAGCCGCAAGGTGCTGGAGGAGTTCGTCAAGGCGGGCGCCCCGGAAGAAATACTTTACGAGAGCCATCCGCATATCGGCACGTTCAAGCTGGTGGGCATGGTCGAGAAGATGCGCGCGAAAATACAGGCGCTCGGCGGCGAGATCCGTTCGAGAGCCGCGTCGACGACATAGAACTTGTCGGCGGAGCGGTGTGCGGCGTGGTGCTGCGCAGCGGCGAGCGCATCGCGACAGATCACCTGGTGCTGGCTGTAGGCCACAGCGCGCGCGACACCTTCGGGATGATCCACAAACGCGGCATCTATATCGAGGCCAAGCCGTTCTCGATCGGCTTGCGCATCGAACATCCGCAGTCGCTGGTCGATG
Organism: uncultured beta proteobacterium; assembly: GCA_963757485.1. Lineage (GTDB taxonomy): Bacteria > Pseudomonadota > Gammaproteobacteria > Burkholderiales > Gallionellaceae > Gallionella. The sequence goes on from CAVWTZ010000048.1 coordinate 1,908, forward strand.
CGGCGCGCTATGGAAAAAGCGCGGGCAACCCGCTGCTCGGCGCGGCAGACTACAAGCTGGTGCATCACGCCAGCAACGGGCGCTCGGTCTACAGCTTCTGCATGTGCCCGGGCGGCACCGTGGTCGCGGCAACTTCCGAACCGGGGCGGGTGGTCACGAATGGAATGAGCCAGTATTCGCGCAACGAGCGCAATGCCAACAGTGGCATCGTGGTGGGCATCACGCCCGAACAGGATTATCCGGGCGGGCCGCTTGCAGGCATTGAATTCCAGCGGAACTGGGAAGCGCGCGCATTCGAACTAGGCGGAGGCAACTATAAGGCGCCCGGACAACTGGTCGGCGATTTTCTCGCGGGCAGGCCCTCGGCGAAATTCGGCGAGGTGCTGCCGTCCTACACTCCCGGCGTGCGTTTGTGCGATCTTTCCACCGCGCTGCCGGATTATGCGATCGCCGCGATACGCGAAGCGCTGCCCGCGTTCGCCAAACAGATCAAGGGGTTCGACATGGCGGATGCGGTGCTGACCGGCGTCGAGACGCGCACCTCCTCGCCGATCCGCATCAAGCGCAACAAGGACGACTACCAGAGCATCAACACCCGAGGCCTGTATCCGACCGGTGAGGGTGCGGGCTACGCGGGCGGGATACTTTCGGCGGCAGTGGACGGGATAGAGGTTGCCGAAGCGGTGGCATTAAGTATCATGCGAACTATTGCGAAATGATTGGAACAAACATGGGCACCTTTAGAAATTCAGGATTTCGGGATGGTGGCTGCGACACGTTACTGGCGAAGCCAGCCGTTTGCGGGAACAGCCACTGCCTGCCTCTCCCGCACCAGAGTGCTGCGCACCACCGTGTCGAGACGGCAGCGCAAGGCGCACAGCGCGCAGCGACCGAGACATATCAACCCGATAGGCGAGGAAGCGAGCACTGCGTAACGCCGCGATGCGCCCGAAAGATGGATTTATAAAGGTGCCCATATGCTGTTGATGATCGACAACTACGACTCCTTCACCTACAACCTGGTGCAGTATTTCGCCGAACTGGGCGAGGATGTGGTGGTGCACCGCAACGACGAGATCACCGTCGAACAGATCAAGATGCTGAACCCGCAGCATATCGTGATATCGCCCGGGCCCTGCACACCGAATGAAGCGGGTATCTCGGTTGCCGCGATTCGGCACTTCGCCGGAAAGATCCCGATCCTCGGCGTTTGCCTCGGCCACCAGAGCATCGGGCAGGCATACGGCGGGCACATCATCCACGCCAAGCAGTTGATGCACGGCAAGACATCGTTGATACACCACAACAACACCAGCGTGTTCACCGGCCTGCCCAACCCGTTCACCGCGACGCGCTATCATTCCCTGGTGATCGAGCGCGAGACCTTGCCGGACTGTCTTGAAATCACGGCATGGACCGACGACGGCGAGATCATGGGCGTGCGCCACAAGACACTGGCCGTGCACGGCGTGCAGTTCCACCCCGAGTCGATACTCACCGAACACGGCCACGACATGCTGAAGAATTTTCTGGAAGGGAAGAAATGACCATGATCACCCCCCAGCAGGCTCTCGTCCGGCTGATCGAGCAGCGCGAGATCTTTTACGATGAAATGCTGTCGCTGATGCGCCAGATCATGGGAGGTGAAGTCACGCCGGCGCAGATCGCCGGCATACTCGTCGGTCTGCGCGTCAAGAAGGAAACCGTGGGCGAAATTTCCGCGGCGGCCCAGGTGATGCGCGAATTCGCGACCAAGGTGCCGGTCGCCAACCGCGCACATCTGGTGGATACCTGCGGCACGGGCGGCGATGCCGCGCACACTTTCAACATCTCCACCGCCAGCGCGCTGGTCGCGGCCGCAGCGGGCGCGCGGGTGGCCAAACACGGCGGACGCTCGGTGTCGTCGACCTGCGGTTCGGCGGACGTGCTGGAAGCGCTCGGCGTCAACCTCAGCCTGACGCCGCAACAGGTCGGCCAGTGCATAGACCGGATCGGCATCGGTTTCATGTTTGCGCCGAATTTTCACGGGGCGATGAAGCATGCCGCGCCGGTGCGCCGCGAACTGGGCGTGCGCACGATTTTCAACGTGCTGGGACCGCTGACCAATCCTGCCGGTGCGGACAACCAGGTGCTGGGCGTATTCCATCCCGACCTGGTTGGCATCCAGGCGCGTGTGCTGCAGCGCCTGGGCAGCCGGCATGTGCTGGTCGTGCACGGCGCCGACGGCATGGATGAGATATCGATCAGCGACGGCACCTACGTCGCGGAACTCAAAGACGACAAAGTCACCGAATACACCGTCCACCCGGATTCGTTCGGCATGACCACCGCGCCGCTTGGCATGCTGCGGGTCGGCAACATCAACGAGGCATGCGAAAAACTGTCGGGTGTGCTGAATGACGAGGTCGGGGCGCGCGCGACATCGTGCAACTGAACGCGGGTGCGGCGATTTATGTGGCGGGCCTGGCCGGCACACTGGAAGAGGGCGTGGCAAAGGCCGACCAGGCGATTGCCAGCGGTGCGGCGAAAGCCAAACTCGACCAGCTCATTGCGCTAAGCAATAGCTTCAAAGTTTGATTTCCGTCGCCACGTGCAAGAGGGCGGCTATCACAAACGGCGACATCGCATATATTATGGTCTTGCGGGATTCGGAATGTATATGAATGGAAACACGTAACCGTAGTAATAATCACAGAAAGGTTCATCCATGAAAAATAATATCTTGACTGCTGGCGTTGTCGTCATCATTTTGGGCGGCATTGCCGCATATTTTTTCTGGCCGCAAACCCAGCCGGCATCCGAGCCCGTGCACGTTCAAGCGCCGCCGATCACCCCGCCACCCGCTCCAACACCCCCACCACCGCCGCAAGCAAGCCAGGTGATTGAGACTCCTCCGGCGCCACCGTTGCCTACCCTTGCAGATAGTGACAAATTCGTGCTCGATGCGCCGGCCGGGTGGTCCGCAATAAGTCATTGATGAAGCTGTTCCACACCGACCGGTTCATCCATGATTTCGTGGCCACCATCGACAATCTGCCGGGCAGGCGCGCGCCGATGAGCGTGATGCCGGTCAAGCCGGCTTCCGGGAAATTTGTCACTGCGGGCA
>CAVWTZ010000049.1:0-17461 GCA_963757485.1 uncultured beta proteobacterium
CAAGCAGCAGGCCATTCCGCTGGTCCTTGAAGGCAGCGACCTGATGGCGGGCGCGCAAACCGGCACCGGCAAGACGGCCGCGTTCGCGTTGCCGCTGCTGCAGAAATTATTGCCGCACGCCAGTTCCAGCACTTCGCCCGCGCGCCATCCGGTGCGCGCGCTGATCCTGGTGCCTGACGCGCGAACTGGCGATACAGGTGGAAGAAAGCGTGAAGGCCTACGCGAAGCACACCCATTTGCGATCGCTGGTGGTGTTCGGCGGGGTGGACATCAAGACGCAGACACCGACACTGAAGCGCGGCGTGGAGATTCTGGTCGCGACGCCGGGCCGGTTGCTGGACCACATCGAGATGAAGACGGTGCAGTTGAACCAGGTGCAGATACTGGTGCTGGACGAGGCGGACCGCATGCTGGACATGGGCTTCATGCCCGATCTGAAGCGCATCCTGGCGTTGTTGCTGATGCAGCGGCAGAACCTGATGTTCTCGGCCGACGTTCTCGAGTGAAGATCAAGAAAGTTGTCCGCGCGAATTTCGGACGAAACCGAGCTGATCGAGGTCGCACGCAGCAACGCCACCGCCGAGAACGTCACGCAAAAAAGTCTATCTGGTCGAGCAGGCCGACAAGCACGTGCTGCTCGCGCAGCTGTTGCGCGGCAGCGATGCGTCGCAGGTGCTGGTGTTCACCAAGACCAAGATTGCCGCCGGCCGCCTTGCCAGGCAGTTGCAGAAGGAGGGCGTAGCCGCCTATGCGATCCACGGCGACAAGACCCAGCTGGAACGCATCCAGGCACTCGAGGCTTTCAAGCACGGGTCAGTTACCGTGCTGATCGGCACCGATGTTGCTCGCGTGGCCTACATCGACCAGTTGCCGATGGTGATCAACTACGAGATTCCGCACGCTCCTGAAGATTATGTGCACCGCATCGGCCGCACCGGCCGCGCGGGTGCTTTCGGCAAAGCGATCTCGCTGGTGTCGCCGGAAGAAGAGAAATACCTGAAGGAAAATCCAGAAGCTCATCAAGAAAGAAATCGAAAGGGAAATGGTGGTCGTGCCGCAGATGCTCGCGCAGCGGTTCACGGACCGCGCCGCGCGAACATCATGGCCATGGGCCACGCGACGAATACAAAGAGCGGAGCCGCGCACCGCGAGGCGAACATGCGGAACGAAGCCATTCCCGTCCTGCCGCACCAAAAAAACCCAGCCATGATCCGTGGTTCGACAAGCCCTACGAACCCAGCAGCGAGGCCATAACCGCCAGGCAACCGGAGCAACCCGCCGGCAAGAAGAAGAAAGAAGTCGCGGCGATATTTCAGCGCAAGCAGGGTTAGCCAATTCGCGCAGGAGCGGGCCCGGAAAGCGCGGTGGGCCTGTTCCCCAACGCCCCAGCCCGATCGCGACCGATTGCCTGAACATGCCGGTTTTCAGCGCCATGCAGTCAGGGGCCCAATTTGATTTTTTATGTGCTAGATTGTGCGCGCTTCAGCTTGGCGAACGACTGCCGTTCCGGCACGCAGATGTTTGTATTCCTCGATCGAAATACTTTTACGGAGTGATAAATCATGATTTGTTCCGAAGAAACATGCAAAGTCTGGACTCCCCGCATTCTTGGCGTCATGCGCATCGTGATGGGCTTCCTGTTTTTGCAGCATGGCACCGCAAAGCTTTTTGGATTTCCCCATATCGCGATGTTCGACGGGCTGCAGCTGGTCTCGTTGATGGGCCTGGCCGGGATACTGGAGCTGGTCGGCGGGACGTTGATCCTGATCGGGTTGTTTACGCGGCCGGCGGCGTTCATCCTGTCGGGCGAGATGGCAGTGGCCTATTTCATGGCGCATGCACCGGGCGGGCTCCTGCCTATCCTGAACCACGGCGAACTGGCTGTCGTGTACTGCTTCGTGTTCCTGTATCTTTCGGTGGCGGGAGGCGGAGCATACAGCCTCGACGGAATGCGCAAGAAAGGTTGATCCGCCCGGGCTTCGGCTGCCTGTCAGGACGAGCAGCTGACTTCAATCTGCCGCGCCCAATCCGGCGGCGCGGCGGCGTAACTCTCCATTTCCGGCTGTTCGTCGAACGGTCTGGCAAGCAGTGCCAACAGCCGGTCGATTTCCGAGAAATCGCGCTGCTTCTCCGCCCGCTCGATCGCGTTTTGCGCGAGATAATTGCGCAGGATGTATTTCGGATTCACCGCATCCATGCGCGCCTTGCGTTCGCGGTCCGTGCCGGTTTCCTGCTGTAGCCGCGCGCGGTAGGCTGCGGCCCATGCATCGAATGATGCGCGGTCGATGAACCGGTCGCGCAACGTGTCGTTGGCCGCATTGGCCGACGAATCGAAATTGCCCAGGCCGCGAAACAGGTTGGTGTAATCCATCTGGCTGTCGTGCATGATATCCAGCAGCGAGCCGATCAGCTGGATATCCTCCTCGAAATTCCTTTCCAGTCCCAGTTTGGCACCCATCAATGCCGCGTAGTGCCGGTGGTAGGCCGGGGCATAGCCGTCCAGTACTTCATGCGCCTGTTCCTTCGGGATCAGCGGCGACAGCGCCTGCGCCAGGCAGGCAAGATTCCACAGGCCGACCTGCGGCTGCCGGTCATAGGCGTAACGCCCGCGCGGATCGGAATGGTTGCAGATGTAGCCGGGATCGTAATATTCCATGAAGCCGAACGGGCCGTAGTCGAACGTCAGGCCGAGTATCGACATGTTGTCGGTGTTCATCACGCCGTGCGAGAAGCCGACCGCCTGCCATTGCGCCATCAGTCTCGCGGTGCGCTGCGTGACCTCGTTGAAAAACAACCGGTAGTTGTCCGCATCTTCCAGGAGGTGGGGGAAGTGCCTGGCGATCACGTAATCGGCGAGTTCGGCAATTTGTTGATATTGGCCCCGCGCGAAGAACACCTCGAACGAACCGAAGCGCACATGCGAAGGTGCGAGGCGGGTCAGCACCGCGGCGGACTCGATACGCTCGCGATAGACTTCCTCATCGCTGCCGACGATGCACAGCGCGCGGGTGCTCGGAATGCCGAGCCCGTGCATCGCTTCCGAACACAGGTATTCGCGGATGCTGGAGCGCAGTACCGCGCGGCCGTCGCCGTCGCGCGAATACGGCGTGAGGCCGGCGCCTTTGAGCTGCACGTCCCAGAGCTCTCCGGAGCGATTCCTGATTTCGCCGAGCAGGATCGCGCGCCCGTCGCCCAGCTGAGGCACGAAGTGGCCGAACTGGTGTCCGGCGTAAAGCATGGACAGCGGCTCCGCGCCCGGCAGCAGGCGATTGCCGCTGAAGTGCTCGGCGAAATCGGCGCGCGATGTTTCAGCGCTGTCCAGATCGATCAGCTGTGCCGCGTGCGCATTGAAGCTGACCAGATAAGGATCGGGCAGCGGCGTCGGAGACAGCCGGGTGTGAAAACTGTCCCGCAGACGCGCGAATGTGTTTTCGAAATTGAGTTGATCGAGTTTGTTCATTGAAAATGACGCAGCGCCCCGCGAAGGAGGCGCTGGCGGATATTTGTTGCAGGGATGGTGATCAGACGCAGCCGGTCGGTTTCGGCAGGCCGCCGTATTTGGTGATGGGTTTCATCGGGCCGGTCATCCACAGGTCGAACACTTCCTTCTGGTCCTGCTCGATATATTTTGCGAATTTGCGGATTGGCGGCACCGAGCCGAATTCTTCGTAGAACTCGCGGGCCTTCATGATTTGCGCCCACTTCTCGTCAGTCAATTCGTAATTGTCCGCCTCGGCCATCGCTTTCGCGATTTCAGGCGTCCAATCGTCCATGCTCTCGAGATAGCCGTCGCCGTCGCGTTTAGGGATTTCCATGTGTAGCTCTCCTGATTTAATGATGACTGCGTGCAATGATAATTAACCTGAGTGAAACAGTCAAGTAATGAAGTCCGGCGGTGGCGCGGTTACAATGTCGCCGGATGAGAGACACCAGCTTGCGGCGGCGCGATGTTGGGCGAAAATAGGGCTTGAGGAAATGAAGATCAGATGGGGATTGGCACCGGCGTTGTTGCTGCTAGCCGGATGTTCCGGGGTGCCGAAAGGGCTGCAACCGGTGATGGGTTTTGACGTGCAGAAATACCTGGGCCGCTGGAACGAGATTGCGCGGCTCGACCACCGTTTCGAACGCGGCCTGAGCGACGTGACGGCGGATTACCGCCGGTTGCCGGATGGCCGCATCGGGGTGATCAACCGCGGCTTCGATGCAAGCAGGAACAAGTGGCAAGAGGCAGAAGGCGTGGCGCGGTTTCAGGGGAGACCGGATGTGGGCAGCCTGGAGGTGTCTTTCTTCGGGCCGTTCTATGGTGCCTACAACGTGCTGGTGCTCGATCCGCAATATCGCTATGCGCTGGTCGCCGGGCCGAACCGCAATTATCTGTGGATACTCGCGCGCAGTCGGCAGCTTGATCCGGAGACGCTGACTGCACTGGTCGAGCGCGCCAGGGAGTTGGGTTTTGCAACCGACAAGCTGATTTATGTTGAGCATACCCACCCGCCCATGATGCTCGATTGATATGACGAAAAAAATTTCCGTAGTCTTTGTCTGCATGGGCAATATCTGCCGCTCGCCTACCGCTGAAGCGGTGTTCCGCCACTATGTCGACAGCGCCGGGATGTCCGGGCAGATCACGATCGACTCGGCCGGCACGCATGATTACCACATCGGCGAAAAACCGGATGCGCGCGCGCAACGCGCGGCACGGCAGCGCGGTTATGACATGAGCGATTTGCGCGGCCGCCAGGTGGAGGAGGGCGACTTCCGCCGTTTCGATTACGTGCTGGCGATGGACTCGGCTAACCTCACCGTTCTGCAACTCATGGTTCCGCCGGACGCCGGTACCCTGCCACGGCTGTTCCTCGACTATGCACGCCATCACCGCGAGCGCGAGGTGCCCGATCCGTATTATGGCGGCGCGGATGGATTCGAACGCGTGCTGGATATGGTGGAGGATGCGGCGCAGGGTTTGCTCGAGGAGATACGGCAGAAGCACTTCGCGGCATAGCTCCTGTACCTGGAAATAAAAAAACCGCACGATTTTCATCGTGCGGCCTGTTATTTTGCAAACCGGAATCAGCGCTGTGGTGGTTGCTGGGTCTCGATCTGCACCAGCGGCTCATTCTCGACATACACTTCGTGCTGGCGCGTGCGCCGCCGAGGTGTGTGTTTTTCAGCACTAGCGGCGGGATACTCAGGCACGGTCTGCAGCTTGATCGGATCGGTCTCGATCTGGATCAGGCTTGGCCCGCTGCCGGGAGTCTTGCTTGTTGCCGGGGCCGCTGCCTTTGCATGGACCGCAACAGAAGCGGGCGGCACGGCTGCCGGCAGATTCTCGGCCACGACCTCGGGCAGGTTCGCTGCAATCACTGCAGGCAGTGTCGGCTCTTTCACTGCAGGAAGGCTGGGCGCATAGTTCGCCGGCATCGCGATGTATTCGCTGGGTCTGGCGTATCCATCCGGGTAGGCGATATATTCAGTCGGTCCCGTGTTGATTGCCGTGGCGCCGGCCGGTGCAGTATCCATCTGCGCGAAGGATTGCTGAACGACGGCGGCTTCGCCATTCGCTCCCGAAGTTGCCGCGCCTTGCGCCGCATTTTCCCGCTGTTCGCGTTCCTTGCGGCCGCCGCGGCGTCCTCGGCGCCGTCCGCCTTCGCGCGGCGCAGCGGTGGCTTCGGTTTGTTCCGTTGCTGCGGCAACCTGGCTTTCCAGTGCAGGCTTTTCCTCGGCCGGGCGCTGTGGACGCGGCTGCCTGGGTGGACGCTGTTCCTGGGGTTTGGCTTCCGCTTGTGCCGGCTTCTGTCCGCTGCGCGGTTCGTTGCGGTTGCGATTTCCGGCTGCTTCGCCGCGACCGCGTTCGCTGCGCTTCCCGCCGCCCCCTTCGGAACGTTCGCCGCGCTCACTGCGCTCGCCGCGCTCCGGACGCTGTGCGTTGCGAGCCCGGCTTGGCATCGGCTTGGCGGTGGGCTGTTCTTCCTCGCTCAACGATTTGAACCACGACACAATTTTGCCGAACAGTGAAGGCTGGGTTGGCTCGATCTTCATCGGTGCGGCTTTCATTGGCGTGACACCCTGAACCACCGCTTGAGCACGTGTGGCTTTTTGCTGCTCCTGAGCGGCGGTCAGCGGTTTTTCTTCGCTGGGTTTTTCCACCATTTTGTAACTGGCCTGGAGCATATCGCCGCTCATGTCGTCCTGGCGCAGGCGGTTGATGCTGTAGTTTGGTGTTTCCAGATGCGGATTGGGTATCAGCGTGATGCCCACTTTGAGGCGCGATTCGATGCGGAATATGTCCGCGCGTTTTTCGTTAAGCAGGAACGTCGCGACATCCACCGGCACCTGTACATGTATCACAGCGCTGCTCTCCTTCATTGCCTCTTCCTGGATGATGCGCAGGATGTGCAATGCGGAAGACTCGATGCCGCGAATGTGGCCTATGCCGCTGCAACGCGGGCAGGGCATGTAGTTGCTTTCGCTCAGGCTGGGCTGCAAGCGCTGGCGCGACAATTCCAGCAGGCCGAAACGCGAGATCTTGGCGGTCTGCACACGGGCACGGTCGTAACGCAGCGAGTCGCGCAGGCGATCCTCTACTTCGCGCTGGTTGCGGCTGTTTTCCATGTCGATGAAGTCGATCACGATCAGGCCGCCGAGGTCACGCAGGCGCAGCTGGCGGGCGATCTCTTCCGCCGCCTCGAGGTTGGTGTTGAACGCGGTCGCCTCGATGTCGGAGCCTTTGGTGGCGCGCGCCGAGTTGATGTCGATCGCGGTCAGCGCTTCGGTGTGGTCGATCACAATCACGCCGCCCGAAGGCAGGCGCACTTCGCGTGCGTGGGCGGATTCGATCTGGTGCTCGATCTGGAACCGGGAGAACAGCGGCACGTCGTCCACATAGCGCTTGATGCGGTTCACGTTGCCCGGCATCACGGTGCTCATGAACGCCAGGGCCTGCTGGTAGACTTCTTCGGTGTCGATCAGGATTTCGCTGATCTCCGGGTTGAAGTAGTCGCGTATCGCGCGAACCACCAGGCTGCTTTCCAGGTAGATCAGCGACGGGGCTTTTTCGGATTTTGCCGCGCCTTCGATCGCATCCCACAATTGCTTCAGGTAGTCCAGGTCCCACTGCAGTTCTTCCTCATTGCGGCCGATGCCGGCGGTGCGCGCGATGATGCTCATCCCTTGCGGCACGTCGACTTGACCCAGCACTTGGCGCAGCTCGTCGCGTTCCTCGCCCTCGATGCGCCGAGATACGCCGCCGCCGCTCGGATTGTTCGGCATCAGCACGATGTAGCGGCCGGCCAGGCTGATGTAGGTGGTCAGCGCCGCGCCCTTGTTGCCGCGCTCGTCCTTTTCCACCTGCACCAGCAATTCCTGGCCTTCGCGCAAGGCTTCCTTGATCGAGGGTCTGCTGCCGCTGCCGGGCTGGAAATACTGGGGTGCGACTTCCTTGAAGGGCAGAAAGCCGTGCCGGTTGCCGCCGTATTCGACGAAACAGGCTTCGAGGCTGGGCTCGAGGCGCGTGATGACTGCTTTGTAGATGTTGCTTTTGCGTTGCTCTTTGCCGGCGGTTTCAATGTCGAGGTCGATGAGTTTCTGACCGTCAACAATGGCGACACGGAGTTCTTCCGGCTGTGTCGCATTGAATAACATGCGTTTCATTTTATCGTCTCCCGCGCTCTGACACGGGCGAGACCGGGCTATACGCGGTTAGGCGTTCCAGACGAGCAAACAGTGAGCAATCGTGCAAACAGTCTTGTAATGTGCAATCGGTTGGTCAATTCAGTTCTCTATTGTGGTTAGCCGGTCTTTAAAAATTGTTCTTTGGAACTTCTGTACCGGTGGCTGCGGGTGCATCGCTGCATACGTTACGCCGACCGCTGCATATATTCCTTAGGGTGTTGCACCCCTGATTAAATATTACCGGGGCTGCAACACGTAAAATCCACAGGTGCTTTGAGCGCGCAAATCTATTACTATCACTGCTGGTTCCGGTGAGTGATGTTAACCGGGCTGCGGCTGGAAGGGGGCAGTGTATACACTGCCGTTTCTGTCAAACAATTCCAAAATAATCTTTGGGTGGCCATGTTATTTGGCGAAGGATGCAATTGCATCCCAAACTTACCCAATCCAAAACGCGCGGACGGCGAAGTATAAGCAAAATGAATGGTTTAAGCAAAGATTCTGTTACTTTTCTGAGCATAGACGAAAGTGGCGAAGCGCAGCGTATCGACAATTTCCTGTTCAAGCACCTGAAAGGCGTGCCCAAGAGCCATATCTATCGCATCCTGCGCGGCGAAGTACGGGTGAACAAGAAGCGCGTTGATCAGACATATCGGCTTAAATTGGGCGATTTGCTGCGTATTCCGCCGATCCGCGTCGCGGAGAAGCATGAGGTCGAGCAGGTGCACATCCCTGCGGTGGAATTCCCGATCATTTACGAGGACGATGCACTGCTGGCCGTGAACAAGCCGGCCGGGGTGGCGGTGCATGGCGGCAGCGGAGTCAGTTTCGGTGTCATCGAGCAAATGCGCCGCGCCCGTCCCGAGGCAAAATTCCTCGAACTGGTGCACCGGCTGGACCGCGAGACCTCCGGCGTGCTGCTGCTGGCGAAAAAGCGTTCCGCTCTGACCGCGATGCACGAGATCATGCGCGAGGGGAACAGCGACAAGCGCTATTTCGCGCTGGTGCTGGGGCAATGGAAGAATGCAAAACAGCACGTCAAGCTGCCGCTGCACAAGTTCGACACCCAGCAGGGCGAGAAGCGCGTGATGGTGCGCGAGGACGGGCAGCCTTCGCACACCGTGTTTGCGCTGCAAAAAAGCTGGGCGCCACAAAATGACTTATTTGGGTTTTCACTGCTGGAAGCGCAGCTCAAGACCGGCCGCACCCACCAGATCCGCGTGCATCTCGCCCATCTCGGCTTTCCGATTGCCGGCGACGACAAGTACGGCGACTACACTTGCAACAAGGTGTTGATGAAGCAGGGGTTGAAGCGGATGTTCCTGCATGCCTACAGCATCGCGTTTGCGCATCCGCTGACCGGAGAGCCGATGCGGCTGGTCGCGCCGCTGCCGAAGGAACTGGAGCGTTTTATCGCAAAGCTGGACGCGCCGGCTTGTTCGGACAAATAATCAACTGGCCGAATCCGGAGCAGACGCCTTTGCAGGGCAATCTAGTGCAGGAGACATTCTATTGGAGCGCCGGCAACTTTCCCGTTGCGGTTTCAGCCGGTTTTATCCAATGTGACCGCAAGAGATCCCGAGCGTATGTGCAGATCCCTTTGCGGGAACGGGATTTCGATATTTCGTTTTCTCAGTTCATCCTCGATCGCCCATAGAAACACCGCCTGGGTCTTTCCCGGTGCGGTGATCGTGTTTGGACCCACCCACACCACCAGTTCGAAATTCAGGCTGCTGTCCCCGAACCCGACCAGCCAGACATCGGGCTCCCGTCCCGGCTCATGCAGGCTGCCGGCGACGCTCTCCGCCGCGGCGATGCCGGCCTCCCTGACCAGTTCCTTTTCCGTGCCGTACGCGACACCGAACGGGACATGCACGCGACGCACGCGTTCTCCCAATGTCCAATTGACCACCCGGCCGGTGATGAATTCGGAATTGGGCACGATGATGTCAATCAGGTCGGTCGTTGTGATGCGCGTATAGCGCAGATTGATCTCGGTCACCCTTCCCATGACTCCGGACTGCAGATCCACGAAGTCGTCAACCTTGATGATCTCTTCGATCAGGATGATGATGCCGGACACGAAATTGCTGATGATGTTCTGCAGGCCAAACCCGACCCCGACGCCGATCGCCCCGCCGATGACGGTGAAGCTGGCCATGTCGAAACCGATGTAGCTGAGACCGACGACAAATCCCGCTATCCAGATTGCGTAGCGGCTCATGCGGCTTAACGCATACCAGCCCGGACTGATCGCCTTGTCCTGTTCATGCCCCAGCCGGGCAATGACTTTTTCGATCATCACGCCGATACGCCAGACCGCGACCAGAATGACCAACAGGCCGATCAGCCTGACCAGATTGATCTGGGTGTCAGCGATCGAAAACCACGGAACGGTGGCGGCCTCTTTCAGCCTGCCATAAATATCCAGAAACACTTCCATGCTTGATACTCCAGATTCGAATTTTGGTGGGGCATTCTACACATACGGGCGGCAGTTCATGCCGGCGAAATACAACGAAATTTGCACCCCATCAAGTTCGGGAATGCTGACGATTTGTTTCATTCAAATCAGGCCGGTTCGAGTTGCGCCTTGCGCGATCCGAGCATGGCACCTGCCGTGACCGCGCCCAGTCCCGCCAGCGTGTACGCGGAGAGCGGTTCACCCAGAATAGGTACCGCGGCGACAGATGCCAGGCCGGGCACGACCGCCATCAGCAGGGTGACTGTCTGGGCGCCGAGACTGCGGACAGCAAAGGTGTACAGCAGCATCGCGACGAATACCACCAGTATGCCCTGATAGACTGCCTGGATCGCAATTTCGGCGGCGGGTGCATGGCTCATCGTGCTGGGGAGGAACAACCACCAGACAGGCAAAAACAGGATCGCGCTGCCCAGCGTGGTGGTGACCGCGGCGGCCAGCGGTGGCACCGGGTAGCGCCGCAACAGCAGCGTGAACACCGCCCAGATCGACGAGCCGCAAAGAAACAGCAGGTCGCCGAGCATTTGCAGGCCGGTAAGGTGCGCTCCGCGCGACAACGTGTCGGCAGCGGTGAAGGTGATGCCGATAAACACCAGTATCAGCGCGGTTCGTTGCGCCGGAGACGGTTTTTGACGCAGCCACAGCCAGCCAATCACTGCAGTGGTAAACGGCAAAGCGCCGGGCAGCAGTACGGCCGCGTGCGCGGCCGGCGCCATGCGAAAAGCGGCATACACGGTGACCGCATAACCCACTCCACCGAACAGCGAGAACAGCAGTATCACTTTCAGTGGCGGCAGGGTCACGCGCGGCAGGAACAACACCGCGATCGATGCACCGACGCCGAAACGCAGCGCGGTCACGTCCCACCCGGTCAGCATGCCCTTGCCGCCGTAGCGGCTGACCAGTATGAAACCGGTCCAGATGCAAAGGGCAAAGAACGACGCGATCAAGCCTGCGCGGGTCGAATTGGTTTCGTTTGTCAGGATATCAAAATGGAAAAAGGTTAATCGGGCCGGCGGATGTCCGGTGTGCGTCGGGAATAGGGTCGCTTCCTCGCGATCATGATATAGCTGTTCGGCCATCACGCGATAGTTGATGCGTCCACTATCCAGTCCTTTCCCGCAACTGAACGAGAAGTTCGTTAGCTTTCCTCGAGATCCAGCGTGATATGGTCGGCGATCATCGGCCAGAAATTGGTGTTGGCAAAACGTTGCTGGGCCGGGTGGTTCCGGAAAACCTTCACGGCGGATTTGCTGGCAAGACTGATGGACAGACAGTAGCGGTATTCGCCGTCGGGTTGGATGGCTCGGCGGGCGCTGATGTTGCGCACGCCGGGGATAGCTTCCAATGATTTCCTGCCTTCGCGGAGCATCGAGGCAATGTCGCTTTCTGACATCGTCGCCGGGACATTGTAGAGCATGACATGCTCTACATCATGCCACGGCCGGCATTGTGCCAACACTTCCGCCGCTCTTCCGCTGCTGCCCCAGAGGTGGATGCACCGTTCCGCCTCCTCGCGAACCGCATTGCTGACGCCGGCCAGCAGCCCATCCTGGCCGCCCTTGCGTTCGGCTGCGACATTTTCCCTGATGCGCCGGTTCGCCGCATCGGCCAGCGCGGTGTAGTAATTGATCTTGGCCACGCCGTTGGCGATCAGCCGCCGGAACTGGTCATCAGACAGTCCGGTGCCGCCGTGTACGACCAGCGGCACCGATGTGGCTTCCCTGATCTTTGCCAGCCTGGCGTAATCAAGTTTCGGCAAACCTTTCATCCTGCCATGCACCGTGCCTATAGAGACTGCCAGACAGTCAACATTGGTGCGTTCGACGAATCCCGCGGCCTCGGCGGCTGAGGTGTAAGCGAGTTCACCCGGATGATTCTTTGCGTTCTCTCCTTCTATCCCGGGCACATAACCCAGTTCTCCTTCCACTGTGACGCCGCATGCATGTGCCATCGCGACGATGTCGCGGGTTTGCCACAGGTTGTCCGAGAACGGCAATGCCGACGTGTCGACCATCACCCCGTTGCAGCCGGCACGGATGGCGCGCTCGGCAGAGGCAATACTGGTGCCGTGGTCGAAATTGATTGCTACAGGTACGGTGGCGCGCTGTGCGGCCGTCTTGACGGCAGACATCAGAATCTCAAAATTCTGGTTCTCAAAATTGGATTCGATAAGATTCAGCACCGCCGGCGCGCGGCAGTTTTCCGCAGCCTGCATGATGCCTTCGAGAAAGTGCAGGTTACCCACGCCGAAAGCGCCAATGGCGTAGTTATGACGGTATGCGTGGCCGACCATGTCTGACAAATGAACGAGTGGCATGGGGATTTCCTTATTTGACCTTCAATTGTGCACTCTGAATTTTTCCAGGGCCTGGTCGGCGGTCTGGTCGTAGCGCGCACGTTCCCTTTTCGCCGCGGCTTCAAGCGCATCGTTGATTTCGGGGAATTTCAACGCGAGGATGCGCGCTGCCAGCATGCCCGCGTTCTTTGCCCCGTCCACGGCGACCGTGGCAACGGGCACGCCCGGCGGCATCTGCACCGTGGAGAGCAGGGCATCCAGCCCCGACATCACGCCGCCCGAAAGCGGCAGGCCGATCACCGGCAGGCGGGTATGGCCGGCAATGACGCCCGCCAGGTGGGCGGCCACGCCGGCACATCCGATCAGCACCTGCACGCCTTCCCTGTGCGCGCGATCGAGATAGGCCAGCACCTTGTCCGGGGTGCGATGGGCGGAGGCCACCACGATTTCACTGGCAATGCCCAATTCGGTCAGTGTGTCGCGCACCTTGACCACGGTGGGCAGATCGCTGGGACTGCCGGTCAGGATGCCGACCAATACCTTGTTGTCAGACTGTCTGCTGGTTTCGTTGTTATCAATGGACTCGTTCATGCTGACCCTTTAATGGTTGTGCAGATGGTTTTTGATTTCATTGTGTATCTCCTCAAAACAGTTCAAAGCAGCGATAATTGTTGCAGCCCCATCCAAAACCTGGAGCGAGCATGGAAATCACCTGTTACCGCGATCGCGAATACGCACGGGAGCCGCGTTATCTGCCGGCCTCGACCTACAACCTGGCGCATACCCTGCTCGCCCGCAGTTCCAATGACTGCCTGTTTGTTCCGATCCGTTCCATGCAGTACATGGCGATACTGGATGCCGAAGAATTCGTGTTTCTCGACGGCGAACGAAAATGCTGGATCGACATCGCTTGGCAGCATTTCCGCCCCCAGGATCGTGTTTCCCTGGCCGAACCGGTCGCCTATCAGGCGGTTTACTACCAGCCTTCCGCAACCGGCCTGACGGTACGTCTGCAAGCCGAGTTTCCGAAGGCCCTGAACGAGCTTGCCGCAAAAGGGCGCGTGGACGGGCCTGCACGCGTGCTTAAGTTTCAGGCTGCCGCGCGTGCTTGATCAGGTACGCTCATTCGTCCTCGCCCAGTTCCGCATCCCATCCGTCATTGCGCGCAGTCTTGATCGCTTGCGCATACAGTCTGGTGTGTTTCTCGCGCAACGCTTCCGGAAGCTGGCTGGGCAGGTGCGCATAAGGTTCCCATGCGGCATAGACCTGTTCGTAAAGATTCTGCATGCGTGCCGAGTCCCAGCCCGCGCAGGTTTCCGTTTCCGGCAAAATGCCGAACACCCAGGCATCGCGCACGATGCGCCCGAGGTGGGTCAGCCCGCCGTTGGTGTCGTGATCGACACCTGCATAAGTTTGTATTGTCATCGCGTGAGTCCTGCGTAAAGTAATGGCAATTTCTCCGGCAAGCGTTCCACATGGTCCACGACCATGTAGTTTCTCGCCCCGAATATCCGAGAAACATATTGGTCTGCGCGCGGATCGAGCGACATGCAGAATGTGGTCACGCCGGATCGCGCCATTTCCTCCACCGCTTTCTTGGTGTCGTAACGCAGGTACTGCGGATCGCGCACATCGATATCGGCAGGTTCGCCATCGGTGATTACCAGCAGCAGTTTCTTCGAAGTTTTCTGCAGCTTCAGGTAATGCCCGGCATGGCGGATGGCCGCGCCCATGCGTGTGGAGAGCTGGCCGCTCATGGCTGCCAGGCGGGACTTCGGTACATCGTTGTAGGGCTGCTCGAAATCCTTGAAGCGGAAATAGTCGACATTGTGCCGCCCGTCCGAACAGAAACCGTGGATCGCGAACGGGTCGCCGATCTTGTGGATCGCATCCGCCAGCAGCACGGTGGCTTGGCGCTGCAAGTCCAGCACGCTGTATTCCTGCCCGGCCACTTTTTCGTTGGTGGATTCCGACAGGTCGAGCAGCACCATCACCGAGATGTCGCGCACCTTGCGCACCGACCTCATCATGATGCGCGGATCGGGTTGCTGCACCATGCGGATGTCGATCATCGCGCTGATCGTGGCGTTGATGTCCAGTTCGTCGCCATCCTCCAGTTTGCGGATGCGCGTCACGCCCTGCGGCTGCAGCGCATCGAGCAGGAACTTGAGCCGGCCGATGGTGCGCTTGTGCTGTGCGGCGATGTCGGTTATCAGTTGCAGGTCGCCGGCTTTCGGGCGCTTCTCCAGCACCGTCGCCCAGGCCGGGCGTTCGAGCTGGATCTGGTAATCCCACTCCGAATAATGATAGGGCTCGGATACCGGTTCCCTGCCCTCCAGTTCGTTGAAGGACTTGCCCTCGCTCTCATCACCAATGTTCTCGTACGGGAAAAGTTCGGTGCCCAGCACCCAGATTTCTTCGGCGTCGTCGCCTGCAGTTTCGACATCGATCTCGTTGGCGAACTCCATCAGGCTGATGTGCTTGCGCACCTGCTTCGGCGCTTCGTATCCGGCGGCAATGGCCTTGTCGAAATCGAATTCCTCGAATTCCCAGAAGTAGCGGTTGTCGTCGCGGTAGGGCGCGGTGAGCAGGTCGATGCGCGGATTGAACGGGATACGTTTTTCATGAAACTCATGCGCGAGTTGCACGCCGATGTCCCAGGACATTTGATTTGTATTGAGGCGATCCGCGGCCTGTTTGAACAATACGCGCCCCTGCGCGATCCACGGGTCATTGTCCTGGAAGTGTTCGTCCAGCAGCGCGCGCGCCAGGCGGTTGAGAAAGTCTCCTGCCGTATTGCCCTGATTCGCCTGTATCGTATGCAACTGTACCCAGAGTTTTTTGAGACCGGGAAACTTGCGCACGGCCAGCGTTTCGACACGGGCATCCTCGATCACGCTGATTACCGCCATCTGGAATGGATTGAGCGCCTCCGCCGAGATAGGGTCGCGGGTGTAGACGATATGTGCAGCGCTGTGCGCTGCGGCGGCGCGGTACATTTCCAGGCCCGATATTTTTTTCCCCTCTCCCGCAAGCGGGTGAGGGTGGTGCGCAGCACCGGGAGAGGGGAGAGTAAAGTCGTCGTAGGCATCGGGCAGGTGGATGAAGTAGTCCTCTATGTAGGGCCGGTAGCCTTCCCGTGTTTCGAAGTCGCCGGAAGTCGGTTTCATGAAAAAATCGCGCGCCCACAATGCACGCAAGTACATGTTGATGCGGCGCTGCACATCGATGAACAGCGTGCCCTTGCGTTCCTTCTGCAGCATCGCCAGCGATTCCTTGGATTGCAGACTGAAGTAACTGGTCTGTTCGGGATAGTTGGTGCGGTGGGCGTGCGCGCCCCATAACGCCCAGCGGCGCAGGCCGCCCAGCGTGAGCTGGTTGAACAGCATCTCCAGATTTTCCAGCATCGGGCGCACGCCGCGCGGTGCCTGCGACAGCAGCGTATTGAGGAATTGCAGATAGGCGCGGAACAGATGTTCGTCACCCAGCCGGTTGGCCGCCGTGGGTGCAGTACTCAGCATCAGTTCGATCACCGCGCCGGAGGTCTTGGACGCTAGGGCAAGTGCGGTCTGTACCAGGTCTGGTATGGCATCTTCGCCGACTTCCTTGGCGACCAGCGGGGCATGGTCTATCCAGGTGGCGACCAGTTCATTGCCCTTGCCCAGGCTCTTTAGCGCGGCTGCGCCCTTGAGATAGTTGTCCAGGCCGCGCGCACTGAATGCCTTGGATGCTTCCTGCCACGCGGAACGCAGGCTTTCCTGCAATTCCGGAGAAAGCGAGTCCGTCAATTCCTGGTAGTCTTCCAGCTTGATAGCCATGGTCGCCGCCCCGCGGATCAGAAGAACGTGGTCACTGCCGCATCGAGCGCGTCGCGCATGTCCGGATCGTCGGTGATCGGCCGCACCAGCGCCACGCGGCAGGCCTTGACCGGATCGACGCCGGTGGCGATCAGGCTGCCGGCATAGATCAGCATGCGCGTCGAGATGCCTTCATCCAGCCCGTGGCCCTTCAGGTTGCGCGCGCGCTCCGCGATCGAGACCAGCTTGCCGGCCATTTCCGCATCGACGCCGGTTTCGTGGGCAACGATCTCGGTTTCTATGGTGTGCTCGGGGTAGTCGAAATCCAGTGCGCCGAAACGCTGCTTGGTGGACTGTTTCAGGTCTTTCATCAGGCTCTGGTAGCCCGGATTGTAGGAGATCACCAGCTGGAAGTCGGGGTGGGCCCTGACCAGTTCCCCCTTCTTTTCCAGCGGCAGCACGCGGCGGTTGTCGGTCAGCGGGTGGATCACCACGGTGGTGTCCTGGCGCGCTTCAACCACTTCATCCAGATAGCAGATCGCACCGTAGCGGGCAGCCAGGGCGAGTGGACCATCCTGCCAGCGGGTGCCATTGGCATCGAGCAGGAAGCGGCCGACCAGGTCGGAGGCGGTCATGTCCTCGTTGCACGCGACGGTGATCAGCGGCTTGCCGAGCTTCCAGGCCATGTGTTCGACGAAGCGTGACTTTCCGCAGCCAGTCGGGCCTTTCAGCATCATCGGCATGCGCACGCTGTAGGTGGCTTCGTACAGCTCCACTTCGTCGGAGACGGGGCGGTAATAGGGTTCACTTTCGATTCGGTACTGCTGGATGATGTCGCTCATGTTTTTCTCCATCTATCGGTCAATACAGGGACGGAAACGCCCGGCTGTCAGCCGCTTGCGTCCATGCATGGAACATCGGGTGTGTGCGGGTAACAACCCCCGCCGCCAAGGGGAGAGGAAGCGGCGGGGTGGCACAACATCAAACGGTCTTGCCGCGGAAAATCACCATCGCCGCGCCCTGCGACTGGTTGAAGTTGTTGTAACCGATCAGGCGCACGTGATTGTTCGGGTTGGCCTTGTGGCAGGCTTCCGCCTCGGCCAGCACCTTGTCCACATCGGTTTCGCCGAACATCGGCAGCTTCCACATGTACCAGTAGGAGTCCATCAGGTGCTCCGGTTCGGTATGCTCGATCGCCGGGTTCCAGCCCTT
>CAVWTZ010000050.1:0-4449 GCA_963757485.1 uncultured beta proteobacterium
CACGCTCGGCAAGGGTACCGAAAAAGTGTCCAACTCGGGGACGACCAGTTCCAGCTCATTTGAATACGACTATCTGCCGGCAATACTGCTGCCCGATGCGAGCAACTCGTATGCGAACGCTACGATGCTGATGCAAACGGGCAGCTATGTGCCGGAAACGCTGTATGAAGTGATGCTGGGAGAAAAAAGCCGCGATATCAAACTCACTGAGTTGCTGGCGGAGGGCGAAGATTACGAGCAGATCGGCTTTAAGTGGCTGAATGCCGCGCATTCATAATTATGGAACCGCTGATTAAGTCCATCATGAACCGCGTTGCTGACAAAAACGGGATGATCGCAAGGCGCGCGACGCCGGTAGCGGCTACGACACGTTACTGGCGATAGCCAGCCGCTTGCGGGAGTAGCCGCCTGCTGCCATTCCCGCACTTGCCGCTTCGCGCACCGTGTCACGGCAGCAGTTATTCTACGATGCCAAGGAGCGCAACACCGCGAGCGCCCGTTTTTGTCGCAACCCAAAGGGCATTGGCTTTGCGGGCGGTCTGCTGCGTCAGGCTCCTTGCGAAGGGAATCACCATTCGCGTCGTCGCCTTTCTTGCATCCCATCCCGCAAAGCCGAATGCGCGGCCATGCGGGACTTAATCAGCGGTTCCTTATTTTATTTGTGCAAATGCAGAACGGCATCGCGCCGGCATTGAATCGCCCAACTAAATCAGCGCCTGGTAAATGACCATTCCCCAAACCGCCAGCGCATTCACGATGCTTAAAAATACCGCCGCGCTGGCGATATCCTTGGCGCGTTTGGCGAGCGGATGTTGTTCCAGCGAAGTGTGATCGACTGCCGTCTCAACCGCGGAATTAAGCAGTTCGACGATCAGCACCAGCAGGATGCTGGCGACCATCATGACTTTGCCGAGCGGGCTGGCGGGCAGCACCAGTGTTGCCGGTATCGCGATTGCCGCAACCGCTATTTCCTGGCGAAAAGCGTCTTCGTGTTGCCATGCGGCGCGCAAGCCCTGCAGCGCGATACCGGTCGCGCGCCACGCGTGGGTCAGACCGGGACGATGTTTATTCTGGTTGTCCACGCTGGCCTGCCTGTTTCAGAATTCGGCATACGATTCGACGGGCGGACACGAGCAGATCAGATTTTTATCCCCGCGCACATTGTCGATACGTCCGACGCTGGGCCAGAATTTATTGTCTCTGACCCGCTGCAACGGGAACGCAGCCTGCTCGCGGGTGTAGGCATGACGCCAATCGTCGGCGATGACCGCACTCGCGGTGTGCGGCGCGTTCTTCAGCACGTTGTCCTCGCGATCCGCCTTGCCCTCAACGATAGCCGCTATCTCCCCGCGTATCGCGATCATCGCTGCGCAGAACCTGTCCAGTTCTTCCCTGGATTCGCTTTCGGTCGGTTCGACCATCAGCGTGTCGGCTACCGGGAATGACACAGTGGGCGCGTGATAACCGTAATCCATCAGCCGTTTGGCAATGTCACCCACTTCCACACCTGCGTCGCGCTTGAATTCCGCACAGGCCAGTATCATTTCGTGCGCGCAGCGGCCGTTCTTGCCGCTATACAGCGTCGGGTAGTGTTCCTTCAACGATTCCTTGATGTAATTGGCATTCAGGATCGCGATGCGCGTGGCTTCGGTCAGGCCATCGCCGCCCAGCATCTTGATATAGCCGTACGAGATCAGCAGGATCAGCGCGCTGCCGAACGGGGCCGCGGATACCGCATGTATTCCCTGCTCTCCGCCTGTTTTGACCAATGTGTGGCCGGGCAAAAAAGGCACCAGGTGTTTTGCGACACCGATCGGACCCATGCCGGGACCGCCGCCGCCGTGCGGGATGGCGAAGGTCTTGTGCAGATTCAAGTGACAGACGTCCGCGCCGATGTTGCCCGGGCTGGTCAGGCCGACCTGCGCGTTCATGTTGGCGCCGTCCATGTATACCTGGCCGCCGTTGGCGTGGACGATGCCGGTGATCTCGCTGATGCCTTCCTCGTAGACGCCGTGCGTGCTCGGGTAAGTCACCATCAGACAGGCCAGGTCATCCTTGTGCTGTTCGGCTTTTTCGCGCAAATCGGCGACATCGATATTGCCCTGCTTGTCGCACTTCACCAGCACGATCTTCAAACCGCACATCGCGGCGCTGGCCGGATTGGTACCGTGCGCGGAGGTGGGTATCAGCGCGATGTTGCGGTGGGTGTCGCCGCGCGAGCGGTGGTAGGCCTGTATCACCAGCAAGCCGGCATATTCGCCCTGCGCGCCGCTGTTCGGCTGGAAGCTCATTTTGGCGAAACCGGTGATCTCGCTGAGCGACTTGTCCAGGCTGGCGATAACTTCCTGGAAACCCGCCGCCTGCTCAAGCGGAACAAAGGGGTGCAGGTTGGCGAATTCCGGCCACGTGATCGGGATCAGTTCCGCGGCGGCATTCAGTTTCATCGTGCAGGAACCCAGCGAGATCATCGAATGGGTCAGTGACAGATCCTTGTTTTCCAGGCGCTTGATGTAGCGCATCATTTCAGATTCGGAATGATAGCTGTTGAAGACCGGATGCTGCAGGATTGCGGAGTTGCGCAAATTGACCAAAGGCTTCTGTTCAAAAATTTGCGCTTCGCTTACTTGCGCGGATGCCTTGCCGGCGGGCTTGTCTGCCGCTTGGGCAAACACCGCGATGATCGCGTTGATGTCTGAGGCATCGGTGGTCTGGTCGACGGAGATCAAAATCGAATCAGCCGTATAGGCGAAATTGATCCCGGCCGCTTCGGCCAGTTTCCTGATCTTTGCGCTGTCGGTGCCGCTGATCTTGAGCGTGTCGAAGAACGCGCCTTCCGAAATGCGATAGCCGAGTTTTTTCAGTTCTGCTGCCAGTGTGACCGCCGACAGGTGCACCTGCAGCGCGATGCCTTTCAGGCCGTCCGGTCCATGCCAAACCGCGTAGAGCCCGCCATGATCGCCAGCAGCGCCTGCGCGGTGCAGATGTTCGACGTGGCCTTGTCGCGGCGAATGTGCTGTTCGCGGGTTTGCAAAGCCATTCGATACGCGGGATTGCCGTCCAAGTCGACCGACACGCCGATGATGCGCCCGGGCATGGCGCACTTGTAGCTTTCGCGGCACGCAAAATAGGCCGCGTGCGGGCCGCCATAGCCCATCGGCACGCCGAATCGCTGGGAGTTGCCGATCACCACGTCGGCACCCCTTTCGCCGGGCGGCGTCAGCAGCATCAGGCTCAGTATATCGGCGGCAACTGCAACGGCGATTCCGTGCGCCTTGGCCTTGTTTGCAAACTCCGCATGATCGTGCACTTTGCCATCGGTGGCCGGATACTGCAGCAATGCGCCGAAAACGCCGCTGTCAAGTCTGGCTGTGCGGAAATCGCCGATGACCAGTTCGATGCCCATCGGTGCGGAGCGCGTTTTCAGCAGGTCGATGGTTTGCGGAAAGCAGGCGTCGGAGACGAAGAATTTGTTCGAACCGTTGTCGACGGCCTCGCGCGTACGGTGGTGAAACAGCATTGCCATCGCTTCCGCGGCCGCGGTGGCCTCGTCGAGCAGCGATGCATTCGCGATCTCCATGCCGGTCAGGTCCATGATCATGGTCTGGAAATTCAGCAGGGCTTCCAGTCGCCCCTGAGCGATCTCGGCCTGGTAAGGCGTGTAGGCGGTGTACCAGCCCGGATTCTCGAGGATGTTGCGCTGTATCACCGCCGGGACGATGGTGTTGTAATAGCCCAGGCCGATATATGTCCTGAATACCTTGTTCTTTGTCGCGATGCCGCGCAGATGCTTGTGGTATTGATATTCCGACATGCCGCCGGGCAAATTCAGCGGCTTCTTCAGGCGGATCTCGGCAGGAACGGTCTGCGCGATCAGCTCATCGACGGAGCTTGCGCCGATCTTTTCCAGCATCGCGGGTATATCGCTGGCACGCGGGCCGTTATGGCGGCCGACAAATTTATCAGTGGTGATCATTTGGAAATATGGAAGTAATCAGATTTAAGGAGCGAGAAATGGAGGGTGACGGAATTGATCACTCGGGTGCGAGCAATCAATTCCGGCGCGGACTTTAATGTGCCTCGCTGTCGACGACCGTCTGGTAGGCGCCGGCGTCCAGCAGTGCGGATACGTCCGCCGGGTTGTCAGGTTTCATCCTGAATATCCATGCCCCGCACGGATCGGAGTTGATGGTTTCCGGCGCGCTGTCCAGCTCGCTGTTCACGGCCGTCACCAGTCCGCTCACCGGAGCATAGATGTCGGCCGCTGCTTTTACCGACTCTACCACCGCGCATTCTTCCTTTGCCTTGAGTTTGCGCCCCACCTCGGGTGCCTCGACGAATACCATATCGCCCAGCAATTCCTGCGCATGCTGTGTAATGCCGACAATGATGGTGCCGTCGGCATCGGTTTTCACCCACTCGTGGGACGCGGTATATTTAAGATTTGCCGGA
>CAVWTZ010000051.1:0-3694 GCA_963757485.1 uncultured beta proteobacterium
GAATGTGGTCACCGCCCAGGCTGCCGCTTATACCGCGCGCAATACGTATTTGCAGATCGAGGGGCAGCGGCTGAATGCAAGCGTGGCCTTGATCCAGGCGATGGGTGGAGGATGGGGTGAAGATAACCAGACGGCACGCACACCGGATATCGGCAAATAATTCTGCGAACGGTTTTGCGCAAACGCATCGCCGCGCTGAACAGCATACCCAAGCGCCGGCGGTGGAAAATATGCCAGCGCAGTGCGCACGGCAATCAACCTAGAAAAAGCAGTTAGCCACAGAGGACACAGAGATCACAGAGAAGAAACAAATGGTTGTCGTAAATAATGACTACACCCACCAGGTGATTCTGAAAAACAGGCGGGATCCGCTATCTCTTTGTGTCCTCTGTGCTCTCTGTGGCTTGAATTATGGCTTTTTAGGATCAAATATCTAAATTAACGGGAACACATTATTTTCAGGTCGTGAAAACCCGAGGTTGCGTGATGAAGAGTACGATCTCGACTCAACTTTCAAGCATCACGCCAGTTCGCGGATGCCTGAAAACGCCCGTGCCGATTCGGGAGTGCCCCGAACCGGCACGGAAGCATGCAGGCAATGAAGGCTAGACAGCGCCTGATAGATCACCCGCCAGCAGGAGGCGGTGGCACACCGGGTGGCGTATTTGGCGGTGCTGCATTTCCTGCAGGGGCGCCCGGAATATTCGCGGGAGGCGCTGTTGCAGGTGCTGCAGGGGCCGGCGGTGTAGCCGGCACTGCCCGCCAGCCGCTGGGGCAAGTCGCCACATAGGGATAATATCCTCTGGCAGAATCACAGTAATACCATAATTGCTGCACAGTTTGCGGTGCGATGGTTTGAGGGGGTGGCGGCTGCACCACGACTGTTTGAAGCGGCACATAGGCATACGGGTCGGGGTATGGGTACACCGGCACCGGATAGAAGAACCATTCCCCGCCCGCTATCCACCACCAGCCATACCGGCCGTCATGCCAGGTGTGCTGCCGCCCCCCCCTGTGCCATAACCGTATGTCGTGCCGGTCAAAGTGCCGAAAATCCCCATGCCAGGGACCCCTCGGACCGTGCCAGTCGCCGCCGTGCCATTCGCCGCGCACTGCTCCGCCGTGCATCTCGCCGCCGCGCATCTCGCCGCCGCGCATCTCGCCGCCATGCATCCCGCCGCCGCGAATTTCATCGGCACTGGCGGACATCGATCCCGCAATCAGGGCCGCAACCACCAATCCGCTGATCGCAACAGTTCGTTTGATTTTCATATAAGTTCCTTTGTTTGCAAATCATGCATTACAAAATAATCACGACAGACCGACCCGACCTATTGCCCAGACGGAGTCTGAGACGGGGGCGGGGGTGGCGCGTAGCCGGGTGGGGGTGGCGCGTAGCTGGGTGGCGGCGGTGTTACCGGCTGCTGATATTGGTAACCGGGAACCTGGTTGCCTTTGGCATACATGCATTGCTTGTATGCGTTGTCGTAGCGCCATTGCGCGCCTCGGGACGAGTATTCAGCCTGGTTTGCCCCTTGCGACGATCCGGCTAGAAATCCCACGCCGGCGCCGACCGACGCGCCCTGCCTGTTACCGCCGATCAGCTCACCTGCCACAGCGCCGATCGCCGTTCCCGCTGCCGCGGACCCTGCAAAATCGCCATACTTGGACTGGTTCGAACCGATAGCCTGACTCGCATACTGGCGGCACTGCTGGTCTTCAATCGTAAAAACGTCAAACGGCTTCCCGGGCGCCGGCATCACCGATACGGTGGGACCGATAGGACGCTGCGTCGCGCAACCGGCCAATATTCCGGCAAATACAAACAGTGCCGAACTGTAAGCGGCGCCGCGATACCATCTGGAATTCATGTCTTTCTCCTTAATTTTCAAAAATTATCAATTGTGTTCCATCTAGTCTATCTGTGCTCATCTTGCCGATGGTGCATAAGGCGGGGGCGGCGGCGAGGCGGGTACGACCTGCCATCCACCCGGACACGCAGCAACATAGGGGTAGTATGCATTGGCGGCAGCACAGAAATACCAATATTGTTGTACTGCAGGCGCGGGCGCATAGACCGGCGCAGGCTGTATATAAACGGTTTGCGGCTGCACCACGGTCTGCGGCTGGCTCAGGTCATACATGATCGCCCCGCCGATCAGCGCCGGAAATATCCATCCGCCGCCCCAACCCCAGTTTCCATCACGACCATAACCGCCCCCGTGACCGCCGCCGCGACCACCGTCAGCATAAGCCGGGGAAACGGATAACATTGCAACTAATATCAAGATCAATTTATTCATCGTTCGACTCCTGTGTATTCTTGCTTTTCGAATGCCCGTTCGACAAACTATGTCAATAGTTGTTCAATGGTTGCAACTTCCAGGGAGGAATTAAATCACAACGATGTATCGGGCTTATTTCGACAATGTTGGGCTTTGTAACAGTTTCAATAAATTCCACGCCCGAGCCGAACAGAATAATCGGATATATTCATTTGATATGTTTGCCCTATACTCTTGCCCGATATTTCAGCAATGACCACGCCTGCATGATACACACCAATATGGTAGAAGCATAAATGAAACTGCAAATCGCCGGATCATCGGGAATGGAATCGTTCGCAATGTCGTGGTTCTTCCCTGCACTCTTTTTGATTTCAAGCTGCCAGGCCCTTGCCGGAGAAACATCCGACCCGTTCGGCACCGATTCGATGCTGCCGCCCAGACCAGCCCTGCGTTTGAGCGGCACGGCCAGCGATCCATGTGCCACGCAATCCCTGCCTCATGCACTCAACCTGCAGGATGTCGTCAACCTCGCTTTGTGCAACAACCCGCAGACCCGTGTGGCATGGGCCAATTCTCAGGTGCAGGCTGCACAGGTCGGCGTGAGCAAGGCGGCCTACTTGCCCAGTGTCAGTCTGAACGCGTCCGATAACAGCGTAACGGGAACCGCCGTTCCCGGTACGGACCAGCGCGACATTGGCGTGACATTTTCCTATTTGCTGTATGACTTCGGCTCGCGCTCCGCCAGCCTGGAAAATTCCCGCCAGCTGCTCGCTGCCGCGATCGCGACCCAGGACAGTACCGTTCAGTCGGTGTTTCTCGCCGCGGTGCAGGATTATTACCAGGTACAGGAAGATTCGGCCGCGCTGGATGCGGCGCTGGAATCGGAACGGGCAGCAAAGGAAAGTTTTGATGCCGCCGAGGCCCGTTACAAAATCGGCACTGCAACACCGGCCGACGAGCTGCAGGCGCAAACCGCCTATTCGCAAGCCACACTGAACCGCATCACCGCCGACGGCAACCTGAGAAACGCGCAAGGCACGCTGGCGAACATGATCGGACTGGATGCCAACCGCAGCGTGGCGCTCACACCCGCCAATACGGCGGCAATCCCGGAAAATTTCGAGGGTGATATCACCACGCTGATCGAACAGGCGCGCCAGCATCGCCCCGACCTGCAAGCCGCCGCCGCGCAGGTCAAGGCTGCAGAAGCCAGTGCTGACGCGGTCCGCTCATCGGGCTGGCCCACGATCTCGTTGAGTGCATCGTCAAACCGCTACAATTACTCGGGTATCAATTCCAACAGCTCCATGGTCGGCATCAATTTAAGCGTTCCGTTGTTCACGGGATTTGCAACTACCTACCAGGTGCGCTCTGCCGAGGCCCAGGTTGATGCCAAAAATCGTCCT
>CAVWTZ010000052.1:0-9343 GCA_963757485.1 uncultured beta proteobacterium
CGCCTTCTTTACTTTCCTCGTTCGCGCGCGCCTTCCCTTCGTCACTTCCGCCGTCTGGGTTTACGGGCACGCCATGGCGTGCCCCTACCCCTTCGACAGGCCTGGCGCCGGCCGTCACTTCCACCCCTGAACGTATTTCAGCCTTGATCTGATCGAGCGGCAGCAGCTTCAATTCCCATTTCCCTGGTGGCGCATTCGGTCCAATCGCCACTCGCCCACCGGCCCCGTCGGTCATTTCCACTTTAATTGTCCATGCTCATCCGCCAAATCCGGAAACGGAGCAACAGCCTCCCTACCGTAATCGTAGAAGCCCTGTACCAAGAGGATTTGCTCGTCCGCAGGCAGATCCTTTTCGCGCAGGCTCACCCATCGGCAGCCGGCGCCCAGTGCCGCCGCCAGTACGTTCTTGAAGGCACGCCCTGCTCGGCGACTCCTGCTCGATGACGTAGCCGGGCCGCCAGAACCTTGCTCATCATTGCCCTGCTCCGGCGGTGGCCAAGCGTGCGGGATTATGCCAGGGCGGCGAGCCGCTTGACCTTTGCGGGCGTGCTCCGAATTCGTGCCGCGTGCATTCAACCAAGCCAGAACCCGAATTTGAGTTTCCCGTGTATTGGCCACCCCGCATCTCCGTGATCGTCAACACCAGCAGCAGCAGCAGCAGCCCGGGCACATCCTTGTAGCCGGTGGAAATGTAGTACCCCGTGGTGGTTTCCGCGATGCCCAGGATCAGGCCGCCGACGATGACCCCCATGCCGCTGTTCAGGCCGCCGATGATCGCCACCGCGAAAGCCTTCAGTCCGAGCACCGCGCCCATGGTCGCGCCGGTCAGCGTCAGCGGCGCAATCAGGACGCCCGCGAAAGCGGCTGTCATGGAGCTCAATGCATAGGAAAACGTGATCACCAGCCCGGTATTGATGCCCATCAGTCCTGCGGCATCGCGGTCATTGGAGGTTGCCACCACGGCCTTGCCGTAGATGGACTTGCGGTTGAATATTTCCACCGCCAGCATGATCGCCAATCGCCGAGCACAATCATGATTTCCATGGGCAGCACTCGTATGCCGAGGAAGATCAGCGGTTCTGCCGGCAGCGGCGAAGGAAAGGTGAGATCGTCATGCCCCCAGATGTTTTCGGCGACGTTCTTGAAAATGATGGCCAGCGAAATGGTGGTCATGATCCAGCCGAACTCGGATTTGGTCTTCAACCCGGGCAGCACCGCGACACGCTCGACAAACACGCCCTGAAGCGCGCCGAAGACCAGCACCAGCGGCAGCATCACCCAGTAATTCATGTGGCCGACCAGCGTCAGCCCGACCAGCGCACCCAGCATCAGCGCCTCTCCCTGGCCGAAGTTCAGCGTACTCGAGGTGGCAAAGGTGAGCTGGTAGCCAAATGCGATCAGCGCGTAAATCATGCCGAGCGCAATGCCGCTTTCGATGAGTTGTGCAAGGATTTCCATATAAAAGTCCCTCCTGCTTGGTATTTGGGCCGGGGTCGCCCCCGGCCCAAAAGCCAGTTACAAAATTGCTACCGAAACGGCACGGTTACTTCTTGTCGGCCTTGTCCGCAGCGTAGGCATGGACCACGTGACCGTCCTTGACTTCGCCCATCACGACCATATCCTGGGTGATTGCTTCGTGGTTATCGTGGGTGTAGGGATGATCATAGGTCGTCACCACGCCGTCTATCTTGGTATTCAGATTTTCCAGCGCTTCACGTATCTTCACGCCATCGGTACTCCCGGCCTGCTGGATCGCGGCCGCCAGCAGATACATGGAATCGTAACCCTGTGCCGCGGAAACGGGCGAGGGAATACGGCCATTTTCCGGATGGTAAGCTTTGATATACGCGGCGATGAATTCCTTGCGCTTGGGCGTATTGGGTTCCTGGATGAAAGTCTCGGGCATGCGCGCGCCCTCGCCGTTCTTGCCGGCATTGTCGATGAAGTTGCCCATGGACAGGGTCCAGCTGCCAATCATCGGGACTTTCCAGCCCAGCTTTTCCATGCCGTTGGCGATCTGCGCCAGCTCGGGCCCGATGCCGTAGGTCAGGATGGCCTGTGCGCCGGCTTCCTTGGCCTTGAGCAACTGCGCCGTCATGTCGGTATCCTTGATGTTGAACTTCTCCTCAGCTACCGGCTTGATGCCCTTCGCTGCCAGGGCTTTCTCCAGGTCTTGCCTTCCCAGCTGTCCGTAGTTGGTCGAGTCGGCCAGGATAGCCACCCTGGTGAACTTGCGATTGTCGATGGCTTCATGAACGATCATCGCGGACTGTATGGTGTCGTTTGCGGAAGTGCGGAATACATAGTTGTCGGGATACTGTGGCGGCAGGAATTGTTTGGTGACCAGGGAGCCGGTCGCCACGTTATTGATCACCGGGATCTTGGCTTCCTCATAAGCGCGCTGGGCAGTCAGCGCAACGCCGGTGTTGATAAAACCCACCGAAGCGACGACGCCTTCCCTGTTGATCAACTCCTGGGTGACCTGCAGGCCGCGGCTGTTGTCCGCCTGGTCATCACGCTCGATCAGTTCGATCTTGCGGCCGAGTACGCCGCCCTTGGCATTGATTTCGGCTACCGCAAGTTTCACCCCGTCCAGCATCGAAATCCCCATCGGGCTGGAGCCGCCGGTGAACGGCCCGGAGACGCCGATCTTCATCGGTGCGGCCGCGAACGCGGATATCGAAGTCGCCAGGGCCAGCGTGGTAATCGCAGATTTTATTATATTGTTCATAATTCACTCCTCCTTTGTTATGAAATGTCATGAAAATCAAAAACACCGTGAAACCGAAACACATCCATCGCCAGCCAACGCCTGATGCGATGTCACTGCAAACCGGGAGATTCTACTGTCTCCCTTCCTGTACCGGTTTATCGCAGACCGGCCGTGGCCAGCCTGCCATATACTTTTGCCAATGCCTGATCATCGCCGACATTACCCGGAAAAATAACCACCGGCAAATCAGGATAACGGGGATGATCGGCGGGGCAGCATACCACCGAACAACCCGGCAGGATTTGGCCGACGAGGCGCGAGGTGCGCAGCGCCAGGCCCGAACTCAATACATCATTCGAAGTGATGCCGCCCTTGCTGATCAGGAAGCCCAGGGTTTTCGGCAAATTGCGCACCACATCCATCAAAAATGCGGAAACCATGTCGCCAAAAGCCAGCCGGGACTTCTGGTCGGGAAATGACTTTTCCGTGCGGCTGGTGAACACCACCGGGGTTTCGCCGGCGGCATGGCTTCGCTCGCACTGGCCGACGATCTCCGCCAGCAGTGCTTCGCGCTGTTCCGGCAATTGTTCCACATCGACTTCGAGCGGCACGATCCCGGGCATCTTGAGCAACTGTCCGAGCTGCACGGTGGTTTTCCTGACGTGCGACCCCACGATCACTGCGCCCGCCTTGCCGCCGCGCACATATCGCGCCATGTCCTCCGCAGCGACAGGCTGGCGCGGCAGGCGCGCCAGCGCGGTGAGCAGGCTGGCCGCGCTGCGGAACAAAAAGTGCTTGCCCTGCGCGGCAGCCAGCCGCAGCTGCCCGGCGAAATGATCCAGGTCCTGCTGGGTTTCCGCATCCACGACGCAGCACACATTACCCCTCAGCCGCATCAGGCGCGGCATGCTGTCGCCGCGAACATCGCGCAACAGGAAGCGTTCGACCTCGACCGCCCTGATGCGTCCCGCAGTTTTCTCCTCGACGTAGTCCGGCAGATAACTGTGGTGATAACCGAACACCGAGTCGCGCGCGAATTCGGTTTCATGCACCGGCGTTTCTTTGCCATCCACGATCAGATAGTGCACGCTGTCGCGTGTAATGCGTCCGCCTTCAATGAAGGCCGGAACCAGGAAGTGCGCATCGAATGCGCCCAGTTCCGCTGCAATCACGTCGGTTTCCACCGGGTAATGGCCGCGCAGTGTCGAGTCGGAACGGCTGACCATGATCGGATTGATTTCATGCCCGTTTTTTTTCAGTTCCGCCAGCGCCGACTTCAGGTTACGGCAGACCTCGCGGGTGATTTCGGCGGCGGGTTGGGCGGCCATCCCGCGGGTATTGGTCAGCACAAAGAACAGCGGCGAGGCGTCCATGATCGCCTCGCGCAGCGTGTCCTTGTCCCAGCGCGTCAGCAACAGGCAGCCGTGCACCGTTTGCGAGCCGGTCGGGTCATCGTCGAGCACGATGATCTTGGTTTCAGTCATGAATCGCCTTCACAAAAACGGCCAGGGTGTGCAACCCTGGCCGTGCATTAGAATCAGCCGTGCAGCGCCTTGACGCGTTTGCACATCGCCTCCGCGGTCAGGCCGTTGAAGTCCATGATCTCGGCCGGGCTCGCGGTGGTTTCGCCGCGCTTCCACGCAAAGGTATCGCGGCTGGCGGCGCGGGTGCGCAACAGCACCGGCTCGAGTACCGCGCTCGGACCGCCGCTCACGGCGAGCAGCAGGTCGCCGTCGAACAGCGCGTTGAAATGCGCGTCGTCCATGAACTTGTTGTCCGGCTCGGATACGGTATCCCACGAAATATCGGCGGGACGATACAAGCGGCGCGGATTGACGATCGCAACGATGCGCACCTTGTAGCCGTCCGCTTCCAGCTTGTCCCTGGCCTCGAACACCGGCAGGAACACCATGTCGCCGGTGACCGCGAACACCACGGTGCCCTTGCTTCCCGACTTGCTTTCGTAGACCGTCGCCGCGCCCTCTTCGACCGCGTGTTTTGCTTCATCCATGCTCATGTAAACCGGCAACGGACTCTTCGACGCGATGATGACCATGCACTTGTTGAAACTGTTGGTCGCGTATTCGTAGGCCGCCTGGATCGCGTTCGCGTCGCACGGGAACAGCGGGTAGGTGTTGCCGTTGCGCATCTGTGCGGCGAAGTAGTTCTCGATCTCCGGGCGCTGGTGCGTCCAGCCGTTGCGCCCCTGTTCCAGCGCGCCGGCGGTGAACATCGTGACGATCGAGGGCGTCTTGCGGCGCAACTCGGCCATCGCCTGCGCCACCGTCTGCACGATGGGCCAGCCGTTGATCGCGAAGCTCTCATAGGACAACCACAAAGCGCGCGAACCGAACAGCGCCAGCCCTGCTGCCAGACCTGCGCAGGCATCCTCGTTCAGCGGCTCATACACCTGGCCTTCCGGCTCCTGGTTGTAAAGCGGATCGACGGTGGGATGGCGGATCTTCAGCGCATCGTTGATGTTCTTCATTGCCGATGCCTCATTGCCGTCGGCATTGGTCACGACGAAACGCTTGTCCCTGGTACCGACATAGGCAGCCAGCGCGCCCATCGCAGTGGACGGCACCGCCTTTTCGCCCCTGGGAAATTCGTGCAGCGGCATCTTGCCCAGCGGCGCCAGTTCCAGCACATGTTCGGTGACCGCAGTCTTGACCGCAGGACCGCCGCCGGCCCGCACGAAATTCTCGCGCACGATCGCCCACGCTTCGGGATTCAGCGCACGGCGCTTCAGGCCCTCGACCATGTGCGGCTTGTCCAGGCTGTCGGCCGGATAAAGATTGTGCGATTTGGCACCGACCGTGTGCACGCCGGTTCCCTTCATCTGCTTGATGATGAATGCGGTCAGTGTCCCGCCCAGCGCTGATTTGGCGGCCTTGTCCACGCCGGCCAGCACGGCCGCGGCAAATGCCAGGCGCTGCTTGTGCGAGAAGTAGGAACTGTCCGCATAGGCGCTGGCCTGCTTGGTGTCGTCAAACTCCTTGGCGTCGACCAGGATCACTTCCTTGAATCCGTGGCCCTTCCAGTAGGCGATCATCTCCGCATTGCTGAAGCGTGACACCATCGAGTGATGTTCCTGGCTGTAGCCGTTCCAGATCAGTGTCGGCAGGAAATTGGTCACTTTCGGGTATGCGGTGTTGAAGTGCATCATCGAATTGAGCACGTAAGGCTCGCCCATGCCGCCGTCGCCGATCGTGACCGGGAACAGCTTGCCCGGATGCAGCAATGCCCCGGCCATCGCGAAGTGCTGCCCCTGGCCCAGCGGACCCGCCGGTGCCAGCAGGCCGGGGATCGCGCCGGACAGGTGGCCGAGCAAACCGTGTTTCTCGCGGAAGCGCGCCATCATGTCGGTGACCGTTTTGATGCCCATTTCTTCCAATGAAGTGTCGAGGAACATCGCGCTGTAGAAGCCGGGGGCATGGTGGCCCACCTCGGTCACGATATTGGTGTGGCCCAGCATCACCAGCGAGGCATAAGCCTCCGCGCTGCTGGCAACCGCCCGGATGCCCGGAGCCTTTTCGAGCCGCAGGTTTGCAGCGTCAGATAGCGCAGCGCGTCGGCCATCAGCAATGTCTGATAGACCGCATCGGGCGCGTGCGGATCGCTGATGGCCGACTGGCCTTGTTTGATCACGGCAGATTGGGCATGTTTGGAATAACCTTCCCACGCCGCACCGAAATGTTGAATGCCTGCACAAAACTCTGGGATAACCACGGTGCTGGATGTCATGCTTGCTGCTCCTTAAAAAATTCATTGCTGCGCTGTCGGAAAGCGCAACCATTGCGATGGTCGCCGCTTGACAATATTGGCCAAATCGGGATTTGTGCGAAGCATACGTCCTGCGATATAATTTCGCAATACACAATCGTTTTCACGATACGAAATATGGAAAAACAATCCAACTCGATACAAGTCATCGAACGGATGGCACGACTGCTCGATGTCATCGCGGGACACGAAGACCCGGTGAGCCTGAAGATACTGTCGGCGGAAACCGGGCTTCACCCCTCGACCGCCTTTCGCATACTCTCCTCGCTGGCTGAACAGGGATTTGTTGAGCGCACCGCCAGGGGAAACTATCAACTCGGCGTCAAGCTGATGCAACTGGGCAACCGGGTCAACGCCAGCGTGGATATCCGGAAAATTGCGCTGCCGCTGATGGAAATGCTGCGCGACCGTCTGGGCGAGACCGTGAATCTGACCGTGCGCGAGGGGGATGAGGTGGTGTATATCGAGCGATCTCTCGCCAAGCGCATGATACGCGTGGAACAGGTGATCGGAAGCCGCGCGCCATTGCATGTCACCGCGGTGGGCAAACTGTTGCTGGGTGACCAGGGCGAAGCCGCCTGCCGCAGTTATGCAAAGCGCAGCAAACTCCCTGCGTATGCAACATACCACCGCGCCCTGGCTGTTGATTTCAAAGGTTATGTCCGTGCTCAATCCCGCCAAGTCAGGCCGCTGACCGATGGCTAGGATGACAGTGTCGGTTTCAATCTCGAGATCGGAGCCCTCGACGCAAACCACCGTCGCCTGTCCTTCCTGATCTTGCTTAATGCACTCGACCTTTTGGACTACAACCTTGCGCACCTTCCCGTTCTCGCCCACGATCGAGGTCGGCAGCGATGTTTCCGTAATGCAGACGCCCTCTTCCAAAGCGGCTTCCAGATCTTCAAATTCCAATGGCATTTCTTCCCGGGTGCGGCGATATATGATCGAGACGTCTTCCGCCCCGAGACGGAGAGCAGTCCGGGAAGCATCCAAGGCCACCTTGCCGCCGCCGATGATGATCACTTTGCCCAGATGGTTCGGCTTTACGCCGGACTTGACTTTGTGCAGGAAATCAAGCGCCTCCCAAACGCCATCCAAATCTGCCCCGGGTACCGCCGTCGAGACCGGCACCCAAGTTCCCACGCAGACCAGTACCGCCGCGTATCCTTCGGCCAACAGTTCCGACAGTTTTTTGTTCTTTCCGATTTCAACCCCGGTTTTTATCTCCACGCCCAGTGCCTTAATAGCTTCAATATCTTTCAACACCGCTTTTGTAGGGAGCGTGAAATCCGGGATAGCGTGGGTCATCATCCCGCCCGGAAGAGGATTCTTTTCAAAGATGGTGACGGACACACCACGTCGTACCAAATAATTGGCCGCCGCCAGACCGGCCGGGCCGCTGCCAACGATGGCCACCCGACTGCCATTGCCGTCCTGATTCGGAGGTGATATGGGCCTCACGTTTGAATTTGCTACATGATCCACGCAGAAACGTTTGAGCCTCATGATCGAAATGGGATGTCCGATTTCACCTTGACGGCATGCCGACTCGCAAGGATGCGTGCAGGCCCGGCCACATACCGATGGCAGCGGGTTGGTCTGGCGAATCACCTCCAGGGCGGTGGCGTATTGTCCCTTAGCGATCAAACCGATATAGCTCGATACATCCTGCTCGATGGGACACGCCATCTGGCAGGTCGGCGGAGCATCCACTTTCCGCTGAGTCGCTTTGATCTTCTGGACATTCAGGATCTTCCGAGGCGTCATCCCCAGCTTGTGG
Source organism: uncultured beta proteobacterium (assembly GCA_963757485.1). Lineage (GTDB taxonomy): Bacteria > Pseudomonadota > Gammaproteobacteria > Burkholderiales > Gallionellaceae > Gallionella. The sequence goes on from CAVWTZ010000052.1 coordinate 8,277, forward strand.
ATTTCCTCCCTCATGGCGCGGGTAATCCGCGGGGAATCAATCTTAGCCCAGTCGATCAGAGAGCACGAGTCCTGGCATCCGCCACACATCAGGCATGTGTACACGACGTCCCGCAAACCATACGAAATGGTCAAATGCCCTTCAACCAAGCCCCTGGCAATGGCGTTGCGGCCGCGGGCGCAAAAATGTTCAAACCGCAATTTTTCGCGCACCGGGCAGGGGCGGAAGGTTCCCGTTAAATCCCTGATCATTTCCCGGCAATATCCGCAGCGGTAACAGCGCCGGATATCGTCCCCGAAACCTTATCCAATGCTTCGTATCGAGACACGAGACGTTTAACTCCATTGCGGCTTGTCAAGTTCTTCTAGAAGCAACCCGCGATTGAGAATGTTACTTGGGTCCAGAAATGACTTGAGGGACCGGAGAAACTGCAAGTATTCGGGCCGGTAGCCCCTGACCATATGAGGGGTCCATGTCTTGCCAGTCCAATATGGGCACCCCCCCAGTTGGATCATTTTTTCCAGAAGATTGTGCCAAACTTTATAAGCTTCTTCCCGCTTTGCCGGTTCCTCGGTAAAGCTGATCCGGCCGGCGTAACTAATAGACGCGCCTTGTGTAAGGACACCGGTGTTGGTCCATGACTTAAGGCCAGTCTTCCCCACGTTAAGAATGTAGTCTTGGTATTCGTTCAAATAATCTTCCACTACTCGAGTGATCTCGGGAATCTTGAGCATAGGTGTCAGACAGGCTATGGGCGCGATGACGCCGTATACTCTGAGTTTGGAAAATTCGGTGCCCATCAGATCATATGTGACCGGGTAGGCCAATTCCGGACCGATCTTTATACCGCCGTGTTCCGAAGCCACGCGGTCCAGTTTTTTGAGTCTGATTCTCTACATAACTCCCATCGCCGGCGATGCTGCAACGAAAGATAATTTGCGTGCCATCGGGAACTTTCGTCGTTGCGCCACCCGCCGCTTTGACCACCTTGATGGTATGGTCGCCAAAATTGATGATCCCATCGAACACAGCAATACGAGCAGTTGAACGAAGAAGAATACACAACA
>CAVWTZ010000053.1:0-5584 GCA_963757485.1 uncultured beta proteobacterium
GAAATCTTCTTCTTCTTCTTCTTCTTCTTCTTCTTCGCCACGTATTGCTGATGCCTCCGTGGAGCGCGGCAGCCACTTGTCGCAACTCATCGACCAGGCGGTAGCAAGCGATAAATTGCATCCCGATAATTCAACCCCTCCCGGCCTCCCCTTGTCAGGGGAGGAGTAGGTGCCTCGCACTTATCGCCCGCTGGACGGCGTGCTGTTGTTCGACAAGCCGCTGGCGTTAAGCTCAAATACCGCTCTGCAAAAAGTCCGCCGCCTGTTCCATGCCGAAAAAGCCGGGCATACCGGCACGCTCGACCCGCTTGCGACCGGGCTGCTGCCTATCTGTTTCGGCGAAGCCACCAAATTTTCCAATGCGCTGCTGGATGCCGACAAAACCTATCGCGCCCTGCTGCGCCTGGGGCAATTCACCACCACCGGCGATGCCGAAGGCGAGATTACCGCCGAGCATCCGGTCGAGGTCACGCAGGCCGGTGTCGATGCGGTGCTGGCAGGATTCCGCGGCGAGATCCGGCAGCTCCGCCCATGCACAGCGCACTCAAGCACCATGGCAAGCCGCTCTACGAATATATCCGCAAGGGCGAAACCATAGAACGCGAACTGCGTGACGTGGTGATACACGAACTGCTGCTGAATTCGTTTGCCGGAAACGAGATGGATATCACCGTGCGCTGCAGCAAGGGTACATACATCCGCACCCTTGCCGAAGACATCGGCGCGGCGCTCGGCTGCGGCGCACATCTGATCGGCCTGCGCCGCACCGCGATCGCCCATTTCGATTTGAGCAACGGCTACGGCTTGCAGCAATTGACCGCGATGAGCGAACAGGAACGCGACGCCTGCATACTGCCGCCGGAAAGCCTAATGCCCGATATGCCCCGGCTGCAACTGGATGCCGTGCAGGTCCAGCGCATGGCGCAGGGGCAACGTCTGGGGCTGGACACAGGGTTGCCCGATGGCAGGATCAGCCTTTACGGCCCGCAGGGATTCATCGGGGTAGGTCTGTTGCAAGGACGCCGGCTCGCTCCCGAGCGGCTGCTAACCGATGTGGCAAAACAGGCGGCCGGCAATCCCGCTCCAAGTCTCGATTAAACAGCAGCTGTGCTAAAGCAAGTCCCGCCCAATTCAAGGTTGTGATAACGCTTGCGCCATGTCCAATCCCATGGTTTTCCGCTGGCTGTGGCCGGCGGTGGTGTTGCTGGTTTCGGCATGCAGCCAGGACAGGCTGCTCACCAAACAGGATTACCAGCAAAGACAGAACGACTTCATGCAGGGCGATGCCGCTGAAGCCCTGTGCGATTTTCCGCGCCGGACTGAACAGGGGGATTTCATCACCACCATGGAGCAGGGTTATCTGAACCTGAACCAGGGCAAGCCCCAGATCGACCCCTTGCAGCGGCAAGCGGATTTGTTGCAGGACCGGGTGCGTTACAACGTCTCGCGCGAGGCCAAGGCTTTCTTTTACCTGCAAACCCCCGAAGATTATGATGCCTCCGAGCATGAGGTGATCTGGCTGCACTTTCTGCTGAGCTGGGGCTATTCGCTGCAGGGAAAATACGAGGATGCCTGTGTCGAGGCGCGCATTGCCGGCAGCCTGCTGACCTTGCCCTGGAGCCCGAACGGCCACTTCGACGATCCGGCCATGCGGCTGTTCCTGGCTGGACTGTGGACCATGTGCAGCGAGTGGCAGGAAGCGCAGGTGGATTTGCGCGCGGCATGGTTCATGGACCACAGCCTCACCTGGGCCGGGGAACTGGCAGACCGCGAATCGCCCCCGGCAAATTTGTTTGTCGTGCTGGGCGGACCGGGGCGGAGCCGGTATGGGATCCGGAACTTGCGGCCAACCCATTGCGCTCCGGGCGCCAGGTCAGTTTCAAGCTCCGCGGACGCAAAAGCACCATTTCCCTGGTCGACAGCAACGGCGTTGTCATCCTGCCGCAGCTTTCTCCCGATGCAGGCAATTGGTATCGCCGCCACCTGGAACGCGAGAGCGAACTGCACGAGTTGATCATGGACTCTGCTTACGGCGGAAAGGCAGCCGCCAGCGGCACGCTTGCGGGAGGCACGATAGCCGCAACAACCAGCCTGGGATTGGCAGTAGGTTTGGGGGGCACTGCATTGGGCGCAGTGATTATCAGGTACGGAACAGGCGATGCGCTTTATTACGGGCTGGCCGTTGCGGGGGCGAGTATCGAGAAGGGCATGCAGATATCCGAACAGGGCTATGAACAAAGTACCAGCAAACTGAAACAGGACCTCGACCCCAGCATTTCCTACCGCTTTGTCCGTTACCTTCCCGAATACCTGTGGATGGGCTGGAGCGACCGGCCTGTCGTCTACCCGGTTCGAGCTTCGCACCCCTCAGACACAAATCAAAATAAGGCATCCCACCGTTCCCGGGCGCACATCAGTCACAGTGGTGCAAGTGCCGGATGCGGCTGTTACATATACCTATCGATAATTGCGAGCAGCCCGGCTGAAAGAAATTGGCTAGTTCAGCCTGACCCCATCAGGTTCATGACTGCAAACTGCTTGCGGGCAAAGGGCAGGGCGCATAGACTTCCTTCCATGTATTTATCGCCCACGTGTTACTTGAACGGGGGTTAGCCTGCCACCTGAAGTCACTGACATCATCAGAGAAGTCGCAAACAATGTAGGAGAACCAAACAACCGAGCAGTAGCCGCAACTTTTTAAAATTGCGAGGGGCGAATACATAGCCTATTAATTTTAGGGTTATTGACATCGGACGAGAATTCCCAGACAGTGCGCCTCTGCTTGCGAGAAAACCAAAACCGTATTTTGAATGGTCGGGGAGAAATGATGGATACACCAGCGTTTGATGCAATAAGATTTGTCCGTCCTGCCTTACTGACCATTGCGCTCTATCTTTCGATCATCGTGATCTCGTCGATGACGATGGTCAAACCGGCCCAGGCTGAAGGTAATGTTTTCCCTCGATATACATACTGCACCACCTTCTTCTATATCGGCGGTTACATTGCCCATGCGTGCAGTTCTAGCTATTCTTTGGCATGCAACGCGCTATCGGGCGGTTCCACCTATAGCACAGATTGTGGCGGCTATTGCGTGGTTAATAGCAGCTGCCAGTTTCCCCCTTTTGTTGCCAACCAGAACTTCAATGCCACATCGGTGTGCGGGCCCAATTCCAAAGGCCTGCCTTCCGACATCAATCCAAAAACGTGTCTCTGCAACCCGGGTTACACGCCCGAGCTGCCTGAGCAAGTAGACTGCGTGCCTGCCGTCTGTCCCACCAATGCTTCCGGCACACCGCCGTCTTGTACTTGCGATGCTGGCTATCAATTCGACCCAACTGGAACAAGCTGTGTTTCCACCTGCCCGGTTGATCCATTACCGCAGCCGCCTTTCCCTGCAAGCGACACCTGCTCAAATTCCCTGGAGCAAGGCAAAGGGGTGGATGTCAACAACGCTTGCGCAACAGGTCTGACACCCGGCATGCAGGCTGGAGCCAGCTGTTTGGCAGACAAAATTCATGCCCTTGCAATCCCCTATAGCGGCCCGAGCGCGACTGTAAGGACTGCGGCCTATCAGGATCACCTGCTGGCTGTATGGAACAAGTCGAAAGAGATCCAAAAGAAAGTTGTGTCGGATGTGGATAAACAAGCTTGCGCCGCCGTCATCGCGGATGTTGATAAGGAAATGAAGTGGCACGTCATCACATCGAACCCTTCTACAAAGGGTGACCTAGCGCCTCACGTACTGGGCATAGCGATAGACATACCTGCGAATGTCATCGATGCAATGATGGCGCAGGTAACAACACCTCCTACTATTGTTAAACTGTGTTTATTTTGTATTCCTTTCATGTCGCCTGCCAGCGACGTACAGGATTATGTAAACAGTGCAACGGTCAACCCGCCTGCTTGCAACCTGAACTGGGGAGGAAGGTTTACAAACCCCAGACCTGACCCAGTACATTTTCAGCTTCCCTGAGAATCTAAGGAGACACAACATGAACAAATTTTTCTTCCGCTTTGTTGAAATCCTCTCGTTGCTGGCCGGAATAGTGGGCACTGTCCACGCCCAGACAGCGCCCCCTGCCACCGGCATACGGGTGCTGGTTTACGGCGTTCACTATGGCGGCAACATCGTCTACAACTACAAGGTGATTAATAACGGCGATACGATGTTCAACAATTTTACGATCGGCAGCGAGTTTTATGCTCCAGATGGTAGTGAGTATCCCCAACTCACCCGGTTGCCGTTGGGCTGGAGCTATGGCGAGACGGGGGAAACTGGCACGGCAATCATTCTTGCCCCGGGCAGTACCAGCCAGCCATTGACCTGGACTGCATCGGTGTACGGACAACAGGAGACCGATAATTATTACTTGGAATGGCTTGCTTCCCCTGGTTCTGGGAACGTGCCAAACGCTATTTTGCCTGGGCAGACCCTGGCGGGGTTCAGCGTGACGGTTCCTTTGGTGGATAACAAGCTTTCTTTGCCGATGGTCACAGGCAAGCCCCTATTTACAGGCCCCGATGAAATGTACATCAAGGGTGAATTCAAGGTGGGTCTTGTTTCTGGAAAAGACGTTTGGGGCACGCTCGAACGCCTCGACACCACCCCGCCCAACCTCACGGTAAGACTGGCCCCCAGTACACTGTGGCCGCCGAACGACAAGCTGGTGCCCATCACCGCGACCATCACGGTGAATGATGATTACGATCCTCAACCTGAAATTCAACTCGAATCCATCACCGCGAATGAAGTCTTGGATAAGGATGATGTCAAAGGGGCCCAACCCGGCACCGATAACCGGCAGTTCATGCTCAAGGCCGAACGTGAGGGCAAGAACAAGGCCGGGCGGATTTACACCGTGACCTATTCGGCTACCGATGGCTCGGGGAACAAAGCGACTGCCAGCGCCACAGTGACGGTACCGCACGACGACAGGAAAAAAGAAGGCCACAGGGACGAGAAGAGCGGGAAGAACGGCAAGGACTGATCTGTGCATTCAAGTACAAGACTTAATGACTGCGTTCGGAAGAAGGAATGGAAAGAATATAGTGAGGTGCGGGGATGGTGGTTTTTATTGTGTGTCTGTGAAGCAAGGAGATACGCCATGAACCATCTTTTTTCCACTTTGCCGCAATCCTTTCGTTGCTGGTTGGTATAGTGCGGCTGGTACGCACCCAGACAGCGCCACCGGCCACCGGCATACGCGTGCTGGTTTACGGCGCCCACTATGGCGGCAACATACGACTCCGCGACCGAAATCCAACTCTTATCCATCATGGCGAATGAAGTTCTGGATAAGGACGATGTCAAGGATGCACTACCAGGCACCGACAACCGGCAATTCCAACTCAAGGCAAAACGCGCGGGAACCAGTCCGGCCGGGCGGATTTATACCGTCACCTATTCCGCCACCAATGGCTCGGGCAACAAAGCCACCGCCAGCGCTATCGTAACCGTGCCACACGATCAGGGAAAAAAGTATATAGTCGGCGAGGTAAGGTGCAGAGGTGAATCGCTATAGTGAAAGTTGATTCTCCATATACGGAAGGTCAAGGTAATAAAATAGCCGCTTCCCAT
>CAVWTZ010000054.1:0-3622 GCA_963757485.1 uncultured beta proteobacterium
TCCGGCATTTTGTCGACATAATTCAACTTTCTTGCACTTTATATCGATTTCTGTGCTAGCATTTCTGTATATTGTCGACAATCGGAGTTAAACGATGCTGGCCCATACTACCGAACAAGGCACCCTGGCCGATATCGCCACACGCCGTCTGGCGCACAGCATCGTGACCGGCGAACTCGCGCAGGGCCAGAAACTCGACGAGGCCGAACTGGTCGAAAGTTTCGGCATGGGCGCGGCCCGTTGCGCGAAGCGTTGCGCCACCTTGAAGGATCGTCTGGTCGCGCATACCCAACGTCGACGCACGCGTCGTCATACTGGACCGCAAGACCCTGTCAGACTTGTATGCAGTGCGCGAGGCGCTGGAAGGGCATGGCATGCCGCATCGCGGCGACCCGGATGAGCGACGACGAGATCGAACGGTGCGGACACTGCTCGACCAGCACGAAGCACAGATCAAAAAACAGGGCGGCAAGGTCTACGCACAGAAAGAAGGCGACCTGGATTTCCACTATCAGATCGCGCGCGGCAGCGGCAACCAGATGCTGACGGACCTGCTCGGCAGCGAGCAATACCAGCTTTTGCGCATGTGCCGCTACCGCACCAGCCGCAACGCGGAACGCACCGGACCGGCACTGCAGCAGCACCGCCAGATCGTCGAGGCGCTGGCGCAACGCGACGGCGAACTGGCCGAGATGCTGATGCGCAGGCATATCCGCGGCGCATGGCACAGCATCAGCGAAATGATCGCCAAGGAAGAGGAGGCTGCGGCATGAACAACACCCCCGGCAACAGACTGCGCCACGCGGTCGAACAGCATCATCCGCTGCAGGTGGTCGGCGCGGTGACCGCCTACTGCGCTATCCTCGCGCAGCAGAGCGGGCACAGTGCGCTGTACCTTTCCGGCGGAGGCGTCGCTGCCTCATCGCTCGGCATCCCCGATCTCGGCATTACCACCCTCTATGACGTCTGCGAGGACACGCGACGCATCACCGCCGCGAGCGACCTGCCGCTGCTGGTGGACATCGATACCGGCTGGGGCGGCGCGTTCAACATCGCGCGCGCGACGCGCGAGATCGCGCAGGCCGGCGCGGCCGGCTTCCACATCGAGGACCAGGTGATGCAGAAGCGCTGCGGGCACGTCCCAACAAGGCCATCGTCAGTCAAAGCGAGATGGTCGACCGCATCAAGGCAGCGGTGGATGCGCGCAGCGATGCGAGCTTCGTGATCATGGCGCGCACCGATGCGCTGGCGGTGGAAGGCATGCAGTCCGCAGTCGAACGCGCGCAGGCCTGTGTCGAGGCCGGCGCCGACATGATCTTCCCCGAGGCGATCACCACGCTGGAGCAATACGCCGAATTTACCCGCACGGTAAAGGTGCCTGTGCTGGCCAACATCACCGAGTTCGGCGCGACGCCGCTGTTCACCGCCGAGCAACTTGCCAATGTCGGCATCAAACTGGTGCTGTATCCGCTGTCCGCTTTCCGCGCGATGAGCAAGGCCGCGCTGGATGTATACCAGCACATCCTCGCCGACGGTACGCAGCAGAAAGTCGTCGCCGAAATGCAGACGCGCATGGAGCTTTACGATTATCTCGGTTATCACGCGTACGAGCAGAAGCTGGATCGTTTGTTTGCCGAAAAAGGTACTGAGTGAAACATGAAAAGCAATTTATCACCGAGATCACAGAGCACACAGAGAAAAACAAATAGGCGAAATGCAGGAAAGCCAAGGAATTAATGCCTTGCCTCTCTGTGAGCTCTGTGTCCTCTGTGGCTAAAAAAGATTTTGACTAAATCTCTTCAAGGAGAATGAAATGGCAGAGGAAAGCAGCTTACCCAAGCCGAAGAAATCCGTCGCACTGTCCGGCACCGTCGCCGGCAACACCGCGGTCTGCACCGTCGGGCGCACCGGCAACGACCTGCATTATCGCGGCTACGACATCCTGGATTTCGCCGACCAGGCCGAGTTCGAGGAAATCGCGCACCTGCTGATCCACGGCACGCTGCCGAATGCGGCCCAGCTAAAAACCTACAAATCCAAACTGAAATCGCTGCGCGGTTTGCCTCGGCCGGTCGAAACAGGTGCTGGAGGCGATCCCCGCGAATGCGCACCCGATGGATGTGATGCGCACCGGCTGCTCGATGCTCGGCACCTGCGAACCGGAGCCGGACAAGCACAGCGAAGCCGTTGCAAAAGATATCACCGACCGCATGCTGGCCTGCTTCGGCTCGATGCTGATGTACTGGCACCACTACAGCACCTCAGGCAAGCGCATCGAAGTTGAAACCGATGATGACAGCGTCGGCGCACACCTGCTGCATTTGCTGCATGGCACGCCGCCCAGGTCATCCTGGGTGCGCGCGATGCACACCTCGCTGATCCTGTACGCCGAGCACGAGTTCAATGCATCGACCTTCACCGCGCGCGTGATCGCCGGAACCAATTCGGACATGTATTCCTGCATCACCGGCGCGATCGGCGCGCTGCGCGGCCCCAAGCACGGCGGCGCCAACGAGGAAGCATTCCGCATCCAGAGCCGTTACCGGAATGCAGACGAAGCGGAAGCAGACATCCGCGAACGCGTTGGCCGCAAGGAGATCGTGATCGGTTTCGGCCACCCGGTCTACACCATCTCCGACCCGCGCGACGAAGTGATCAAGCGGCTGGCGAAAAAGCTGGCCGGGGAAGCCGGCGAGATGCGGCTGTTCGACATTGCCGCACGGCTTGAAACCGTGATGTCGGGACCTGAAGAAAATGTTCCCCAACCTGGACTGGTTCTCCGCGGTGTCGTACCACATGATGGGCGTCCCGACCAACATGTTCACCCCGCTGTTCGTGATCTCCCGCGTGACCGGCTGGGGCGCGCACGTGATGGAACAGCGCGCCGACGGCAAGATCATCCGCCCCAGCGCGAACTACGTCGGGCCGGAGAATGCGGCCTGGGTTGCTAAGAATTGAAAAGCGTTAAACCCTGAACCCTATTTAGCCACAGAGATCACAGAGATCACAGAGAAAGGCAGTTGGTATGAAGACGAGGAGGTTTCTTGATGTGATGCCCTACCTCTCTGTGTACTTCTGTGGCTGAGATTTTGATTTTGATTTGAGGATACAAAGATGAGCGCCAGATGTGGAAATGAATCCGCCCGCTCCCGACGAGGTGCTGGTGCGTATCGCGCAGTACGTGTGCCACAAGGAGATCAAGTCGACCGATGCTTACGAGACAGCGCGCAACTGCCCTGATCGACGCTGGGCTGCGGCCTGTGGCATTGCGCTTCCCGGATTGCACCAAGCACCTCGGCCGCTGTGCCCGGCACCACGGTGCGCAACGGCGCGCGCGTGCCCGGCACATCGCACGACTCGATCCGGTCAAGGCGGCATCGGACATCGGCGCGATGATCCGCTGGCTGCAATTCAACGACCTGGCTGGCAGCGGAATGGGGCCATCCCTCCGACAACCTCGGCGGCATCCTCGCGGTCGCCGATTACCAGAGCCGCTGCCGCGTCGCCGAAGGCAAGAAGGCGCTGACAATGCGCGAGGTGCTGACCGCGATGATCAAGGCGCACGAGATCCAGGGCATGCTTGCGCTGGAGAACAGTGTCACCGCGTCGGGCTGGATCACGT
>CAVWTZ010000055.1:0-8446 GCA_963757485.1 uncultured beta proteobacterium
CAGGGCTGGCGCACGGCCAGATCCCGAACGATCCGGAACTGCCGCTGCCGCTGGACAAGGTGCATCCGCTGCACGAAGTCGTGAAGATCGATTATTTCATTCCGGGCTGCCCGCCCTCGGGCGACGCAATCTGGAAGTTCCTCACCGACCTGATCGCGGGCAAGACGCCGGTACTGGGGTTTGGGTTGATTGAATATGATTAAAAAGCAATTGGCCACAGAGCACACAGAGATCACTGAGAGTTCACCGGTTTTCTCTGTGTACTCCGTGATCTCTGATAAAACTACCAGCCATTCGACTTGCGCTGGCAAAAGACGCCAGCCAAGTCGCTGGTTATGTGGCAAAGGATTTTGATTATGAGTAATGATTTGGAAACTGCCACGCATCCCGAGAACCTGTGTCGCGTCGCGATCGACCCGCTGTCGCGCGTGGAGGGCCACGGCAAGGTGACGCTGCTGCTGGACGAGAACGGCCATGTGCATCAGGTACGGCTGCACATTGTGGAGTTTCGCGGCTTTGAGAAATTCATCCAGGGACGGCCATACTGGGAAGCGCCGGTGATGGTGCAGCGGCTGTGCGGCATCTGCCCGGTGAGCCACCATCTCGCGGCAAGCAAGGCGATGGACATGATCGTCGGCGCAACGCTCACACCCACGGCCGAGAAGGTGCGGCGGCTGATGCATTACGGGCAGATATTGCAATCGCATGCGCTGCATTTCTTCCATTTGTGTTCTCCGGACCTGTTGTTCGGCTTCGATTCGGATGTTGCGAAGCGAAATATCGTCGGCATCGCGGCAGCCTATCCCGATCTCGCAAAGCAAGGCGTGCTGCTGCGCAAATACGGACAGGAGGTGATCCGCGTCACGGCGGAAAACGCATACACGGCACCGGCTCGATACCCGGCGGCGTGAACAAGAACGTGAGCATCGAGGAACGCGACTACCTGCTGAATGACGTCAAGCAAATCGTGGCCTGGAGCAAGGACGCGGTCGGCATCGCACGGCAGTTGTTCGAGCAGAACCTCGACATGTACAGCAGTTTCGGAACTTTCAAAGCACACACGCTCAATCTTGTGCGCGCCGATGGCGCGATGGATCTCTACCACGGCGGCCTGCGCGCACGCGACTTGGATGGCAATACGCTGTTCGACCATTACGACTACCGGACTACTGGGACGTGATCTTCGAAGATGTGAAGACGTGGTCGTACATGAAGTTCCCGTTCCTGCGCTCCCTGGGTCCTGAACAAGGCTGGTACCGTGTCGGGCCGCTGGCGCGCGTGACGCAGAGTGACTTCATCCCGACGCCGCTCGCGAACCAGGCACGCATGTCCTTCCTTGCGTTCAACGGCGGCTCGGCTGCCGGCGCGACGCTGGGCACCCACTGGGCGCGCTTGATCGAGATGCTGCATGCCGCCGAGCAGATAGAAGAGTTGCTGCACGATTCCGACCTGCAGGGCAGCGACCTGGTCAGCACGGGCAAACGGCAGGAGCGCGGCGTCGGCGTGATCGAAGCGCCGCGCGGCACGCTGATCCATCACTACAAGGTCGACGAAAACGACCAGATCGTGCGCTGCAACCTGATCGTGTCCACGACCCACAACAACCAGGCGATGAACGAGGCCATCCGTGCCGTGGCGCGGCAATATCTGGACGGAAAGAAACTCACGGAGGGCTTGCTCAACCACATCGAGGTCGCTATCCGCGCGTTCGATCCCTGCCTCTCCTGTGCCACACATGCGCTGGGCAAAATGCCCCTGGAAGTGGAGTTGCTGGATACGGAAGGCGGGCGTGTCGACATGCTGACTCGCGCCTCGGATGGAATATTTTGTTCGCCGGGCTGACGGTGGTGCCGGTCCTGGTATTTGCTGTTGGTAACGAATCGCGCGGCGATGATGCGTTGGCACCGTTGCTGGTGCGCCGGATTGAAGACGAGTGTTCGGGCAAAACTGATTTCATCGAGGACTACCAGTTGGCAGGTCGAGCATGTCACCGACCTGATTCGGGGCAGCGCGGTGCTGTTTATCGATGCCGATGTTTCATGTGATGCACCGTTCCATTTCTCGCGTGTCACGGCAGCGCACGACAGCAGCTATTCCAGCCATGCGATGACCCCGGCCGCCTTGTTGCATGCCTTTCGGCAGGTATACGGATATGACGCGCCGGCCAGCTACCTGTTGCGCATACGCGGTTACGGATTCGAGTTGGGGGAAGCCTTGAGCGACGAGGCATCTGCCAATCTGGAACGAGCCGCCGGAAAAGTTCGTGACTGGTTAGCCGACATTCCATCGCCGGGAGAGAGGCTCTTATTTTCGATGCTTTTATCCTTGAAGGGAGGATGCATGTTCCAGATACGCATACATGGTCGCGGCGGCCAGGGCGTCGTGACAGCGGCGGAGATGTTTCTGTTGCGGCCTTTGCCGAAGGGCGCATGTCGAAGCCTTTCCCAGTTTCGGTTCGGAGCGCATGGGCGCGCCGGTGGTGTTCGTTCTGCCGCGTCGCCGACAGGGAGATTCGCCTGCGTGAACCGGTCATGGAACCGGATGCCATCATCATCCAGGACACTACGCTGCTGCATCAGGTCGATGTGTTTGCCGGGCTGAAAAAGGACGGCTATATCCTGCTCAATACCAGCCGCAGTTTCGAAGAGCTCGGGCTAGGTGACCTCGCCGCCGGCAGGCCGCCGGAACGGCGGCTGCACTTTATCAGCCACTGAACTCGCTCTCAAACACATCGTCGTCCGATACCCAACGCGCCTTGATCGCCGGGTTTGCCGCGCTATCCGGACTGATAAGGCTGGAATCGGTGATCAGGGCAATTTCCGAGAAATTCTCCGGCAAGGTTGCAGCCGGCAATATCGCCGCAGCCACCGAAGCCTATAAGCTCATTAAATCGAGAATTACGGAGGTGACACCGCATGCTTGAACAAATCGAAGGTTCCCGCGCCGTAGCCGAAGCCGTTGCGATGTGCCGGCCGGAGGGTGGTCTGCGTGGAATCCGATCACCCCGCAGACGCACATCGTCGAGGCAATCGGAGAAATGGTGAAGAGCGGCGAACTGGCACCGTGCGAGTTCATCAATGTCGAGAGCGAATTCGCCGCGATGTCGGTCTCGATCGGCGCCTCTGCCACCGGCGCGCGCGCTTATACCGCCACCGCCAGCCAGGGGTTGCTGTTCATGTCCGAAGCGGTTTACAGCGTCCGGTTCGGCCTGCCCATCGTGATGACGGTGGCAAACTGCGCCGTCGGTGCACCGATCAATATCTGGAATGACCATTCCGATGCGATCTCGCAGCGCGATTCCGGCTGGATGCAACTGTTCGCCGAAAACAACCAGGAAGCGCTGCGATCTGCACATCCAGGCGTTCCGATTGGCCGAGGAACTGTCTATGCCGGTAATGGTGTGCATGGACGGTTTCATTCTGACCCATGCCTTCGAGCAAGTGGATCTGCCGACGCAGCAGCAGGTCGATAGCTATCTGCCGCGTTACGAACCGCGTCAGGTGCTGGACCCGCGCGAACCGGTTTCTATCGGCGCGTTGGTCGGGCCGGAAGCCTTCATGGAAGTGCGCTACCTGGCGCATGCCAGGCACATGCAGGCGTTGACCGCTCGCAACTGGCCGCCGAATTCAAGCAGGCGTTCGGGCGCGATACCTGCATGGCCGATGACACTGCTACCGTGCCGAGGATGCCGAGACCGTCGTCGTGGCGATGGGCTCGGTCCTGGGCACCATCAAGGACACCGTCGACGGGATGCGCGACGACGGCCACAGGATAGGCGTGCTGGGCATCACCAGCTTCCGTCCCTTCCCGCTCGATCTGGTGCGCGCTGAGTTGCACAAGGCCCGGCGCGTGGTGGTGATTGAGAAGAGTCTGGCCGTGGGCATAGGTGGGATACTCTCCACCGACGTGCGCATGGCTATGTCCCATCTGCACGTGCCCGTCTACACGGTGGTGGCCGGGCTGGGCGGCCGCGCAATCACGCGCAAATCCCTGCACGGATTATTCAGCAAAGCGGAACAGGATGTGCTGGAACCGCTGACCTTTCTGGATCTGGACTGGGACGTGGTCTACAAACAGCTGGCGCGTGAACGCGCAGTGCGCCGCTCCGGGCCTGTTGCGGAAAATAGACTGCGCGACATCGGTACAGTCGCATCGAAAATTGCATGAGGAGGCATTTTGACTTTTCAGCCCATCAAGTTCTACCAGACCGGCACGTTCACTGTCGGCAACCGCCTGCTGAATCCTGAAGACCGCAGCGTCCAGTCACATCAAGATCGCAGCAATGCGATCAACTCGGGACACCGCGCCTGCCAAGGCTGCGGCGAGGCGCTGGGCGCGCGTTACGCGCTGGATGCGGCGATGGAGGCGACCAACTCGCAGGTGATTGCGGCGAATGCCACCGGCTGTCTGGAAGTCTTTACCACGCCTTATCCCGAGACATCCTGGCAGATGCCGTGGCTGCACTCTGTGTTCGGCAACACCGCGGCAGTGGCGACCGGCATAGCCGCGGCGCTGAAGGTGAAAGGACGCAGCGAAGTGCGGGTGGTCGCGCAGGGAGGCGACGGCGGCACCACCGACATCGGATTCGGCTGCCTGTCCGGGATGTTCGAGCGCAATGACGATGTGCTGTACATCTGCTACGACAACGAGGCCTACATGAATACCGGTGTGCAACGCTCGTCCGCCACCCCGCCAGCTGCGCGCACCGCAACGACCATGCCGGTTGGTCCGCATCCCGGCAACGTTTTCGGGCAGGGCAAGTTCGTTCCCGCGATCGCGATGGCGCACGAGATCCCCTACGTCGCGACGGCCACGGTCGCCGATCTGCACGACCTTGAAGCCAAGGTGAAGCGCGCGATGGAATTCCGCGGCGCGCGCTACATCCACATCTTCGTGCCCTGCCCGCTGGGCTGGGGAACGGCGTCTCACGACACCATCCGCATCGCGCGGCTGGCGCATGGAACCGGCCTGTTCCCGATATTCGAGGCCGAGCATGGCGTGCAAGTCAGCGCGTTGCCGATACGCAGACAGCTGCCGGTCGAGGAATACCTGAAACCGCAAAAACGCTTTGCCCACCTGTTCGGCGCCAAACCGAGACCCGACATCATCGCGCACATACAGGAGCGCGCCGACCGCAACATCCGCAGGTACGGGCTGGTGCAACAACAGGAGGTTCTCTGATGGACAAACCTTTCGCAATCACGCTTGATCCGGGTTCATCGCTGGCCAACCACACCGGGTCATGGCGCACCAGCAAGCCGGTCTATGTTGACAGGCTGCCGCCCTGCAACGCGGGCTGTCCCGCCGGAGAGAACATCCAGGGCTGGTTGTTTCATGCCGAATCGGGCAACTACGAACAAGCCTGGCGTGTGCTGACATTGGACAACCCGTTCCCCGCGATCATGGGTCGCGTCTGCTATCACCCCTGCGAAAGCGCATGCAATCGCGGCCAGCTGGACAGCGCGGTCGGCATCAACTCGGTCGAACGCTTTCTCGGCGACGAGGCGATCAGGCGCGGCTGGAAATTCGATGCACCCGCCGCAGCTTCCGACAAGAAAGTGCTGGTGGTCGGCGCGGGACCATCGGGGCTGTCCGCCGCCTACCATCTTGCCCGTTTCGGACACAGCGTGGAGATACACGAAGCAGGACCGCTGAGCGGCGGCATGATGCGCTTCGGCATCCCCAAATATCGCCTGCCGCGCGACGTGCTGGATGCCGAAGTCCAGCGCATCCTCGATCTGGGCGTCACGCTCAAGTTCGACACGAAAGTGGCTAACATCGAACAGAGCATGAAACAGGGCGGCTTCGATGCGGCCTTCCTCGCGGTCGGCGCGCACATCGGCAAGCGCGCGTACATTCCGGCAGGAGATGCGGCGCGCATCATGGACGCGGTTTCGGTGCTGCACAGCATGGAAGGCGCAGACAAGCCAATGCTGGGCCGCCGCGTGGTGGTCTATGGCGGCGGCAACACCGCGATCGACGTGGCACGCACCGTCAAGCGCATGGGTGCCGAACCGATCATCGTCTACCGCCGCACCCGCGACAAAGCGCCGGCGCACGACTTCGAGATCGAGGAAGCGCTGCAGGAAGGCGTGATGATCAAGTGGCTGTCGACGATCAAGCAGGCCGGCGAGGACGAACTCACGATCGAAAAAATGAAGCTGGACGAAACGGGATTCCCGCAACCCACCGGTGAATTCGAAAAACTGGATGCCGACTCGGTCGTCCTTGCGCTGGGACAGGATGTCGATCTGTCCCTGCTGGAGGGTGTGGCCGGGCTGGAGATCAGGGATGGCACGGTGCAGGTCGGTACCAACATGATGACCGGGCATCCGGGTATCTTCGCGGGAGGCGACATGGTGCCGTCGGAGCGCACCGTCACGGTGGGCGTCGGTCACGGCAAGAAAGCCGCGCGCCATATCGACGCCTGGCTGCGTGGTACAGCATACGAACCCGCCGCCAAACACGAGCCAGTCACCTTCGACATGCTCAACCCGTGGTATTACTCCGATGCGCCCAAGACCGTGCGCCCGATGCTGGATGCGATACGCCGGCAAACCAGCTTCGACGAAGTGCAGGGCGGACTGGACGAAACAAACGCGTTGTTCGAGGCGCGCCGCTGCCTGTCCTGCGGCAACTGTTTCGAGTGCGACAACTGCTACGGCGTGTGTCCCGACAACGCGGTGATCAAGCTCGGTCCGGGCAAGCGCTTCCGGTTCAACTACGACTATTGCAAAGGATGCGGCATCTGTGTTTCGGAATGCCCGTGCGGCGCGATCAAAATGGTGCCGGAGGAGATCTGAATCGACTTCCGTTCATTTTGCAATTGCCTCCTTTTGCCTGGCACCCCGTCCCCGGACCTATGAATAAGACGCGCCGTTCCAGCACCAAAACATCGGCATGCCTGCCGGAACGCCGGTAAATGTGGGTGAGGTATAAACCACACAGACCGAGTTTTCGCTTTCGTGCTCACCCGCCGGAAACGTCCGACCGGCTCGTTAGATCCCATCCGCGAACGGCTGCGCACGGACAAGGGCATGATGCGAAAGTATGGCGCGGAATACCTGGCCTGTTCGCTGCTGGACATCATGGTCGACCGCTACTTCCTGGTGCTTGAACAGATGGGTGATGCCGCTGCTGCGCGACCCGCACGGCTTCTGGTTCGCAATGGGCACTACGGCGACGACAACCATCGTCATGTGGTTCATCTTCCGGCGCAGACAGTTGCTGGAGCGACGCTGATTTTTCATCCGGGAACGTCTGCCCGTTCCCTCATACCGCTCGCCCACCATATCCTGCATGCGCCCTCGTCCGACACCATGCACGGGCCGATCGGGCTGCGCGGCGTGCAGGCCGCGCCGTACAGCCTGCATTCGTTCGGATAGATTTTCCCCAGCACCACGCGCGCGCAGTCGCAGCCCGGCGGCATCTCGCCAACGCGCTTGCGCCCTTCCGTTTCGTATCCGGTGAATCGCGCGCGCGCATCATGCGCGGCGAACTGCGCATTCAGCGCGAAACCAGAAGCAGGAATGATGCCGATGCCGCGCCAGTTCGCATCCACCACATCCAGCGCCTGTTTGAGTTGCTTCTGCGCGGCCGCATTGCCGCCGGGGCGCACCACCTCGGGATAGCAGTTGTCGAGGAACTGCTTTTCTTCGAGCAACTGGCGCAGCACCGAATAGATCGCCGCGAGCAGCGACAGCGGCGTGAAGCCCGCGACCGCCGCGGGCATGCGGTGCTGCTCTACGACGAACGACCACTCTTCCGGTCCCATCACCGTTGCGACATGGCCGGGCGCGACCAGCGCATCGAAGCCGGGCTGTTCAGAATCCAGCAGCATCGCAACCGCAGGCCAGGTCAGCCGCCCCGACAGCAGCAATGAAAGATTGTCCGGCACGCCCTCGAGCAGCATCGCCGCGACCGGCGCGGTGGTGGTCTCGAATCCTGCGGCGAAGAACACCACCGGCCGCTGCGGATTTTCTTTCGCAATCTGCACAGCCTCGCGCGGGCTGGCGATAGCACGCACGTCCGCCCCTGCGGCCTTGGCCTGTTCCAGCGAGCGCGGCTCCGGGCTTTTTTTATGAGATGAACGGGGCACATTGACCGGCACGCGCAGCATGTCGCCGAATGCAGCCAGTATCACCCCCGCATGCAGCGCCAGTTGCATCGCAAGATACACATCCTCCTCGGGACACACGCACACCGGGCAGCCAGGGCCGGGGATGATCTCGACATTCTGAGGCAATGCAGCGCGCAGCCCCGCCATCGTGATCGAACGCTCGTGCCCGCCGCACACGTTCATGATGCGCACGCGGCGCTTCAGCGGCAACGCCCTGATCTTGTTGAGCCAGTCCTGTGCAGTGAGGGTCATGGTGATGTTCTGCCACGAGTAGAAAAATTGTCTACTATTCTACTCCGCCATCATGACCTCATTGACGATTGAAGT
>CAVWTZ010000056.1:0-4500 GCA_963757485.1 uncultured beta proteobacterium
GTTCTGCATCGCTTAAAACGAGTTGTGCATCCTGCATGGCCTGCTCTGCAGCGACCAGCGCAAATTGGCTAAAGCGTTCGATGCCGGTAAGTTGTATTTTGCTGAAGTACTTGTCCGGATCGAAACCTTCTACCGGGGCGCCGATGCGGATAGAAAGCTTCTCGATGAAATCGGTTTGCAGGCGCTTAATTCCGGAATGACCAGCCATCAGGTTGCCAAAAAACTCTTCAGGGCTATTTCCAACTGGGGAGATTACACCTAGTCCGGTAATGACGACACGCCGTGTCATTCTGAATGCTATTGCGTCGCAGTGGTTTGCGCGGCAATGAGTTTGTCGATGATGTTGGCCACATCGCCGACCGTCTTGAAGTCTTCGACGCGATCATTAGCCAGCTTGATATTCAGTTCATCTTCGAGAGTGAACATGAATTCGATGACCGAGAGCGAGTCCAGCCCCAAACTTTCTAGTTGTGCATCCGGGCCAAGATCTTCCAGTTTAAGGTCGAATTGCTCAGCCATCATGCGTTGTATCGTTTGCAATGAGCTCATAAGATAGCTTACTTGTAATAGTATGGTTCAATTATACCATTTGGATAGTACGGGTTATGTGATGGTTGGATGGGCCGAATTGAAAAATCGGATGGTATCCGCGGCGACTTGTTCACGCTCATTGTCTATCGTAAGCATGTGATAGCTGTCATGCAACATGATGTATTCCACGATTTTGGAACCAATGTTTGAGGCGACAAACTGCGCACTGCGAGGTGTGGATATGTCGTCTTCGACTGCATGAATAATCAACGCAGGAGCAGTAATGCGCCGCATGGATTTTTTTACCGACCTGATCAACAATTCTGCTTCATGGATGGCGGGCAATGCAAGTTTGGAAGCGCCCGCAATGGAAGAATCCTTGTGTTCCATTTCGCGCGCGACCCATTTACGCAATTGCTTGTTCTTCAGGCCGAAAGGTTCACGCTCACGATAACTGTAGATGTAGCGGAATGGCGTGTAATAGCCGATTGGCAGCAAAAACCGATACCATGGGATACTCCAACCGTCGTAATATAGTGTGGTGGCAAGCAATGACAATGCTGTTACTTCATCATCAAGTTCTGCAGCGATACTGAGCGAAAGTACCGCGCCGATGCACAATCCACCAACGCAAACTGTTTTATATGATCGTTTGAGGGCATTGAACTCGGCTAATACCGTGGCGTGCCAGTCTTCCCAATGGGTAACGGAGTGTGCATCATCACCATGTTTGTAGCCATAGCCACGTATGTGCGGCACATGAACTGTATAGCCAGACTGATTTAGCCGCTTGGCCAGCGGTTGCATTTCAACGGGGCTGCTCTGCAGGCCGTGGATAAGCAGCACGGCATGTTCGCCGCCCGCCAGTGTTATTGGCTTCATGGAAGGTTAGTAAAAAAAGTTGCGCATTCTAGCAAATTGCAACATGCTTAGCTGTTTGTTTTGCATGCGTAAGTTTATGAAGGACAGAATCAAGCTATGCAATCAAGTGGTGTTTGGGCGGAAGATAGATCGTGATTCGAAATTATCTAATATGACAAACCCTGGTTCAGATTCTATTGTGCAACTGCGGCATGTCTGGGAGAGATTTCGATGCTTCATGCTCGGTTTCATAATAATTACCGTATTCGGTAGCAATTTCGCGCAGGCACAAAGCAGTGAGTTTCCAGTGCGCATCGACGGGGATATCGGTTTTGGCAGCTACTACACGCAGAGCATTATCCGCGGCAACCCTGACCAGGCTCAAATTCTGCCCTATGGAAATTTCGACTATGGCAGGTTATCCATGCGGGTAGATACGCTTAGTATTAAAACAATGAAATTAGGCTACGGCTACCTAGAGATCGCAGCCAGGTTCAGCCAGGATGGGTTTAGTACCAACGTGAATAACCTGCATGGCCTAAGCGGCAGACAGACATCAATGCCAATGGGTTTGGGTAGTTTGCAAATTACACCCATAGGCGCGTTTTACATCAATTGCTTTCACGACATCAATAAATCCAAGGGTAATTTGTTTGAAACGATCTACTTCGCCGAACTGGATGCACCACAGGTAATATTTTACCCGCTGGCCGGTGCCGAATATCAGTCCAGTGATTATGTACGATACTATTACGGCGTTTCTCCCCAGGAAGCAGTATTCAGTCAGTATCCCGCCTACCAACCCGCTGGTGCGTTCAATCCTCTTATCGGTTTGATGGTTGATGCCAGGCTGACTGAGGTATACCACCTCAATTTCTATCTGCGCCGCATATGGCTGGGCAACGACGTACAGGCCAGTCCTATTGTCGGTCAAAGAACCATGGATACAGGTTTCATCGCACTAAGCTACCGCTTTGAATAAAAAGCACTGATGATCGAAGGATATAAACCGGCCAATAAAGGCCCTTTGTGATGGCTTTCAGGCAATGAAATTGCCGAGGGCGATATCTGCTTCATGTCGATTGCGGCATGTCAACAATGGCCGCTAACGGGCAGCGAGTTTAGATAGTCAAATGTCGCCTTAGTGTCGTTAAGAGACGGTCAGGCTTGTCAATTTACATCCAATTCTATGACTGCTTCCAGGCGTAAAACAGCCGTTCAAATGTCCAATCATATTGCAGCAATGTGCCGGTCAATACCCTCTATGAGCGTCGGCTGTTAGGCAAACATATTGTTGTTTAAACGATACACCGCTGTCGTGCTTTATCCCCTGCGGTAGCTGTAAATAATACATAACCAAATTGAATATATAAGCAATTTGCTTTGTTGATATTTTCATTTTAGCAGAGTAGGTTAATCTCCAAATTATTGGTGGTAAATCAATTTAAGCTTAGCAACTCCTGATAGGAGGCTAACGTGATTAATCTCAAATTCCCCTCCGCTGTTTCAATCAGACTTGTACGTTCATTCGGTCGGCTGTTGCGAGTCAACCGCCTTTCTATTACCGATAGTGGCAACGGGTAAACCAGTCTAATTAGCAGGCCAACTTTATAGGGCCGCCGCTGGCTTGTTCGAGATGTAAGGCTCCGCTCACTTTGAAGGAGAGCTATCATGGTCAGATATATCGCACTATGCAACTTTACCGATCAAGGCATTCGCAGCATCAAGGAAACCACTAAACGTGCAGATGCCGTCAAAGAAGCCGCCAAGAAATTTGGTGCCACTATGACGCATATTTATTGGACGCTGGGGCCTTATGACCTTATTTCCATCGTTGAAGCACCGGACGAAATGTCAGGAACTGCGTTCGCACTGGCTGTTGGTTCAGCAGGCAACCTGCGTATGCAAAGTCTGCGGGCTTTTTCCAAAGAGGAAATGAACGGGGTTCTTGCCAAGATGGCATAGTAGTTATCTGCAGCTGCTGGTTGCTGTATTGCATTTCTGCGAATGTTACGCCGCTCGGGTATCAGTCTATAACCGTAGTTGATTGAATCTGGATTTGGCATACCGGGATGCGTTTTAACACTTGCGAATGCTGGTACACCACCCCATATATGCAGCACTTATATGGAAGAAAACATGAAGCTCGGAATCGTCATTTACTCGAATGATACTGAAACGGTTTGGAATGCTTTTAGGGTGGGAGCGTTTTCCTGTAAAGCTGGTGATAGTGTTTCAGTCTTTTTGCTCGGCAAGGGCGTAGAGGCAGAATCCATCGGCAGCAACAAGTTTGATGTCTGTGGTCAGATGCGGAGCTTTGTGGATAGTGGTGGTGCAATTTTGGCCTGCGGCACATGCCTTAAAATCCGCAATCTTGAGGGGACGGAAACCTGCCCTCTCTCCACGATGCAGGATTTACATGCGCTGATCCGTGACTCGGACAAGGTGTTGAGTTTTTAGGAGGTTAAGCAATGGATCGCAAACAACACTGGGAAAAAGTCTACAGCACCAAGTCTTCTGACTCGGTGAGTTGGTTTCAGGAGCACGCCGACTTATCCCTTAACATGATCCACAACACGGGGCTTGGCAAAGATGCGGCCATTATCGATGTTGGTGGTGGCGCTTCCAAACTTGTGGATGACCTTGTGGCCGAAGGTTATAGCGACCTGATCGTGCTTGATCTGTCTGCAACTGCTATTGCTGTGGCAAAGCAGCGTTTGGGGAAAAATGCAGATACCATAGACTGGATCGTTGGTGACATTACCCGTACAGAGTTTTCCGTTCACCGATTTGACGTCTGGCATGATCGAGCAGTTTTTCATTTTCTGACCGATCCGGCTGATCGCCATGCTTATGTCGAGCGAGTTATGAAAGCTGTTCGACCTGGTGGCCATGTGATCGTTGCCACCTTTGCCGAAGACGGGCCGGAAAAATGCAGTGGCCTGCCAGTGATGCGATACAGCCCTGAAACCCTACACGATGAATTTGGCGATGCCTTCCTGCTAGTCGAGCATGAAAAGGAAGCTCACCACACACCATCCGGGGCAGTTCAACAGTTTGTTTACTGTTATTGTCGGAAAGGAAATAGTTAGGTAAACGTATTGTTGT
>CAVWTZ010000057.1:0-5167 GCA_963757485.1 uncultured beta proteobacterium
TGGACGTGCCGGTGCTCGCTGAGCCAGCGCCCATATTTCCTTGTGGAGCGCGGATTCGTTTTCCTCATCCTGGCGATTTCGGTGGGCGACCTTCTGGTTGGCGAGGATCTTCCCTTCTTCTGCCGGATCGAAAGCCGCCATTCCGGTGGGCGCGACCTTTGGGGTGCTGCTGATCGGGCGCGACCCAGGTGCACAATTCCGCGCGAACCCGGCTGCACTGCGGGCTCCTTCGACAGTTCCGCCACCACGCCCAGCAGATTCCGGAGAGCCTCGTGGCGCTGCGCGGCGAAGACACGACGACTGTCAGCAGCCGCGGCGAAGGGGTTCTCCCTCTTGTTGCACGACCAGATTCACGATGCGCTGCATCCCAGCGCAATGTATGTGTACCTTGAGTAGGTGTGTGTGTGAGTGCAAGCAATTGCAGGCCTACGCGGGGAATCCTCCGGCGGAGGCCAGAGAACTACTCCGTATCCACCGGCTGTAGGTGTTGCTGAAGAAGGGATTGGCGGTGGCCCCGACCTGCGCCACGTGCCACCGCACTTGTATTGCCGCATACCGACCCCGGCGTTTCTCCTCGATCAATCGCCGGAACATTGCCGCCACCTGCAGATCGTAGCGGTCGTCCACCGGAAGACCATTCGTGGAGAAGCTTCGGGAAAAACAGGCCAACATCCTGCCGTCCTGCCCGGACTGCCATCAGCCCCATAGATCCGGAAACGCTTCGTTGCCATGAACTGGGTATGGCCAATGCGGACTGCCTGCGTTGCCACGCGGACGAAAACTGCGTCGCGCGCGCGCGCGCAATCCAGCGTAGGCGAGGTGAGCCATTCGCGCCACAAGACAAGTTGCCTGCAGCCAGTGCCACTGGGCTGTCTGTGTCTGCCTGCCCTGCCTGCCTGCCTGCAGAATGCCTCCCGCGTGTGCAGTCTTGCGAGACGATCACCCACGGGGTGGCATTACTGCTCCACGATGAAATTGGCAAGCAGTACGTGGGCAGCGTTCACGGGAAACTTGTCAGCAAGAATGATCCGAATGCCCCGAGCTGCAAGGAATGCCATGGCACGCATGGAGTGCTGGGTAGACAGGACCCGCAGTCGGCGACTTTTGCGGCACCAACGTTCCCGGGCTTTGCGCGCGCTGTCACCGGGAGGGCCAGAAGGCTGCGGTGCGCTATATGGGAGGCAGACACAAATCATCTCGAACTACACGGAGAGCATTCACGGAAAATTACTCAAGACCGGCCTGACGGTGACGGCGACCTGTACCAGTTGCCACACCGCTCACAGCGTCCTTCCCCGAACCGATCCGGCATCGAGTATCAACGCGGCCAACGTGCCGGAATGATCATCCCGAAAAAGCCCTTTTCCTTGATGAATTGCCAGACTTCGGGAGGCAGGTCGGCGCGATTGTGCGTGATGTCCCAATCGTCCAGCATCGCGCACAGCTGCTCGACCTCGTTGTCCAGGAAGGCTTGCTCCCGCTCGCTCACTCCGCATTTGGGAAAGGCCAGCAGTTTGGCCCAGTCGGGATTGCCGCCGAACAGTTCGCCGTCCCACCACACCGTGCCGGCATCGATCGCTTCCTGTTCGGTGGCGGAAATTTGCGGCAATACCTTGCGGAAGATTCTGAACACGGCCGCACTGACCACATTGCGGCGCATGAACGGGATGCCGAAGAACACGATAAATAAAACCAGCGCGACGCCGATCACGATCAGCACGTTATCCGAGCAGCGCGCCATGATCGCGAGCACCGGCACCACCACCATGATCGCCAACACCCAGCTGGTGATCGAAGCACGGAAAAAAGCCAGCAGAATGAAAATGGCCAGCGCGGCCAGTACGGCAAATATCATGATCGCAGCATCTCCCGAATTATTATTTTGTGTTCCTGCACTTTAACGCGATACCGCAAACAGCACAATGACAAGCGCTCCCTTCACGCTGACTATGCGCTTTGTCAGCGCATTCCCCCTGCTGCCATCAGGTGATTCACTCGGTCAGGATACGTTCGATACGCCGGTCCGGCACCACCCAGATGATCGCAACCAGAACGTATAGCGCGTCCGACAGCCACTGATTCCAGAATGCCACAGGAATCGCGATGGCATACATCAATTGCGAAAACTTTCCCTTGTGGTCATGGCCGACCGCTTTGGCCAGCAGCGATTCCTTGCCCCCGCTGGCCTTGATGATGCGGCCCTGCAGTATCCAGTACGCCACGGCCGCCATGAACAGCACCACGCCATAAAGGGCCGTCGGCAGTGCAGCGAAATGGTTCTCGCCCATCCAGCCGGTTACAAACGGGAACAGCGACAACCAGAACAGCAAATGCAGATTCGCCCAAAGAGTCGCGCCGGTGACGCGCTGCACCGTGTGCAGCATGTGGTGGTGGTTGTTCCAGTAAATGCCGAGATAGACGAAACTGAGCACATAACTGAGAAAGACCGGCAGCAGTGGCTCCAACGCTTCCCAATCCGAACCATGCGGCACTCTCAGCTCCAGCACCATGATGGTGATGATGATCGCGATCACGCCGTCGCTAAAAGCCTCCAAACGCGTCTTACCCATTGCTTTCCTTTCGTTGCTGCCCTAACGCATCCTGCTGACCGCATCCTCGACACGGTCAACCGCGATGATTTCCATGCCGGCGATCTTTTGCTTCGGCGCATTGGCCTTGGGGATGATCGCGTGCGTGAAACCGAGCTTGGCGGCCTCTTTCAGGCGTTCCTGGCCGCGCTGCACCGGCCGCACTTCGCCGGCCAGTCCGACTTCGCCGAATACGACCAGCTTTTCCGGAAGCGGTTTGTTCTTCAGCGAGGAAACGATCGCGAGCAGCACCGCCAGATCGGCGCCCGGCTCGGTGATCTTCACACCGCCCACCGCGTTGATGAACACGTCCTGGTCGAAGCAGGCGATGCCCGCATGGCGGTGCAGCACGGCCAGCAGCATCGCGAGGCGGTTCTGTTCCAGGCCTAGCGACAAACGGCGCGGACTGGGCGAATGCGCCTCGTTCGAGCAACGCCTGGATTTCGACCAGCAGCGGGCGCGTGCCTTCCTGCGTCACCATCACGCACGAACCCGCCACCTGCGCGCCATGCTGCGACAGGAACAGCGCGGAAGGATTGCTCACTTCGCGCAGGCCTTTCTCGGTCATCGCGAATACGCCGAGTTCGTTCACCGCGCCGAAGCGGTTCTTGAACGCGCGCACCAGACGAAAGCTCGAATGGGTATCGCCCTCGAAATACAGCACCGTGTCGACGATGTGCTCGAGCACGCGCGGTCCGGCCAGCGCGCCTTCCTTGGTCACGTGTCCGACCAGTATCATCGTGATGTTGCCGCTCTTGGCGACACGGGTCAGTTGCGCCGCGCATTCGCGCACCTGCGACACCGAGCCGGGCGCGGAAGTCAGCTGTTCTGAATACACGGTCTGGATGGAATCGATCACCACCACGTCGGGCTTTTCCTGCGCGATGACCGCATGGATGTTTTCCAGCTGGATCTCGGCCAGCAGGTGCATGCCGTGAGCATCGAGCGCCAGCCGCTTGGCGCGCAGCGCGATCTGCTGGGTCGATTCCTCGCCGCTGACATAAAGCACTCTTTTGTGCGACGAGAGATGCGCCAGCGTTTGCAGCAACAGGGTGGATTTGCCGATGCCGGGGTCGCCGCCGATCAGCACCACCGCGCCCTGCACCAGACCGCCGCCCAGCACGCGGTCGAATTCGACGATGCCGGTCGGGGTGCGCGGCACTTCCGCCGCTTCAACCTCGGCAAGTCTCTGCACCCTGCCCGTCGCCGCCAGCGCGCTGAAACGGTTCTTCCCGCTCGCGGCAACCTCTGCGACACTCTCAACCAGGGTGTTCCATGCGCCGCAGTGCGGGCACTGCCCCTGCCACTTGGGTACCTGCCCGCCGCATTCCGTGCAGGAGTAAATCGTTTTTGGTTTTGCCATGTCTGTTTTTTATTTGGCTTTTATTTGGCGCGCCGCAGGAAGTTAATGCCGGTAAAGTTGATGCCGGTTATCGTAACCTTGATACCGGACGCGTGTAATTGTTTATTTGAGCGACTCTTTATAATGAATCACAACATCGTGCCGAAGTGGCACAAAATCGGGTAATCAAATAATAGCGCAACTCAAGCCGGATTCACCGCATGTTTGGCCAGAAATTTATCCAGTTGATTTGCGAATTCCCGGCGATCGCTTTGGCCGAAAGTCGGCGGACCGCCGGTCTCCACGCCGCTGCCACGCAAGCCGTCCATGAAATTGCGCATGGTCAGCCTTTCCTGGATCGTGTCCGCGGTATAAAACTCCCCGCGCGGATTCAAGGCATGGCCGCCGCGCGCGACCACATCGGCGGCAAGCGGAATATCCGCTGTGACCACCAGGTCGCCCGGCCCGACCAGTCCGGCGATCTTGTTATCGGCCACGTCGAAACCCGCCGGCACCTGCATGGCGCGGATAAACCGTGAAGGCGGGCAGTACAACATCTTGTTCGCAACCAGCGTCAGCTGGATTTGCCGCCTGTCGGCAGCGCGGAACAAAATTTCCTTGATGACCCTGGGACACGCGTCGGCATCCACCCAAATCTGCATTACCTGCTTCCCGGCGCCGGGTTGGTTGCGATAAGCACCGGACTGGAACTGCGCAGTATCGCCGTTTGCTTCATCGCGCAGCAACACTATTATCACCCGGGGTATTTAGGGAACCGCTGATCAAGTCCCGCATGACCGCGCATTCGGCTTTGCGGGGTTGCAGGCCTGACACGGCGGTGCGTAGCACTTGGTGCGGGATGGCCTGCCCGCCCTCGCTCCCGCAACCGGCTGCTGCGCAGTAACGTGTCGCGAGGGCAATGCAAGAAAGGCGACGATGCGAATGGTGATTCGCTTCGCAAGGAGCAGCACCCCCGACGCGGTGCGCGTAAGCGTCCGGTGCGGGAGGGGGTTGCAAGCGGCTGCTCCCGCAATCGGCTGCTGCGCAGTAACGTGTCGCAGCCGCACGCAGCAGACCGCCCGCAAAGCCAATGCCCTTGAGGGTTGCGACAAAACGGAGCGAAGCGCAGTTTCGAGGTACGGCCAAAACGGGCGCTCGCGATGTTGCGCTCCTTGGCATAGCGGCCTTGACACGGTGGGGCGCAGCCCTTTGGTGCGGGAAAGGCTGCTGCCCCCAC
>CAVWTZ010000058.1:0-5006 GCA_963757485.1 uncultured beta proteobacterium
CGTCGCGGAACTTGGTCTGGATCTGGTAGAAGTTGATCGGCAACTGGCGGTAGCTGCGGATCTCGCGGCGCGCGATATCGGTGATTACTTCCTCGTGCGTAGGCCCGAAACAAAAATCGTTGTTGTGCCGGTCCTTGATCTTGAGCATTTGCGGGCCGAAGACGTCCCATCTTCCGGTTTCCTGCCACAGTTCGGCGGGCTGCACTGCAGGCATCAGCAATTCGATCCCGCCGCTGCGATCCATTTCTTCGCGCACGATATTTTCGACCTTGCGCAGTACGCGCAGACCAAGCGGCATCCAGGTGTACAAACCGCTGGCCAGTTTTTTGATATAGCCGGCGCGCATCATCAGTTTGTGGCTGGCAAGCTCGGCTTCAGATGGGGCTTCCTTAAGGGTGGAAATGAAAAATTGTGAGACGCGCATGTTGAGTACAGTCTGATTATTGAATTCGGCCTGAGATTTTACAGGGAATGCCGCTATTCCGGTATGTTAGGGAGTCAGCCGATAGCGGTATCCCTTTTCATTGAAGTGGAAATGTGAAAGAATCAGGCCATTGAAATTAACCGAGTAGAGTGACAAATGATAGACCGAGACGGCTACCGCCCGAATGTCGGCATTATCATCACGAACAACAGGAATCAGGTGCTTTGGGGCAAGCGGGTCAGACAACATGCATGGCAATTTCCGCAAGGTGGCATCCAGCATGGCGAAACCCCCGAGCAGGCGATGTACCGCGAATTGCACGAAGAAGTCGGCTTGATGCCGGAGCATGTAAAGATACTCGGACGCACCAGGGACTGGATGCGATACGAGGTTCCGCAAAGCTGGAGCAAACGTGAATCCCGCAGTGGTTATCGCGGACAAAAACAGATATGGTTTTTGCTGCTTCTTGTCGGCCGTGATTGTGATGTCTGCCTGCGCGCCAGTTCGCATCCGGAATTTGATGCGTGGCGCTGGAATAATTATTGGCTGGACATCAGCGCCGTGATTGAATTCAAGCGCGAAGTTTACACGATGGCGCTTAATGAACTGGCCAGTTACCTTCCTGCACCCAGGGGCAATCAGGCGCATCTGCAACAGGCGCATAGGTAAGTGCGGTTCGAATATTGGGGAGAGAGTTTTGATCAAAGAATACAGTGCGCTGCAATCGTTCATGTTGAAAACAGGTTCTTCTTTCGTGCGTCCGGTGCAGAAACTCCCGGAGCGGGTAAAGCTGAGCGATCCCGCAATAAACGTGATGACCGATCTGCACAAGGTTTCGGTGGTGAGTGTCCGCACCAAAACTTCGATGGACAGGGCCAATGCCAAAATGATCCGTTACGGTGTGCGCACGCTGCTGGTGCTGGACGATAACGATCAAGTGGCGGGGTTATTGACGGCCAGCGATGTGCTGGGGGAAAAGCCGATGCGCTTTCTGCAGAACATGGGCGGAACGCATGCAGACATCATGGTGCGCGATATCATGACCACACAACGCGACCTGGAAGTCCTGAAAATCGAAGATGTGCAGAATGCCCAAGTGGGGCATATCGTTGCCAGCCTGAAAAAGTCCCACCGGCAGCATGCGCTGGTGGTCGCTGAAGGCGACGATGGCAAGCAGTCGGTCTGCGGTTTGTTCTCCCTTACCCAAATTGCCCGTCAGTTGGGTGCGCAGGTTCAGAGCTTCGAGCTGGCGCATACGTTCGCCGAAATCGAGGCGGTGATTCCGCACGGCTAAAAAATCCAGATTTCATCCCAACTGCTGCGTTGCGTAAAAAATTCCTTGCTTGCATATAACAAATATGCGGCGCGGCGAAATTTTTTTCGCGCCTTGCATTTGGGCAAACTCTGAATTTTTAGGTGTGCTCTCAATGTTTTCCCGTGCTGCCGAAGCCGCCGCTGCCGCGCTCGCTCAACGGAAACTCCTCCACGATATTGAACTTCGCCTGCATCACCGGCACGATCACCAGCTGTGCCATGCGCTCCATCGGCATCAGCGTGAAGGGTATCTGGCTGCGGTTCCATAGCGAAACGAAAATCTGCCCCTGATAATCAGAATCGATCAGGCCGACCAGGTTGCCCAGCACGATGCCGTGCTTGTGTCCCAGGCCGGAGCGAGGCAATATCATCGCGGCATAAGCGGGGTTGCCCAGATGAATGGCGATACCGCTGGGGATGAGTTCGCACTGCTTGGGCTGGATCACCATATTGTGTTCGATGCACGCGCGCAAGTCGATTCCGGCCGAACCGGCGGTCGCATAGCCGGGCATGTTTTCCTGCAAGCGGTGATCCAGAATTTTGATGTCGACCGGTATATGTTCAGTTCTGGCTGAGTGTTTCATTGCATGCTCCTTAAATGCGTTGTGCTATGTGCTGCATCAATAGCCTTGCCAGTGTGAGTTTGTCGGCGCGCGGCAGCGTTTGAGCGCCGCTGTCTTCAAACAGCACCAGTTCGTTATCATCGCTGCCGACAGCCTGCTGCACCAGATTGCCCACCAGCAAAGGCAGTTTTTTCGCGCGGCGCTTCTGCTCGGCATATTCGGCGAGATTTTCGCTTTCGGCGGCAAATCCGACGCAGAACGGCGGGTTGGCCATGCTGGACACATATCCGAGAATGTCCGGGTTCGGGACGAGTTCCAGCGTGAGATTTTTTGCGCTCTTCTTGATCTTTTGTGCGCTGGGTTGAGCGACGCGGTAATCGGCCACTGCCGCCACTCCGATAAAAATATCGCAATTGCCGACATGCCGCTTTACCGCCTCGAACATCTGTTCGGCGCTTTGCACATCCTCGCTTTGCACTCCGTGTGGCTTGGCGAGCGATGTCGGACCGGAAATCAATGTGACTTCGGCACCCAGCTCATGGGCAGCCTGTGCGATCGCATAACCCATTTTGCCGGAGCTTCGATTGGTGATTCCGCGTGCCGTGTCTATCGCCTCGTAGGTCGGGCCGGCAGTGATCAGGATATTTTTGCCGGAAAGTATTCTGGGTTGGAAAAAGGCCGCGACGTCTTGTGATAATTGCGCTGCCTCCCGCATTCGTCCCGCGCCTTCTTCGCCGCATGCCTGCACGCCGCTGTCCGGCCCAAGCACCTGCACGCCGTCTGCAATCAGTTGTGCGACGTTGCGCTGAGTGGCTGCATTCGCCCACATTTCGCGGTTCATCGCGGGCGCAATGATCAACGGGCAGTTGCGCGCCAGGCACATTGCGGACAGCAAATCGTCTGCCAGCCCATGCGCCAGCTTGGCAATGAAATCGGCGCTTGCGGGCGCAATCACAATCGCATCCGCGGTACGACTCAGACTGATGTGTGCCATGCCGTTCTGAGTGCTCCGGTCCCACTGGTCGGCAAGTACCGGTTTCCCCGACAGACCCTGCATCGTGGTCGGCGTGATGAAATGGCAAGCCGCCTCGGTCATGACGACCTGCACCTCAAAGTTCTGTTTGACCAGCAGACGCAGCAGCTCCGCCGCCTTGTAGGCTGCAATGCCGCCGGTGATGCCCAGGACTAGCCGTTTGTCCGTGTTTGCCTGATTTGCTGGCACGGTGCGTTTTGTATTTGCTTGTTCCATAATGCCGCGCATATTAACAAGAAACAGCCGATCTGGGCTGGGAGGGCATATGGTGATCACGGATTGGCCTGGGCATCACCGGCGGCATTGCAGCCTACAAGGCGGCGGAGCTGCTGCGTCTGCTGGTCAAACAGAACTTTGAGGTGCAGGTCGTCATGACCGAGGCGGCTTGCCATTTCATCGCGCCGACCACGATGCAGGGTCTGTCGGGGAAACCGGTCCGACCAGTGGGACCGGAGCACTCAGAACGGCATGGCACACATCAGTCTGAGTCGTACCGCGGATGCAATTGTGATTGCGCCCGCAAGCGCCGATTTCATTGCCAAGCTGGCGCATGGGCTGGCAGACAGTACTGTCCGCAATACTGTGCCTGGCGCGCAACTGCCGTTGATCATTGCGCCCGCGATGAACCACGAAAGTGTGGGCGAATGCAGCCGCTTCAGCGCAACGTCGCACAACTGATTGCAGCGGCGTGCGGGTCTTCGGCCGGACAGCGGCGTGCAGGCATGCGGCGAAGAAGGCGCGGGACAAATGCGGGAGGCAGCGCAATTATCACAAGACGTCGCGGCCTTTTTCCAACCCAGAATACTTTCCGGCAAAAATATCCTGATCACTGCCGGCCCGACCTACGAGGCGGTGCGACACACACACGCGGAATCACCAATCGAAGCCCGGCAAAATGGGTTATGGGAATCGCGCGGGCTGCCCATGAGCGCGGTACCGAAGTCACATTGATTTCCGGTCCGACATCGCTCGCCAAGCCACACGGAGTGCAAAGCGAGGATGTGCAAAGCGCGACAGAATGTTTCGAGGCGGTAAAGCGGCATGTCGGCAATTGCGATAGCCGTATCGGAGTGGCGGCAGTGGCCGAGTTACCGCGTCCGCACAAAAGATCAAGAAGAGCGCAAAAAATCTCACGCTGGAAATTCGTCCGAACCCGGACGTCTCGGATTATGTGTCCACCATGGCCAACCCGCCATTTTTCTGCGTCGGATTTGCCGCGAAAGCGAAAATCTCACAAATATGCCGACAGAAGCGCCGCGCGAAAAAACTGCCTTTGCTGGTGGGCAATCTGGTGCAGCGGCTGTCGGCAGCGATGATAACGAACTGGTGTGTTTGAAGACAGCGGCGCTCAAACGCTGCCGCGCGCCGACAAACTCACACTGGCAATCACTTATGACACAACGCATTTAAGGACGTGCAATGAAACACTCAGCCAGAACTGAACATATACCGGTCGACATCAAAATTCTGGATCCCCGCTTTTGCAGGGAAAGCGTCCGGCTATGCGACCGCCGGTTCGGCCGGAATCGACTTGCGCGCGTGCATCGAACACGAGATATGGTGATCCAGCCCGACATCGGACTTCATCTGCCAGCGGTATCGCCATTCATCTGGGCAACTGTCCCATGCCGCGATGATATTGCCTCGCTCCGCCCTGGGACACAAGCGCGCG
>CAVWTZ010000059.1:0-11415 GCA_963757485.1 uncultured beta proteobacterium
GAAGTACGGCCGCGTTTCGGCGTGATGCGCGCGCGTGAATTCCTGATGAAGGATGCCTATTCGTTCCATGCGGATTATGCGAGCCTGGAAAGAACCTACCATGTCATGTATGAAACTTACTCGCGTATCTTCACCCGGCTTGGCCTGAAGTACCGCGCTGTCGCAGCCGATACCGGCGCGATCGGCGGCAGCGGCTCGCACGAGTTTCATGTGCTGGCGGATTCAGGCGAGGACGCGCTGGCCTACTGTCCGACTTCAGACTATGCGGCGAATGTGGAATTGGCGGAAGCGGTCGCGCCAACGACTGCGCGCGCCGCGCCGGCAGAAACGATGCGCGATGTGGAAACACCCAAACAAACGACGTGCGAACAGGTCGCGGAACTGCTGGGCATCCCGTTGCAGCGCACCGTGAAACTGCTGGCGCTGATCTCCAATGACAAGGCGGCCGGCCGCAAGCTGAATATCCTGCTGCTACGCGGAGATCACAGCCTGAACGAGGTAAAGGTCAGCAAGCTGCCGGAACTTGCCGATTTCCGCTTTGCCACGGAAGATGAAATTCGGGCACACTTCAACTGCCCCCCCGGCTTTTTGGGTCCGGTCGGTATCGATCGCACCAGGATGCGTGTCATCGCCGACCGGACAGTGTCGATGATGAGTGATTTTGTCGCGGGGGCGAACAAACCGAAATTTCACATCGCCGGTGTAAACTGGGGGCGCGATCTGCCCGAACCCGATCTGGTCGCAGACATTCGCAATGTCGTCACGGGCGATGCCTCGCCGGACGGCAACGGCACGTTGGAAATTTGCCGCGGCATCGAAGTTGGCCATATCTTCCAGTTGCGCACAAAATATGCCGAAGCCTTGAAAGCCACTTTCCTGGACGCGCAGGGCAAAACTCAAATTATCGAAATGGGTTGCTACGGAATCGGTGTGTCGCGCATCGTCGCCGCAGCCATCGAGCAGAATTACGACGAACGCGGCATCATGCTGCCGGCCGCAATGGCGCCGTTCCAGCTCGCCATCGTGCCGATCGGGATGGGCAAAAGCGAGGCGGTGCGCAATACCGTTGAAAAACTGTATGCCGATCTGCAGGCCGCCGGAATCGAAGTGTTGCTGGACGACCGTGACGATAGGCCGGGAGTGATGTTTGCAGATATGGAACTGATCGGAATTCCGCACCGCATCGTGATCGGCGAGCGCGGATTGAAAGACGGCATGCTCGAATATCAGGGCAGGCGGGACGCTGCCGCACAAACCATTCCCTTGCAAAATGCGCTGGAGTTCGTAGAATCAAGGATATGCGACTGATCCGACTATCGTTGCCGCTGTATTTTTCCCTGCTGTTTTGCGCTGCGGGGCTGTTGTTTGCGTCTGCTGCGCAGGCCGGCGGGCAAATCTACACGCCGCTTTCCGCCAGCGTTCGCGCGCTGTTGCAGCGTAGCGTATCAGACCAGGCCGAACCAAAACTCGCCTTTGCAACACAGTATGAAGCAGACTTCTGGCTGAACGAAATGTCGCGGCGTTTGCAGAAGACGATGCCGGATGAAGAATACCGCATGAATTTTTTAAAAACGGTGCACTATGAAGCCGCCCGCGCCGGTCTCGATCCGCAGCTGGTATTGGGTCTGATCGAGGTGGAAAGCGGTTTCAACAAATACGCAATTTCCAGTGCCGGTGCACGCGGCTATATGCAGGTGATGCCATTCTGGGTAAAGGAAATCGGCACCAAAGGGCAAAATCTGTTTCACCTGCGCGTTAACCTTCGCTACGGTTGCACCATCCTGCGTCATTACCTGGATATTGAAAATGGCAATCTATATCGCGCCCTGGGACGCTATAACGGCACTTTAGGAAACCCCCAATACCCGAATCTGGTGCGTGCCGCCTGGCGCGGCCACTGGGCCATGCCGAACCGCATCGTCGGCAAATACTATTCGTCGGTCAATTGATCCATTTCTTTTTGATATAAGCCTCCATGCTTGCGCAAGCCACTTCACCCGCCTGATAACTCGCCTGGTCGCCCTTGGGGTGATACAAATAGCTGTTGGTAGTGCTTCTGCCGCGCCGAGTTGTCCTGCCGCCTTGCGGTCACCCGTCACCACCGGATAACTGATGTCGTGTGCCATGGCAGAGTCGGCCAACTTCCTGCCCGAGCCTGAAGCCATCGCAATACCGATCACCGACAGATCCTTATTCTGGTGCGCGCTCTGCAAACTGATCCGTTCCGGAATTTCGTCGAGGAAGGCGGGCACCAGGCTGCCCAACAATGCACCAGCAGTCGCTTGCCGCGATAATCCGACAGACGGGGTGTCTTTCCTGTTGTACTTTCAACGAAGAGCCGCTGCATAGCCGGATAATGAGCAATTCAGAAATAAATCCAGAATTCAACCGCGCAATGTGCCCGCCCTGAATTCCATCAGGTTAATGGCCATGTTTCCCGGATCCATCAGAATTATCCGCCACATTGGCGTGATCCGGTTCAGCCGCATGGCTGAAATACAGCGCCAGCGCGATCAGCGTGATACTCGCACCGAGATAAACCAGATCCAGCGGGGTAGTCAGCTTCATGTTAATCGCCTCCTGAAACAAGGTGACGATTAAAATCATCAATATCACTTTGGCCAAACGTGACTTCAGATCATCCAGGCTGCTGATGACCAGAATCTTGCTGGAGGCCCTGCTGCCATGGGCCTGATCGATGTCGCTGATGAACAACTCATACAGACCCAGCGAAAAAATCAGCATCACCGTGGCCAGCAGATAGCCGTCCACCACTTCAACGATATGGGTGACGGTACTGTCATGCAGCGCCTTGCGGGTTTCTTCGGTCATACCTGAATTCGCATAATGCAGCGCATGCATGAACAGGTTGAACACGTCCACAGTAGCCATGTAAAAGATCGCAAAGCCGGCCAGCATGCTGCCAATCACCGCTGTGATGACCACAAACCGGCTATTCCACAGCACACCCTCAAAAATAGTTTCCAGATGTTTCATTGTTCCCCCGAATTCTGAGCATCGCGACTGCGGCGCATTAAAACGCAATTAATTACATCGGGCAAGCGATCAAACAGCTTGTCGCGCGAATAGTTCCTGCAATGTGACATCCGTGCCTTGTTCAAGCTGGTCAATGCACGCCGCAAGCCATTGCTGCAGAGAATCACCGGTCTGTTTGGCGGGCAGCGAGTCACGATCCAGCACGAACAATTTCAGCAGTTCCCTGGCGCGAATCTGGTTCCCGTCACGCATCAGCAGCCAGCCTTGCCCTTCCGCCTTTCTCACCATGTCGGCACCTGCCAGTTTCTCGAGTATTGTTTCCAGTTCGTCGTAGCCGATATGCAGAGACCTGGACATCTCCGGGAGCGTGCTCAGCTTTCCCTGTTCGAATGCGCTGATCATGGTCTTCAATATTCGCAACGCATCCAGCAACTGGATGGCAGATGATGCGCGTTGCATCGCAGGAGTGCGCCAATGCGACAATGACGCGGTAATCTCCGCGCCAAACAATATGGTCAGCCATGACAGGTAAATCCACATCAGGAAAATCGGCACACTGGCAAACGCGCCATATACCAGCTTGTAAGTCGGGAAATGGCTGACGTAAAAACCGAATACCCGATTCATGGTCTCGAACAATACGGCTGCCACAAATGCGCCAATCAGCGCATGGCGACGTGGCACATAGCGGTTCGGTACAAGCCGGAACATCAGTGTAAAAGCTAGCGTGGTGAGCAATACCGGCAATATTTTCAGCGCCTCAACACCAAACACCGGGATATGTTTGGCATAGCCCATGGATAAGCCGACCAGCCATGAAGTCAGCGACAGGCTCGCCCCGACCAGCAGCGGCGCAACGGTAAGCACTGCCCAATAGACCACCAGCCGATTGACCAGCGGACGCGGTCGCATCACCCGCCATATGGTGTTGAAAGCGTGGTCTATGGTCAGCATCATCAACATCGCCGTGAGCGCGAGAAAGCCTATCCCCACCGCGGTGAGACGGGCCGCACTTTCGGTAAATTGCTGCATATATTGCGTGATCA
The DNA here is from genome assembly GCA_963757485.1 of uncultured beta proteobacterium. Classification (GTDB taxonomy): domain Bacteria; phylum Pseudomonadota; class Gammaproteobacteria; order Burkholderiales; family Gallionellaceae; genus Gallionella. The sequence goes on from CAVWTZ010000059.1 coordinate 4,044, forward strand.
CCACGCCTGCGGTCTCCGGCATCAGATTTTCCAGCAGATAGGTCTTGATGTGTACCGAAAAATTCTCGAATACCGGAAATGCAGAGAACATCGTCAGGGCTATAGTCATCAACGGCACCAACGACAACAGAGTGGTAAATGTCAAACTCGCGGCAGTTTGCGTGCATCGATCATGGGAAAAGCGCGCCGCAATGAAATTGAGCAAAGCCCGGAGATCCTGAAAATTTTTGAGCATAGCCTGACAGTTTCCCTATAATTACAGCATGGCAACCGGCAACGAAATCCTGATACTCTATTACAGCCAGCATGGCGCTACCCGGCAAATGGCTCAACTGATTGCGCGCGGCGTGGAACAAGTCGACAGTGCGCGCGTTCGGTTGCGCACTGTACCTAAAATCTCCGCAGTTTGCGAAGCGACGGAGCCGGATATCCCGGAAAGTGGCTCACCCTACGTCGAATTGCGCGATCTCGAAGAGTGTATCGGCTTGGCGCTGGGCAGTCCGACGCGCTTCGGGAACATGGCCTCTGCAATAAAATATTTTTGGGACGGCACGAGCGGATTATGGATGAAACACGCCCTGGTCGGCAAACCGGCAGCTCTGTTCACCTCCACCGGCACCATGCATGGTGGCCAGGAAAGCACTTTGCTGTCGATGATGCTGCCGCTGCTGCATCACGGCATGATAATCCTCGGCCTGCCCTATTCAGAACCGGAACTTTCTTCCACACAAAGCGGCGGCACGCCTTATGGGGCAAGCCATGTGGCAGGTCTTGCCAACGATCTGCCAATTACCGAAGCCGAAAAAAAACTATGCATGGCGCTGGGTCGCCGGCTGGCAGAAACCGCGTTAAAACTGTCTGCATGATTGCCCACGAAGCGCGCCGAATGTTACGCAGCCATCGCTACGGCGCGCTGTGCACCTTGTCGAAAAAATTCGATGGCTACCCATTCGGCTCGATCACGCCTTATTTGGTGGATCATGACGGCAGCCTGGTTATCCTGATCAGCACCCTGGCAGAACACACGAAAAATATCATGCACGATCCGCGCGTGAGCCTGATCACGCACGACCAGCGCGATCCGCGTATCCAGACGCAGGGGCGTGTGACATTTACCGGCACTGCCGAGCTTGAACCAAATCGGGATCAAGCCGGATTGCGCTATTTGCGCTATTTTCCGGAAGCGCAAACTTACTTTTCCATGCACGATTTTTCGTTTTACCGCATTCGACCCATTGCCATCCGCTACATCGGCGGCTTCGGGAAAATTCACTGGATCGATATGGAAGATTACACCGTCGCCCAGGCCCAAATGTTCAGCCAACGGGAAGAACTTCTGCTTGCGGAAATGAACGCACGACAACAAAATTTAATGCAACAACTGCTGCTGCAAAAGGACGGTGTTGATGCAACGGATTTGCGAGCTATTGGTCTGGATTGCGACGGGATTGATGTGCGCAGCGATGAGCACATCTGGCGGCTGAATTTCCCTGAGATGATTACCGCTCCTTCGCTGGAAGGGTTGGCTTCGTTAAAAATGTGCGATTAAGGCCGCAGCTCGGCCTTAATCGCACATCAAACCTGTCAGAAACGGAATCCCAGTTTGGCACTATAGGATGGCGCCGAACCCGTCTTGTCATATTCCAAAGCGAGATTTAAAAATCCGAAGTTGAGATTGCCGCCCGCAAAGACCTTGTTCTCCCGATCCGACACCTTGGTCAATGTTGGAATTCCATTGGGTGTGCCGTCGACCCAGACCGTTCCTATCCCTGCATACGGGGTGAATATCGCGAAGCCTTTGGAGATGGAAATATCCAGGCTTTTGGTATTCATGTCCAGTTGATTCACACCGGTTAATTTTGTCATTGCACCACGGATGCCGACTGCCGGCTGAGCGACACCGCCATCAAGTATGGCATAGCGCAACTCCCCGCCATAAAACTTGATATTGGTGGTGGGCGCGGCGGAGTAGAAAGCGCCGATATCGAAGCCAAGCGGCAATCCCTTGTAGACGTGCAGTTTGGGCACGACCAGATTGGTCGAGGAACTGCTGGTGGCCAGATCCAGATTCCTGATTTTGGTCGAGGTTGCTTCCAGACCGATATCAAAGCCGGTTATTCCCAAAGGAGCTGTTGGTGTGATGGGCTTGTAGCTGAGAGCCGCCCCAAGATCATCCGCGAAATCCTTGAAAGCTGATTGCGTAAGAGTATCCAGATTATTGATGTCAGCAGCCCAGACAGGCTGAACAAAACAACCCAGTACACAAAGCAACGATAGGCTTTTCTTCATGATGCAAACCTTTCTTGTACATATTGGCAATTTTTACTGCGGCGTCATCAGCATAGCGCACTTGTCATTTCCATGTCCACCGAGCCGAACACGCAGGTCAACGCCCGTCAACCTCGCTAAAAACAAAAAGGGCTGGCAACCTCCGCCAACCCCTTGAAATGCCATTCACAACCGACTAAATTTTAAATATGGAAAAGCAAACTACATACCAAACAGACGTCGGGTTGTTAACTTATGATCAGGATAATGGTGCTACTGCATACCCCCCAGAAAGCCCTTAATGAATAAGTCACCGCACGTGATTCAGATTATTTCTTATTTTTTCTGTCCCATTGCCCGTCATCCATAATAATGATCAACCCGGTAAGGAGAAACATGCAAATAAAGAAAATCGCTACAGCTTCCATTTTACGCTCCTTGGTTATTAAGAAGTAATTGGGACAGGTATTACGCCAGCACCAACTCTTGAAAGAAAATCATTTAACGATGCAAGCCGACCGTTATCGATTCACGCTTCAACAAAGCACGCTGACGACACAACTCTGAATACCAATGGCATATTATAAACCGTGTTTTAATTAATGACAGGTCTTTGTTGCTGATTCAAACATATAAGAATATTCTGATATGCAACGCGCCAACATTTTAAGAATCTGCACACGGTTATTCACCGCTCCTAAGGCCGCCCATTGTGGCAAATTCAAACTTGAGGATGCGCACGCTCGAGTTTGCTTTGCAATTTGTTCAGTGCGTTGAGATAGGCCTTGGCGGACGCGACCACGATATCGGTATCGGCGCCCTGCCCGTTGACGATGCGCCCGTTTTTGGACAGACGAACCGTCACTTCGCCCTGCGCATCAGTCCCGCTGGTAATGTTGTTCACCGAATACAATTGCAGATCGGTACCGCTGTTGACGATCTTGTTCTATCGCCTTGAAAGTTGCATCCACCGGCCCGCCTCCTTGCGCATCAGATTGATACTCCTTGCCGTCTATGCTCATCACGACACGCGCCACCGGCAGCACTCCGGTTTCAGAATGTGCGCCCATGGCCACCAGGCGATAGTGCTCGCTGATTTGTGACACCGCTTCGTCGCTGACCAATGCCTGCAAATCTTCGTCGAAAATTTCATTTTTTCGATCAGCCAGTTCCTTGAAACGCTGAAAAACTGCATTAAACGCTTCTTCAGACGGGAATTCGATATTCAGCGCGGCAAAGCGCTGGCGCAAAGCGTTGCGCCCGGAAAGCTTGCCCAAGGTCAATTTATTGGCGTTCCATCCCACATCTTCGGCGCGCATGATTTCGTAGGTCTCGCGATGCTTGAGCACACCATCCTGATGAATGCCGGACTCGTGCGCGAATGCATTTGCACCAACGATTGCCTTGTTCGGTTGCACCGGATAGCCGGTGATGCTGGAAACCAGCTTGGAAGTTGGCACGATTTGCGTGGTATCGATGCGCGTATCAAGGTTGAATATGTCGCGGCGTGTCTTCACCGCCATCACGACTTCTTCCAGCGATGCATTGCCGGCACGTTCGCCGAGTCCGTTGATGGTGCACTCGACCTGGCGCACTCCGTTCATCACGGCGGAAAGGGAGTTCGCCACAGCCAACCCCAGATCGTTATGGCAATGCGTGGACCAGATGACTTTGCCGGAGTTCGGAACGCGAGCTATCAACTGCCTGATGCGTTCGCCCCATGCCGCCGGAATGGAATAACCCACCGTATCAGGGACATTCAGCGTCGTGGCTCCGGCCTGTATCACCGCATCGAACACCCGCACCAAAAAATCCATGTCTGAACGCACCGCATCCTCGGCAGAGAACTCGACATCATCCGTATATTCCAGCGCCCATTTCACCGCGCTCACCGCGCGCTCAACCACCTGATCCTCGCTCATGCGCAACTTATGCTGCATATGGATCGGACTGGTGGCGATGAAAGTGTGGATACGTCCGGACTTGGCGGGCCGAACAGCTTCACCGGCACGGCGCACGTCATTTTCGATTGCACGCGCCAACGAACATACCGTTGAATCCTTAATCGTCTCTGCAATTGCCTTAACCGCCTCGAAATCTCCCGGGCTGGCTGCCGGCAAAACCCGCCTCGATAATATCCACGCCGAGTTTTTCCAGTTGACGGGCGATGCGCATTTTCATTTCCCTGGTCATCGCCGCGCCTGGACTCTGCTCGCCATCGCGCAAGGTGGTATCAAAAATTATCAATTTTTCCGTCATTTTTATCTCCAATGCAAAATAGATTCAGCCTGCGAAACCGCCAAGGTCACCGCGCTTATTTGAAACTTTTAGGGGGTATATGATTAGCGCGTGCCGCGCAGCAGCAGCGCAGCCATCAGGCTGAACGTGGAGTGGGATATTGCGATGTGGGTAGAAAAGTGCATGGCGCGAATATAACCAGTTTTATCGGCTCATGCAATAGGTGGGCGTTTGTGGCGTCTCCGCCAAATCCACATGACATATCCGGACAAGGCGTAGCACATGAACAACCCGAACAACACGCCGGGGGGGTAGCTGGAAATAACAATGAAAAATAATGCGGCCAGAATGATCGCCACAAATGGCACGCTTTTGCGCATGTTGAAGTCTTTGAAGCTATAGAACGGCAGATTGCTGACCATGCTCAGCCCGGCAAATACTGCAAGCACGGCTGCGTACCAATGGATGGAATCGCCGCTCACATCGTAGTCATGCATCACCCAGACAAATCCGGAGATGAGTGCCGCCGCTGCCGGACTGGGCAGTCCCTGAAAATAACGCTTGTCCACCACATCGATATTGGTGTTGAAGCGCGCCAGCCGTAACGCGGTCGCTGCACAGTAAATGAAAGCGGCAAACCAGCCCCATTTCCCCAATCCTTTCAAGGCCCATTCGTAAACCACCAATGACGGCGCAACACCGAACGAAACCATATCGGACAAACTGTCGTATTCTGCTCCGAAGTCGCTTTGCGTATGGGTCAACCGTGCCACCCGTCCGTCCAGCCCATCCAGAACCATGGCAACAAAGATTGCCACAGCGGAATGCTCGAAATGTGCGTTCATTGCCTGCACAATCGCATAAAAACCTGCAAACAGCGCGCCGGTCGTAAACAGGTTGGGTAGCAGATAAATCCCGCGCTTGCGCAGATTCATCGATTTCCGGGTATCGAATTCATCCATGCGCCTAGACTAACTCTTTTGCGGCAGTATTGCCGAGATAGTCGTGGTCAGCGACACCCTGTCGTCGATACCAATTTCTACGCTGCCATCCAAGGATATTTCCAGAATCGACCAATCTTTGCGGGAAATAATGGGGTGAGGATAATTGTGCATAGTCGCCGGTCGCCCGATGGCAATAAAGGTTGGCCTTTCACTAACTCCCGGCAACTAACGACTGCTCTTTAGTTCTTCGATTGATCGACCAGTTTGTTCTTGCTGATCCAGGGCATCATGGCACGAAGCTGACCACCAACCTTTTCGACCGGATGTTCTGCATTCGAACCGCCTGCGCGCGGTCATTTCAGGATAGTTGGTGCGGCCCTCAAGAATGAACTGTTTCGCATATGAGCCGTTCTGAATGTTTTTCAGACACTCCTTCATCGCGGCACGCGACTGTTCACCAATCACGCGCTGCCCGGTCACATATTCGCCATATTCTGCATTATTGGATATCGAATAATTCATATTGGCGATGCCGCCTTCGTACATCAGGTCGACGATCAACTTCAATTCGTGCAGGCACTCGAAATAAGCCATTTCCGGCGCGTAACCTGCTTCGGTCAGGGTCTCAAAGCCGGCTTTGACCAACTCGACCGCGCCGCCGCACAACACAGCCTGTTCGCCGAACAGATCGGTCTCGGTTTCTTCGCGGAAATTGGTTTCGATCACGCCACCCTTGGTGCCGCCGTTGGCTGCCGCGTACGACAGTGCAATTTCCTTGGCCTTGCCCGACTTATCCTGATAAACCGCAATCAGGGTCGGCACACCGCCGCCCTTCAGGTATTCGGAACGGACTGTATGTCCCGGCCCTTTCGGGGCAATCATGATGACATCCACATCGGAACGAGGAACGACCTGGTTGTAGTGCACATTGAAGCCGTGTGCAAAAGCCAGCGCTGCGCCCCCCTTCATATTCGGTGCAACCTCCGAATTATAGACATCCGGAATATTCTCGTCGGGCAACAGCATCATCACCACATCGGCACCCTTCACTGCGGTAGCAACTTCGGCGACCTTGAGGCCGGCGGCCTCGGCCTTCTTCCAGGAAGCGCCGTTCTTGCGCAGGCCCACCGTCACGTTGACGCCGGATTCCTTCAAGTTCTGTGCATGGGCGTGTCCCTGTGAACCGTAACCGATGATGGTTACTTGTCTGCCCTTGATCAGCGATAAGTCTGCGTCTTTGTCGTAATAAACTTTCATGTTGCCCTCTTTTTAATTAATTAAAGTTTCAAAATTCGTTCGCCGCGCCCGATACCAGATGCACCCGTACGCACAGTTTCTAGTATCAGATCATGTCCGATGGCCTTCAGGAAATCATCCAGCCTGGCACAGGAATCGCTCAGTTCGATGGTGAAAGTGCGATCCGAAACGTCTATGACACGGCCCTGAAAGGTATCCATGATGTGCTTCAACTCGCCACGCTTAGCAGAATCTGCGCGCACCTTGACCAGCATCAGTTCACGTTCCAGATGCTCTCCCTCGCTCAGATCCATCACCGCCGCCACGTCGATCAGCTTGTTCAACTGCTTGTTGATCTGCTCGATGACCGCATCCGAACCGCTGGTAACGATGGTCATGCGCGACAGGGTCGGATCTTCTGTCGGCGCGACGGCAAGTGACTCGATGTTGTAGCCGCGTGCCGAGAACAATCCGGCAACGCGCGACAAGGCTCCTGCCTCGTTTTCCATCAACAGAGAAATGATATGCCGCATTACAGGTCCTCCGACAAAATCACCTCAGACAAGCCCTTGCCGCCCGGCACCATAGGAAACACGTTTTCCGTCGGGTCGGTCTGGAAGTCCATGAACACCAGATCATTCTTGCGAGCAAAGGCCTCTTTCAACGCCGGCTCCACATCGGATGGT
>CAVWTZ010000060.1:0-10739 GCA_963757485.1 uncultured beta proteobacterium
GGGGTCAGACCGAGTTTCAAGTTAACTTGAAACTCGGTCTGACCCCAAGGCGGCCGGTTTACCAATATCGGACCTGTCCCGCTTCACTGTCCCGCTTCACTCTCCCTGTCCCGCTTCACTCTCCCTGTCCCGCTTCGCTCTCCCTGTCCCGCTTCGCTCTCCCTGTCCCGCTTCGCTCTCCAGACTACCCGTCAATCAAAGGTTGACTGTTCCTGACCGACGAGAACCAGATGATCGCGCACATTACCACGGTGAAGGAAGAAGTGGTGGCGGCTCCCGAGGTGGTGGCGGAGGAGGCGGAGCTCCGGCTGAGCCCGAAGTCATCAAGAAGGGCAAGCAGGAAGTTGAGGGTGAAGGCGAGGTCGAGGTCGATGCCAAGGCCAAGGCCAAGCCCGAGAAGGCCGAAAAGGCCGAAGAAAGAGAAAAAATAGAGTTTGTGTGGAGGCGGGGCTTTGCCCCGTCCCCACAATGAGCGTCTAGCGAAGAGCTAAAAGCGAAGAGCCAAGAGCTAACTTGCGTGAAACTGATCGTCGGTTTGGGCAATCCTGGAATCGAGTACCAGTTCACGCCTCACAATCTCGGGTTCTTGACGATCGACCGGATCGCCAACAACCTCGGGATCGAAACATCCGCTGTTCAGCGTGGTAGCCGGCGATATCGAGACATGGGAAGTGTTGCGCTGAACGGTTGTGGCGGCGGGAGAATGGTATGATGCGCGCCTCGCCCGGTGCACGGAAAAAAACCCTGAAAGCCGCCCGACACAACGATCAGCAATGGACGCAGAACATGAAAAGCAGTGAGATACGCCAGAAATTCCTGGACTACTTCGCCTCGAAATGGCACACCATCGTGCCATCCAGTTCGCTGGTGCCGCACGAGGATCCCACCCTGCTGTTCACCAATGCCGGAATGAACCAGTTCAAGGACGTGTTCCTCGGTTTGGACAAGCGTCCCTATACCCGTGCCGCCTCGTCGCAAAAATGCGTGCGCGCCGGCGGCAAACACAACGATCTGGAAAACGTCGGCTACACAGCGCGCCATCATACTTTCTTCGAGATGCTGGGCAACTTCAGCTTCGGCGATTATTTCAAGCACGACGCGATCAAGTATGCGTGGGAATTGCTGACCGATGTATACAAGCTGCCCAAAGACAAGCTGTGGGTGACGGTATATGACGAGGACGAAGAGGCTTTCGACATCTGGACCATAGAAATCGGCGTGCCTTTGCAGCGGGTGATCCGCATCGGCGACAACAAGGGCGCGCGCTATGCATCCGACAATTTCTGGATGATGGGCGAGACCGGCCCGTGCGGACCGTGCACCGAGATTTTCTACGATCACGGGCCGGAGATCTGGGGCGGCCCGCCCGGTTCGCCCGAGGAGGACGGCGACCGCTACATCGAAATCTGGAACAACGTGTTCATGCAGTTCAACCGCGACGAGCACGGCGTGATGCATCCGCTGCCCAAGCCCTCGGTGGACACCGGCATGGGACTGGAACGCATTTCGGCTGTGCTGCAGCATGTGCATAGCAACTATGACACAGACTTGTTCCAGTCACTGATCTGCGCGGCGGCCCGCGAAACCAAATCCAACGACCTGACCAACAATTCGCTCAAGGTGCTGGCGGACCATATCCGCGCCTGCGCGTTTCTGATCGCGGACGGTGTGATACCGGCAAACGAAGGACGCGGCTACGTGCTGCGCCGCATCATTCGCCGTGCGATCCGCCATGGCTACAAGCTGAATGCCCGTGCCCCGTTCTTTCACAGGATGGTGCCTGATCTGGTTGCTGAAATGGGTGCGGCCTTTCCGGAACTGGCTGTGGAGCAGGCGCGCGTGATCGGTATCCTCAAACAGGAGGAGGAACGCTTCTTTGCCACCATCGAACACGGCATGGCGATTCTGGAGAACGATCTTGCCGAGATGCATAAGCAGGGTATCAAGGTGTTCAACGGCGAGACTGCCTTCAAGCTGCACGATACCTTCGGATTCCCGCTCGATCTGACTCAGGATATTTGCCGCGAACATGGACTAGCGGTTGATACGGCCTCGTTTGATGCCGCGATGGCGCACCAGAAGGAACAGGCGCGCGCTGCGGGCAAGTTCAAAATGGCGGCAAACCTGGAATACGCAGGTCCAACCACGGTATTCCGAGGCTATGACGTGCTGGAAAGCAAGGCCAGCGTGCTGGCACTGTACCGGGACGGCGTGTCGGTCAACGAACTTCATGAGGGCGAACAGGGTGTGGTGGTACTGGATGACACCCCGTTCTACGCCGAGTCCGGCGGCCAGGTCGGCGACCGCGGCGAATTGCGCAGTGTGCACGGCATCTTCGCGGTCGAGGACACCCAGAAAATTCAGGCAACGGTGTTCGGTCACCACGGCGTGGTCAAGACCGGCAAGTTGACGGTTGGCAATGCCGTGACTGCGCGCGTGGACATCAATGCGCGGGAGCGCACCGAGCGCAACCACTCGGTCACCCACCTGATGCACAAGGCGCTGCGCGAAGTGCTGGGAAGCCATGTGCAGCAAAAAGGCTCGCTGGTCGACCCGGACAAGACGCGCTTCGACTTCGTGCATACCCAGCCGATGAGCGATGCAGAAATACGTCGTGTCGAGGACATCGTGAATCGGGAAATTCTTGCCAATGCCGAAACGCGGGCGCGCTTGATGCCGATAGAGGAAGCGCAAAAATCCGGCGCGATGATGCTGTTCGGCGAGAAGTACGGCGACGAGGTGCGCGTGCTGGACATCGGATCGTCGCGCGAACTGTGCGGCGGCACGCATGTCAAGCGTACCGGCGACATCGGGCTGTTCAAGATAACGGCCGAGAGCGGTGTGGCAGCAGGCGTGCGTCGCGTTGAAGCAGTGACCGGCGAAGGCGCGCTGGCTTATGTGCAACGGCAGGAGCGGCAGTTGCAGCAAGTGGCGGACGCGGTCAAGGCACAGCCGCAGGAAGCCGCCACGCGCATCTTGCAAATTATCGAGAACGCTAAGACAATGGAAAAAGAACTGGCGCGGCTGAAATCGAAACTCGCCAGCGCGCAAGGCGATGACCTCGTCAATCAGGCGGTGGATTGCAATGGCATCAAGGTGCTGGCTGCCCTGCTGGAAGGTGCGGATGGCGTGGTGTTGCGCGAGACGCTGGACAAGCTCAAGGATAAGCTGAAATCTGCTGCCATCGTGCTGGCGGCGGTAACCGAGGGCAAGGTCAGTTTGATTGCCGGCGTGACTCCCGATCTCGTTGCAAAAATAAAAGCGGGTGAGTTGGTGAATATGGTCGCCCAGCAAGTTGGCGGCAAAGGGGGAGGGAGGCCGGACATGGCAATGGCTGGCGGCACGCAACCGGAACATCTGGCTGCGGCATTGGGTTCCGTTCCAAATTGGGTACGCGCCAAGTTATAGTTTGGTCTGTCCGGCCTTGCTAGCTGCTCCCGCAATCGGCTGGCTTCGCCAGTAACGCGTCGCAGCAGCGCCGGACATGGCGATAGCAGGCGGCACGCAACCGGAACATCTGGCTGCGGCATTGGGTTCCGTTCCAAATTGGGTACGCGCCAAGTTATAGTTTGGTCTGTCCGGCCTTGCTAGCTGCTCCCGCAATCGGCTGGCTTCGCCAGTAACGCGTCGCAGCAGCGCCGGACATGGCGATAGCAGGCGGCACGCAACCGGAACATCTGGCTGCGGCATTGGGTTCCGTTCCAGCCTGGGTGAAGGCCAGGTTATCGTCGGGAGGATAGCTCGGGGATTTGTCGGCAGCGCCGGACACTGTTACAGTTTGCTTCAGGGCTTGCAAAACAAGGAGCGATACGAGTGGGCACAAACCGCTATAAAGTGTTGCTGGTTGATGACGATTTGGTTCAGGTGGACCTGGCTCGCCGTGCTGTTGCAGAATTTTTTCCTGACATCGAATTGACTACTGTGGCTGGCGGGGATGCCGTGCTGGATTGGCTTGACGACAGCACCCGGAATAACGGCCAGTTGCCGAACGTCATCCTGATGGATTTGAAATTGCCGAAACTGGATGGCCTGGCGGTACTGCGCAAACTGCGCGGGTTTGCCGCAACCTGCGATATCCCCATCGTGGTGTGTTCCGATGAATATACGCAGGATGAGGTCTTGATGAGTTACAAGGCTGGCGCGAACAGTTTTGTCGCAAAGCCGACCGACTTTGTGCAGTGCGTCGAATTGTTCGGCGAACGCCTCGCATACTGGATGAACTCGGACCACCATAAGCTGATGTCCGCTGCGGACGATGGAGCAGCGAAGCGCATTTGATTATTGCGGCTTTGCCGGCGGGTCACGCCGGCTCATCAGAAGGGCAATTTCAGGTGTGGCGCGGCCTGCTGAAATATCCTGCGGAAATCGTCCTGGATGCGTTGCAGCGCAGCTTCGTTGTCTGCCTCAAAACGCAGAACGATCACCGGCGTGGTGTTACTGGGACGCGCCAAACCAAAACCGTCGGTGTATTCGACACGCAGGCCATCCAGCTTGATGATCTCCTTCGCATCGGCAAATTTTGCGCTCAGTTGCAGTTGTGCAAGCAGCGCGTGATTCTCGCCTTCCGCGGTATGTATGTGCAATTCCGGGGTGCACACTGCATCCGGCAATGCATTCAGCATGGCACTCGGATTATTCACCTGGCTCAGGATTTCCAGCAGCCGTGCGCCGGTATACAGCCCGTCGTCGAATCCGTACCAGCGTTCCTTGAAGAACACGTGGCCGCTCATTTCTCCGGCCAGCAGCGCGCCGGTTTCCTTCATCTTTGCTTTGACCAGCGAGTGACCGGTCTTCCACAGCGTCGGCTTGCCGCCATGCGACCGTATCCAGCCGAACAGGTTGCGGGTCGATTTGATGTCGAAAATGATTTCCGCGCCGGGATTGCGGCTCAGCACATCGGCGGCGAACAGCATCAACTGACGATCCGGATAGATAATGTTGCCTTCCTTGGTGACCACGCCGAGCCGGTCGCCGTCCCCGTCGAATGCGAGGCCCAGTTCGCTGTCGTTGTCGCGCAGTGACGCAATCAGGTCGGCGAGATTTTCGGGTTGCGATGGGTCGGGATGGTGATTGGGAAAATGTCCGTCAACTTCGCAATACATCTCCTGCACGATGCAGCCAAGTTCGCGATACAGGTTGGCGACATAAGCACCCGCCACGCCGTTGCCGCAATCCACGGTGATGTTCATGGGCCGGGCCAGTTTGATGTCGGAAACGATGCGCTTGACGTAATCCACGCTGATATTGCGCTTTGTATAGCTGCCGTTGCCGTGCGTCAGGTTGTTTTGCTCAATGCGCTCGCGCAATTTCTGGATGGACTCGCCAGACAGGGTTTCACCCGCCAGCACCATTTTCAGGCCATTGTAATCCGGCGGGTTGTGGCTGCCGGTGAGCATCACCGCGCAGCCGGTCTGCAAGTGGTAGGCGGCGAAATACACCATCGGGGTGGGGACGCAGCCGACATCGATCACGTTGATACCGCTTTTCTGGATACCGCGCGCCAGTGCAACGATCAGTTCCGGACCGGACAGTCTGCCATCGCGTCCGATCGCGATGGTGTTCTGTCCGCGCGCCGCGGCCTCGGAACCGATGGCGTGCCCGATGGCTTCGACCACTTCGGGCGTCAGCGTCTTGCCGACTATGCCGCGTATGTCATAAGCCTTGAAAATTTCCCTGGGTAAGTTTTGCATTTTGTGCCTCGATTACGGTTAGCCAAAAAAACTGCACTTCAAGCCATTGGGCTCACGGAGGGGGTGGCGCTTGCAGATATTTACACAGTTCATTGAAAAGGCAAGCCAGTCTCTTGCTTCAACCGGCTGTTTTTTTCTCGGTGAGCTCTGTGTCCTCTGTGGCTAAATGTTTTTTGGTAGAGCCAAGGTTATGGTCAATTCGTTGCAAATTGTTCCATACAAGATTGGGGGTAAGTTGCCTCATGCAGTTGAAATGGCCTAGCGGACATTCGCGTTTGAAGCAGGGGCTGCACTTCAGATCCAATTTGATAATCTCGGCGTGCGGCGAGAGCGGAGGTGTGAATTGCGGGCTGCTGGAGCCGAACAGGGCCAGCATAGGCCGGTCCAGCGCGGCAGCCAGATGCATCAGACCGGAGTCATTGCTGATGACCAGTTGCGCACAGGACAGCAGCGCGATCGCATCGGTCAGGTCGGTAATGCCGCACAGGTTGCGGCAAGCCGAATTACCGAGTGCGACGATCTTGTCCGCGGCTTCCTTGTCTTTGGCTGAGCCGATCAGCCATACCGCATAACCCCGGTGCTGCAGACGTTGTGCAATCTCGGCGAAATAGGTTGCAGGCCAGCGCTTGGCTGGTCCGTACTCTGCACCGGGCAACATCCCGACGGGTTTGTCCAGCGCCAGGCCGAGCTTTTGCAGCGTGGCATCGCGCAGAGCCGCGGAAACTTCCAGCGCTGGGGTTGGCCAAGGGGCGCGGCATTTTGCCTTGCTTGTCTTCAGCAAGTTGCGCGAAGCGTTCCACCATCAGTGGCAACTCCCGCTTGTTGAGCTTGCGTATGTCGTTGAGCAGCCCGTAGCGGGCTTCGCCGACAAAACCGGTGCGCAGCGGAATATGTGCAAAAAATGGCAGGAGTGCCGACTTTAGCGAGTTGGGCAGCACGATGGCCTGATGGTATTGCGCGCCACGAAGTTTTTTTCCGAACTGGTAACGTGTGCCAATCTGCAGCGCGCCGTGCGGAAACGGGTTGATGATGACCTCGCGTACTTCCGGCATGGCATGCAACAGCGCGGCTGTCCACGGCGGAGCAAGCACGTCGATTTGGCATTCAGGATGGCGTTGCCTGAGTCGCAGCAGCATCGGTTGCATCAGCGTCCGGTATCGCCAACCCAGCTGGGGCCGGAAGATGACGAGAATTTTGTACATTTCCTTGAAGGCCGTCCGGCGAGAAATTAGCCGGACTGGAATGGTTAGTGGTGCGCTTTGGGCAGTTCGCCCTTGAATTTATACAGCGTGCCGCAATAGGGGCAGCGCGCTTCACCGCCATGGTCCAGCGGAATCATCACTTTTGGGTGCGCGTTCCGTCGATAAACTCATATTCGGCATCGGACAGGCCAAGGGCAGATCATCTGCGGTGACTTCGATATAACGCTGGGTGATGTTCTGTTCGCTCAAAATGTTTCTCCTGTTGCCCCGTTAAACATAACTTAGCCAGCCGGTGTGCTGCGGATGCTTGCCGGCCACGCAATCAAAGAACGCCTGCTGCAGTCTGGCGGTAATAGCGCCGCGCGAACCCCTGCCGATGACGCGTGTGTCCAATTCACGGATCGGGGTCACCTCGGCGGCGGTGCCGGTGAAGAAGGCTTCCTCGGCGCAATAGACCTCGTCGCGGGCGGTGGCTTCTCGATCACCTCGATGCCCATTTCCTTGGCCAGCGTGATCACGGAATCGCGCGTGATGCCTTCCAGACACGAGGTCAGATCGGGGGTGTACAGCTTGCCCTTCTTGACGATGAAGATGTTCTCACCGGCGCCCTCGGCAACGTAGCCGTCCACATCCAGCAACAGGGCTTCATCATAGTTGTCGTTGGCGACTTCCTGGTGTGCCAGGATCGAATTGGAATAGGAACTGACCGATTTGGCGCGGCACATGTTGATGTTCACGTGATGGCGGGTGAAGCTGGAAGTTTTCACGCGAATCCCCTTTTGCATGCCCTCGTCGCCCAGATATGCACCCCACGGCCAGGCGGCGACCGCGACATGGGTGGACAGCGTTGTTGCGGCGATGCCCATCGCCTCGGAGCCATAGAAAGCAATCGGGCGGATGTAGCAGGATTCCAGTTTGTTGGCGCGCACCACTTCGCGGTGCGCCTCCATGATGGTAGCCTTGTCGTAGGGCATCTTCATCTGGAAGATGTGTGCGGAATTGAACAGCCGGTCGGTATGTTCCTGCAAACGGAATATTGCCGTGCCATTCGCGGCCTTGTATGCGCGCAAGCCTTCAAATACGCCCATGCCATAATGCAGCGTGTGGGTCAGCACATGGGTGGTGGCATCGCGCCACGGCACGAGCTTGCCGTCATACCAGATAAAGCCGTCGCGGTCGGACATCGACATAATGGGGGTACCTTTTAAAATTGTTTGATTTTGAAGCGCCTATTTTAGCCTGTTCCTGCCGACTTATGAAGAAACGCGATAAATTGCCGGAATCTTTGACTTGTTTTCTTCACAGCCAATTCGGGTATGATTATAGAATATGAATGTGCATAACCAATGAGTCAATCCCGGGCTGTTTTTCCTAAAGATAAAAAATGCAAAATATTCCTATAGTCAGCGAAGAACCATACGCACAAGAGAAGAAATTACACAGGGATTTGCTGATTTTTGCCTGTGCTTTCATGAATCTTGCGGTAGTGTTGTGGCTGGCGATCTATTGGATAATGGGGATACATTTTTCGGCCAACGTTCCACTCGTTTACCAGTTTATTTCAGTTGCCTCGCTGCTGCACTATTATAAATTCAAGAATTTCGAGATATTCCGCTTCATCCAGCTGGGTCTGTTTTTGTTTGTTCCATTTATCATGCAATGGAGCATCGGCAGCGCGGTCACAGCCAGCGGCGTGATGCTCTGGGCGTTGCTCGCACCGATAGGCGCGCTGGTGGTCAAAGGCTGGCGGGATTCCATTCCCTGGTTCATCGCCTACATGGTGATGACGGTAGTATCGGGAGGCTTTGACTACTATCTCGGTAACGGGGACGACCGAGGCGTGGCGATGAAAACCATCGGTTTCTTCTTTGCGCTCAACTTCGCTGCCATGTCTTCCATCATCTATTTTCTGGTGCGCCACTTTGTCGTGGCAATGGACCGGATCAAAAACCAGCTCGACGAGCAGCATCAGTTGCTGGCTGAAGAACAGAAGAAATCGGAGCGCGTGCTGCTTAATGTGCTGCCAAGCAGTATTGCGCACCGGCTGAAGAATCATCAGGGTTTGATTGCGGATGGATATGCGGATGTGACAGTGATGTTTGCCGATCTGGTGAATTTCACGCAGCTGACGGAATCGCTCTCTCCCGAACAGATGGTTGGTTTGTTGAATACGATTTTCTCGGGCTTTGACGACTTGTGTGAAAAATACAACCTGGAAAAAATCAAGACGATCGGCGATGCCTATATGGCGGTTGGCGGCTTGAATCGCAACAATTCGAATTATACCAACGACATTGCCGATCTGGCTTTGGATATGCGTGACTTTGTTGTCAACCACCCGGAACTGACCCCTTTCAAGCTGGATATTCACAGCGGCATTGCCACCGGGCCTGTGGTTGCCGGGGTAATCGGCTCCAAACGCTTCATCTATGATTTATGGGGGGATACGGTGAACGTTGCCAGCCGGCTTACCGATGAAGCTGTTGCAGGAATGATTCAGGTGGACAAGATCACCTACAATCGTATCCGCTTTGACTATGCGTTCGAACCGCCGGCCACCATAAACGTCAAGGGCAAAGGCGAGATGGTGATGTATCGCCTCATCTCGCGACGGGGCGGCGAAGCCACGGGCCGGCTCAGTGCTTCAGGAAGATTCGGCGCCGCTCTTCCCCAGGGCATCTCCGAATAGCCTTCCCCATAATATCCTGCAAGTGCTGGTTTCAATTGTGCCTGGTTCAATTCGGCATGGCGACAGGTTGCTCAGCCGCATGCGATGTTGTGTCTGGCGCAAGTTGCGATATAGCAAGCGGACCTGCTCGGCGAGTTCGGCCGGGACAAGTCCAATCTCTCCCGCGAGTTTGAGCAAAGCCAGATTGCCGGCATTGGCGGATAATTGCGCGTATTGATGGGCATATGCCAGCACCAGATATTGCACCATGAATTCGATGTCCACCATGCCGCCGCTGTCATGCTTGATATCGAACAGGCCGCTGTCATTGGGGTGTCCGTCGTGCATTTTCTGTCGCATCGTCAGGATCTCCCGGCGCAAGCTCCCCAATTCTCGTTTTTGGCAAAGCACCTCCCGGCGGATATGCTCGAACGCCGCGCCGATTTTGGCGTCACCCGCGCTGAAGCGGGCGCGCGTCAAGGCCTGATGTTCCCAGACCCACGCGTCATTCTTCTGGTAGCCGGCAAATGCCGCAACCGAACTCACCAGCAAACCGCTCGAGCCGTTGGGGCGCAGGCGCAAATCGGTTTCGTACAAGCGCCCCGATGAGGTATAACTGCTCAACATCGTGTTGATGCGTTGTGCCAACTGTGCGTAGTTTTCCTGGGCATCGGGATGATCATCGTCATACAGAAAAATCAAATCGAGATCGGAGGCATAGCCAAGCTCCCTGCCGCCGAGCTTGCCATACGCGATGATGGCAAACTTTGGCTCTTCGCGATGCCTCTTGCGCACTGTCGCCCAACTCAGTTTCAGCACATGGCGCAGCATCAAATCGGCCAGATCGCTCAGGTGGTCACTGAGCTTTTCCAGGGGCAACAGGCCTTGCAGATCCATTGCCAGCAGGTGAAATGTTTGCTCCTGTTGTGTATGGCGCAACACATCCAGTTGCCGCTCGGCATCTTCAGCGCAGTCGTCCAGGCGGGTCTGCAAGTCGTGGTCGATCTGCTGCCACTGGGGCGGCTGGTACATTTCGCGCGCATCCAGCAATTCATCGAGCAGCGCCGGGTGCAGTGTCAGGTATTCGCTGGCCCAGCTGCTGGCGGCTACCAGCCGGGTCAAGCGCTGCAACGCCTTCGGATATTCGGCCAGAAAGGCGAGATAGGCGGCGCGGCCGCT
>CAVWTZ010000061.1:0-18523 GCA_963757485.1 uncultured beta proteobacterium
CCAGACCCTGCTGTTCTCGGCGACCTATCCCGATGGCATCGCGCGGCTGGCGCGCCAGTTCATGCGCAACCCGCAGGAAGTGAAGCTGGCGGAGCAACACGGGGAAAGCAAGATACGCCAGCGCTTTTACAAAGTGGACGATGCGCAGCGTCTGCAGGCTGTCGCAAACCTGTTGAAACATTATCGCCGGCCAGCACGCTGGCGTTCTGCAACACCAAACAGCAGTGCCGCTCGCTGCTGGAAGTGCTGCATGCCCGTGGCATCAAGGCGCTGACCCTGAACAGCGATATGGAACAGCGCGAACGCGACCAGGCGCTGATCCAGTTTGCCAATCGCAGTTGCCCGGTGCTGGTCGCGACCGATGTCGCGGCGCGCGGCCTGGATATCGACAAGCTCGAAATGGTCATCAATGTCGACGTCACGCCCGACCCGGAAGTCCACATCCATCGCATCGGCCGCACCGGGCGCGCCGACCAGAACGGCTGGGCATTGAGCCTGTGCGCCCGACCGACCGCAATCGCCTGATCGCCATAGCACAGATCATGCGCATCGAACCGGAGTGGCATGAACTCGATGAACTGAACAACGACGACGAATCCCCGCTCGTGCCGCCCATGGTCACGCTGCAAATCCTGGGCGGGCGCAAGGAAAAAATACGCGCTGGCGATGTGCTGGGCGCGCTGACCGGTGATGCGGGCTTACTCGGAGCAGGTCGGCAGATCGATGTGACCGAGTTTTCGACCTACGTTGCCGTAGTGCGCAACATCGCGCGCGAAGCCGTGCGCAAATTGTCAGCGGGCAAGGTGAAAGGAAAGACCGTCAAAGTGCGCGCGCTTGACGAGAAAAGCATACACTCAACCCGGCTCTGCCCTCGGGATTCTCGGACTGTCTGCTGCGCAGCGCTTCCGGCCGAGACTACCTGACTACCCAGGAGCCCTCCACGATCAGCCTGTCCTTCTCGAATATCCTACCGAGATAACGGTCGCCCTGATTGACCGGGCCGACTCCCTTGGGTGTGCCAGTCATCAGCAGGTCGCCGTCTTCCAGGTCAGGAAGCTTTGCATAGGCCAGCATCTGCGCCGGTTGCTCAACATCAAGTCATAGTTGCCGTGCTGAACCAGCACATCATTGATATGGAACTCCATTCTCAGCGCGCTGACGTCGCCGTCGAAGCGACGAATTCGCTGAATACCAGCAGCGATCGAACGCCTGGGCGAGTTCCACGGCCACCCCTTGTGCTTCAACTGGTGCTGCAGATCCGCTCGGTCAAGATCCAGACCGAAGCCGATACCGCCGAGGTCGCCGGAACGGATCAGGAAGGTGATCTCGCCTTCGTAATGGATCAGCTCGGACTGGCTGGCATAGACCTCGCTAGCAATGGCCGAGTTCGGCTTCAGGAAAATGACCGGCTCCTGGTCGGGCTCGTTGTCGAACTCCCTGATGTGTTCGGCATAATTCCTGCCGATACAGACGACTTTGGACGGATAAACCGGCTTGCCTTGCCATGCAACTGAGTTCATTTGCGCTCACTGTTCAGGAATCACGAACGGTGAAATATAACAGCTATTCAAGAGCCCGGGCAGCGCCGGGCCCTTGAATTTGCTTCAGCCTGTCAGCCCTTGTCGAACTTCATCACGCCGCCCTTGCAATCCACCTTGATGGTGTCTTTCGCGGCGAACTTGCCTTCCAGGATCAGTTTCGCCAGCGGGTTCTCCAGTTGCGCCTGGATCGCGCGCTTCAGCGGCCGCGCACCGTACACCGGGTCGAAGCCCGCGTTGGCGATCTCGGCCAGTGCGGCCTCGCTGATGTCGAGCTTCATCTCCATCTGTGCCAGGCGTTTTTCCAGATACTGCAACTGGATGCGCGCGATGGACTTGATGTTCTTTTCGTCCAGCGCGTGGAACACCACGACTTCGTCGATGCGGTTGATGAACTCCGGGCGGAAGTAGCTCTTCACCTCGCCCATCACCGCCAGCTTGACGACCTGGTAATCGTCTCCGGACATCTGCTGGATCATCTGCGACCCGAGGTTGGAGGTCATCACGATCACAGTGTTCTTGAAGTCCACAGTACGGCCCTGGCCGTCGGTCATGCGGCCGTCGTCCAATGCCTGCAGCAGCACGTTGAACACGTCGGGGTGCGCCTTTTCCACTTCATCGAGCAGGATCACGCTGTATGGTTTGCGCCGCACCGCCTCGGTCAGACCGCCGCCTTCTTCGTAGCCGACATAGCCGGGCGGTGCGCCGATCAAACGCGCGACGGAATGCTTCTCCATGTATTCGCTCATGTCGATGCGGATCAGATGGTCTTCGGAGTCGAACATGAAGCCGGCCAGCGCCTTGCACAGCTCGGTCTTGCCCACGCCGGTCGGGCCGAGGAACAGGAACGAGCCATAGGGACGGTTGGGATCGGACAGGCCGGAACGCGAGCGTCGGATCGCGTCCGACACCAGCTTCACCGCCTCGTCCTGGCCGACCACGCGCTCGTGCAGCTTGTCTTCCATGTGCAGCAGCTTGTCGCGTTCGCCCTGCATCATCTTGGACACCGGTATCCCGGTCGCGCGGCTGACCACCTCGGCGATCTCTTCCGCGCCGACCTGGGTGCGCAACAGGCGATTCTTGGGCTTGTTCTCTTCGGCATGCACCGCTTCCTTCAGCCTGGCTTCGAGCTGCGGCAGCTTGCCGTATTGCAGTTCCGCCACCCGTTCCAGCTTGCCCGCGCGCTGCAGCTGAACGATCTCGGCGCGCACCTTGTCGATTTCTTCCTTGAGGTGCGCGGTACCCTGCGCAGCGCCCTTTTCCGCCTTCCAGATCTCCTCCAGATCGGCATATTCGCGCTGCAGCTTGCCGATCTCTTCCTCGATCAGCGCAAAACGCTTTTGCGATGCTTCGTCCTTTTCCTTCTTTACCGCTTCGCGCTCGATCTTGAGTTGGATCAGGCGGCGGTCCAGTTTGTCCATGACTTCCGGTTTGGAATCGATCTCCATACGGACGCGCGCGGCGGCCTCGTCGATCAGGTCGATCGCCTTGTCCGGCAGGAAGCGGTCGGTAATGTAGCGGTGCGACAGTTCCGCCGCCGCGATGATGGCCGGGTCGGTGATGTCGACGCCGTGATGCAGCTCATACCTTTCCTGCAAGCCGCGCAGGATGGCGATGGTCGCTTCCACCGAAGGCTCCTCGACCAACACTTTCTGGAAGCGGCGTTCCAGTGCGGCATCCTTCTCGATGTACTTGCGGTATTCGTCCAGCGTGGTCGCGCCGACGCAATGCAATTCGCCGCGCGCCAGCGCCGGCTTGAGCATGTTGCCCGCATCCATCGCGCCCTCGGCCTTGCCCGCGCCGACCATGGTGTGCAGCTCGTCGATGAACACGATGGTCTGGCCTTGGTCCTGGGCCAGTTCCTTGAGCACGTTCTTCAGGCGCTCCTCGAACTCGCCGCGGTATTTTGCGCCGGCCAGCAATGCGGCCATATCCAGGCTCAGCACCTTCTTGCCCTTGAGCGACTCGGGCACCTCGCCGTTGACGATGCGCTGCGCCAGGCCTTCCACGATCGCGGTCTTGCCCACGCCGGGCTCGCCGATCAGAACCGGGTTGTTCTTGGTGCGGCGCTGCAGCACCTGGATCGCGCGGCGGATCTCGTCGTCGCGCCCGATCACCGGGTCGAGTTTGCCTTGGCGCGCGCGCTCGGTCAGGTCTATGGTGTATTTCTTCAGCGCTTCGCGCTGCCCTTCCGATTCGGCGCTGGCGACCGTCTCGCCGCCGCGCACGGCAGTAATAGCCTGTTCCAGCGGCGCGCGCGCCACGCCATGCTGCTTGAGCAATCGCCCGGTTTCGCCCTTGTCATCACAGGCCGCCAGCAGGAACATCTCCGAGGCGATGAACTCGTCCCCACGCTTTTGCGCTGCCTTGTCGGTCAGATTCAGCAGATTTGACAGGTCGCGGCCGACCTGCACTTCGCCGCCGTGCCCTTCAACCTTGGCCAGACGCTCGACGGCGTCTTTTAGTGCGGATTTCAGCGGCGCGACATTCCCGCCGGCACGCGCCAGCAGCGACGATGCGCCGCTCTCGGGATCGTTGAGCAAGGCCAGCAGCAGATGTTGCGGCTCGATGAACTGGTTGTCGCTGCCGACCGCCAGACTCTGGGCATCGGACAGGGCTTGCTGGAACTTTGTTGTAAATTTGTCGAAACGCATGATTTATTCCTTTTTAGTCAATTGTCCTTGTAATGGAGTGGCTTAGGGGCGATTTCAAGAGCCAGCAGAGAATTTTCAGGGTATATGCCTGGAGCACGAATCGCTTCTTTATCATAAAATGCCGCCAGATTGAATAACCACTTTCCTTGTCCGGATAATGAACTAGTGCGCAGAAAATTGATCGGAATAACTGGAGTCTCGACATTCCAGGAAATGCAATGCTTCATTGATAGTTCATTGTTCATCCGGCAACAGGTTAAGGAGAACACAGCATGAACAGAAAAATTTTATACACGTCGGCGGCCGGAATTCTGGGTATAGTCACGGCCTTTGCCGCTCCGGCAACATGGGCCGGCGATCAGTGGTTCAGCCTATCCAACGGATTCGACAACAGCTCCGATAGATATGAATCCGGTCCATGGATGTTCAAACTGACTGCCCCTGGCGGCCTTTCCGGCATGGAGAGTGCAGCTCCCGACAAGGAGCGCGCCACATTTTACGGCACAGCGGGCAACACGCAATCCGGCATGGGTAACACCGAAGCGGCGGCCAGCTATAACCTCTATGCAGGCAGCGCATCCTCCCCCGAGATCAACCTGACCGGTAAAGTCAAAGTCAGCGGTGCCAACAAAGGAAGTCTGTTCGGCTTGAGCCAAAACGACTATGCCGCCCAGATGGATGTTTATCAAAACCTGGATAAATTCACCGCAAAGGGTACGCTGGGCTCCAAAGTGCTCGGCAGCCAGACCGGAATCACCGTCAGCCCGTTGCTCTATGGATCCTTTGGCGGCATCTACCAATTTACCGATAAAACCAGCACCGGGATTGATATGAGCTTATCCCAGAAATCGCCTGAAGCAGGGGCAATGCAGCAGGAGTTCAGCGCTTTTGTAAATTACAAGCTCGACGACAACTTCAAAGCCCGCGGATACGTGTTCAGGGGAATCTCCAACGGCACGCCGAACAACACCGTTGGCGGACAAGTCTATTACGGGTTCTAGGTTCCGTATTTCCGGATCGTATTTTGCACTCTGCGGCCGGATTGTTTTTTTGCGCGGCTTTTTCCTGGCGGGCTGTCTCTGCAGCAACATACAACTCCTTCGCTGCCATGCCGCACATTTCCCAATCCGGCGAGCCCGGGTTAATCTGCATCTTTCCCAATCTGGCCAGAGGAGTTCCACATGCTTGAATCCGAGCACGCGTCATGCATACACCGCAATGTCACCAACTCGCTTGACGAAGACATACGCACCGGCGACTTGAGCGCGCAACTGTTGCCCGCGACGCTAGTCTCATCCGCGCAAATCATCACGCGCCAACAGGGTGTGCTATGCGGCACACAATGGTTCGACGAGTGCTTTCGCGTGCTGGACCCGAACTGTGCGATCAACTGGCTGGCAAAAGACGGCGACAGAATAGCCGCGGGACAAACGCTGTGCGAGGTTCAAGGGCTCGCACGCGCGCTGCTTAGCGCCGAACGCAACGCGTTGAACCTGCTGCAAACCCTGTCCGGTACCGCCACCCGTACCAGGCGCTACGTGGATGAGGTGGCCGGCATCAATGTCAAAATCATGGATACGCGCAAAACCCTGCCCGGTTTGCGCCATGCGCAAAAATACGCGGTGCGCACTGGCGGCGGGTACAACCAGCGCATCGGCCTGTTCGACGGCATACTGATCAAGGAAAATCACATCGCTGCGGCGGGCGGCATCCGGCCCGTGCTGGAGCAGGCGTTTCGTCTGGCCAGGCCGGGCATCGGCGTTCAGATCGAGGTTGAGAATCTGGCGCAGCTGGACGAAGCTTTGAATGCCGGAGCAAAACTGATACTGCTCGACAATTTCGCTCCGGATAAACTGCGCGCCGCCGTGCAGCACACCGGAAAACGGGCCGAACTGGAAGCATCCGGCGGCATCGCGCTGGAAAATCTGCGCGAAATCGCGCTGACCGGGGTGGGACGCATCTCGATCGGCAGCCTGACCAAGGACCTGCAGACGATCGATTTGTCGATGCGCTTCAACAGTTAAAACGGCTAAACCCGGCATCCCGCGGATGTTCCCTGGCGGCGGGGCGATGGCTCAGACGGATATGCACCCCCAAGCCGGCATGCCCGCTGGGCGAGGTTTGAATTTCCGTGATCCATCCCCATTTCATGAAAATCATAACCTGAAGGAAATGTAATGAGTGACCCCATACATATCGTCTGCCCGCATTGCGACGGCGTGAATCGCCTTCCTGCCGACAAGCTGCACCACCAACCTGTCTGCGGCAAGTGCAAAAAGGCCTTGTTCGATGCACATCCCGTAGAACTGGGCAGCCGCAATTTTGCTTTGCACATCAGCCGCAACGACATTCCCGTGCTGGTGGATTTCTGGGCGCCGTGGTGCGGCCCTTGCCGCATGATGGCTCCCGCCTTCGTGCAGGCTGCAGCACAGCTCGAACCACAGATGCGTCTGGCGAAACTGAATACCGAGGAAGCCCAGGAACTCGGGGCACGCTATAACATCCGCAGCATCCCCACCCTCGCGCTGTTCGCAGGCGGACGCGAGGTTGCGCGCCAAGCCGGCGCGATGGACACCGGGAACATCGTGCGCTGGGCGCGCAGCAAGGCTTAAGCGTTCAACAACATGCTCCGCGGCAGGCTAACCGCGGAATTTGCCCCATCCCGCATGCGGGAGAAACAAATCAGAGCTTGCAGTCTCCTCCGGGCATACCGCCCTTGGAGTTTTTCAGGCCGCTGCCCGACGGATCCATTTTGGGATTGCCTTCCATGAAGGCAGGCGTGGTTGCCAGCCGCACCAGCATATTCGCCTTCGCAAAACCGGTTTCACCGCGCCCCAAATCGAGCTTGTTGTCACCCTGAACGACTATCACGTTGCCGTCATGCACCGTCACGTACAAGCCCGGTTCACCCGCATTCGATTCCGTGCCAAACAGTTTTTGCATATCCAGCGGGATGCTATCCGGACGCGGAGTGCCGTTGTTCTTGATGCTCGGCGGAATGGCGATGATCGGTACCGGCTTGCCGGAATCACGCGCAATGATGGCGGCTTGTTGCATTGCCACGACAAACGACGCCCCGGGCGTAACCAGAACCACCTCTCCGGCCCAGACATATACCCCTGCGCCATCCAGCGGTTTGTCTTGTGTCGCGCCCGGATTACCGGCTCCGCTCGCGCAAGGCCCGTTACACCATGCATCAAAACCCGTGCCGCGGATGCCGATCGTCGCCGATGCTACATTGAAATTGTAATTATCATGATTCACCCGGCCGATCCAGCCGGTGACCACGCGCACGCCGCCCTTGAGCAATCTCAACACGGCACTTTCCTCGGACTTGGCTTTATCGTACTTGAATTTCTCGACACGGAACACGGTGTTTTCCTGCAGGGTGATCCGGCCTTCATCGCGGAAAGCCACCACCGCATAGGATTTGCTGCCGGTAGTCAGGGCGTCACCCTCGTAAACCGGGCCGCCCAAAGCCAGCTCGCGCACCTTGCCGCTCTCTTCTCTGGCGGATAGATCACCTTCCACCAGCATTACCCTGCCAATTACCTGTGATTGAATTGCCGGCGGCTTGACCTCGTGCGTCGCTGTTGCTTCATCATCATCCTGGCAATCTTTGGTCGCGCACAGCCGCGATGAAAAATCCGTGCCGCGTATACCGATGGTTGCGCTGGCTGCGCGCACCTGGTATGCGTCGGCATTGCCGCGCTTGCCGATCAAACCGGTAAGGGTGCGAAAGCCGCCCTTGAGCAAGCGGAAAATGGCATTGTCAGACTGGGGAGCATCCTGACTGAAGTGGTATGCCTCGATGCGCAAATTGGAATTTGGGCGCAGCGTCATTTGCGCGCCATCTTCCATTTTTACCTGGGCATAACTGTCCTTGGCGGTGATGAGCATATCGCCCGCCAGCACTTCCGATTTCGGCGCCAATACCTTGACTGTACCGTCCGCCCGCTGGGCAACCAGGGTGCCGCTCGTATATCCGACATGTCCGGCCACTTCGCCAGTCGCCCGGACCGTCCCTTCATCCGCCCGGGCTCCGGTTGCAATCACCAGCAACGCCGCTGCAAGTAAAAGGTTGGTTTTCATTTTCTACCCCATCGATTTATAACCAGCGACTTGGCTATCGTCTTTTGATTGCCTAGTCGAATGGCTAGTTGTTTCATCATAACCAGCGACTTGGCTATCGTCTTTTGATTGCCTAGTCGAATGGCTAGTTGTTTCATCAGAAGGTCGCATTCAGGCTAACATGCAAACGCCAATCACCCGCCTGCTGCGACGGGTCAGTGCCGGCTTTCATGATCCTTGCCGCATCCGCGCGCAAAAAGTACCGTTCGGTATATCCGGCGCGCAGACCCACCCCGGCCCCGGAAATGGTGACCTTTGCGCCATTTGTAGTCTTCGCCTGCCCCGCATCGTAGAATACCAGCGCACGCGCCCTGACATCACCCCGGCCCAAATCCGGCGTATATCCTTCCAGATTCAGTCGTGCAGCCGTTTCGCCACCCTCGCTGCCTTCGGTAAAACCGCGCACGCCGTCGGCGCCGCCCAAGCGCATCTGCTCGCCCTGCACCAGCACATCGCTGCTCTGCTGCCCGGTCAGCACGGAGCGGAATTGCCAGCCGTCCCCGATCAGGTGGGAATAGTTCGCCCCATATCGCAGCACGTGATATTGAGGATCGGGTTTGGTCAAATTCAGCGCGTCATACGCTGCAAAGTCTGCTGTGCCTCCTTTGTTCAACCCGGGCAGATTGCGGGAAAGCGACACGGTAAATCCGGCGTCGCTCCGGGCAAACTTGCCCTGTGCCCCATAAGTGAGGCTGACCGGCAACACTACAATTTCGTTATACAGCACCGTTTCCGGCGGATTGGTCTGCTCGATGCGCCGGAAATCCCGCCAGTCCAGGCCGGCAGAGAGTTGCGGATCGAACACGCCGAGGCGTTCCATCGTGTAGTTGTAGCGCGCGCTGAACAGCGAGCCGCCGCCCTGAAAATTCGACAAACCGCCCACCACGGAATTGACGTTCGAATAGCCGCCGAAAAACTCCATGCTGCTGCTGTACCGGTAAAGCGGAATCTTGTAGCTGCCCCCCAGCACAGTCACCCGGTTTGGATACAGCGGGGATGTCACATACTGAAGGCCGGCAACGTCGTCCGCATTGAACGCGTTGGCGTTGCTGTAGGAAAGACCCAGCCTGGTGACGCCGGTTTCCGTCGTCCCGCTGTTATCGAGCGAGGCGCCCCAGGTGGCCGGTTTGCTGTCCGTGACAATCACATTCGCATCCACCAGATCGTCCCTTTCCCCCGCCTTGAGCACAACATTCATCTCGCGTGCAGGATTTTCATTGGCAAGCTTCAACTCGCGGGCAATTTCCCGGGTAATGGGCACACCGCCGCTGCGCACCGAAGGCAACGCGTTCAACGCGTTGCGTTCACTCACAAAATGATTGTTCTTGACCGTCACTTTGCCGAAGCGGCTTTCCACGATATCAAAATGCACTGTGCCTTTTTCCAGTTCCTGCTCCGGCAACAGCACGCGCACTGCAGAATAACCGCGCTTTGCATACGCAGCTTCAACGGCCTCCAGCGCGCGCTCCACATCGGAAAAATCCTTGTTCTTGCCCACATAGGGCGCAACTGCGGCATCCAGTTCGGCCCGGCTCAACAAAGTGGCGCCATCCATCACATACCGGACAATCTCGAAATGCAACACCCCCTGTTCCGCCTCGGGTGCAGCGGGAACGGTTTCTGCTGCGTCGGCAAAGGCCGGCAGGCCAAAGAACAGCCCGCCCAATGACGCGAAAAAAATTATGCGTTTCATAAATACCCTATCACAAGAGCTTGATGTTATTTGCAAACCGGCAATTTTTGCGTGGCCGCATTGCTGCCCGGAGTCGCTGTTGTATCAGCCGCCACTTCCTCAGGTTTAGGTTTCTTTTCCTGCTCGTCGGAACTCGTGCCCGGCCCGCTTTCGATCGCCAACAACGTGCTGGTAAGCACTATTTGGCTGATCACAACCGGAGGAGCAGCGGGCACTATATTGAGGTTGCCCGATACATAGCCGATGTTGTAGTTGCTGGAAGTCAATCCTCCCGGGGTGATGACATAAGTACCCTGATTGATAGCGCCTTGCGAGGTACCGCTGTAGGTGAGGGTACCGCCGAGCACGGCGGATGTTTCGCTGTTGACAAGGCCGCTGTATGTCACACCGTTGCCGCCGCTGTAGGGCAGGCCGTCATAGGGCTTGGTGGCGGCGTTGGCGGTAACGGTCAGCGCAGCCGAGGTGATGCTCGCGCTGGCATTGGCAATGGTCGGTGCGGTAAAGCTGTAGTCGCTCGCCACGCTCTGCGCCGTCGGACTGCTGATGATGAGCGTCGGCGCGCCGCTCGCGACGATCGCGCTGGTTCCAACCACGTTGCTGCCATTGTATGCCAGGGTGACCGGAGCGAAGTTGAGGCTCAGTGTGTCGCCAGAGATGCCACCACTCACGCTGCCGCTCAGCGTCGCGCCGGTGGCCGCGGCCGTACCGTCATATACCTTGGTCAGGCTGCCGCCGATCGCGGCGGTCGAACTCAGCACCGCCGGGGTGATGGTGCCGCCAACCGAGGCGATGGTCGCGCCGCCGAAGCTATAGTCGGAGGCCACGCTGCCTGCGGTGCTGCTGCCAATCGTGAAGCCCGCTGTGCCCGTCGCGGCAATCGTGTTCGCAGTGGCCACGTGTGCCGTGTTGTAGTTGAGTGCGATGCCGCTTGTGTTCAGGGTGATGACGTCACCCGTCACTCCACCAAGTACGCTGCCGCTCAGCGTCGCGCCGGTGGCCGCGGTCGTGCCGTCATATACCTTGGTGAGCGTCCCGCCTATCGCGGCGGTCGAGCTCAGCACCGCCGGGGTGATGGTGCCCGCAACCGAGCCGATGGTCGGGCCGCCGAAGCTGTAGTCGGAGGCCACGCTGCCTGCGGTGCTGCTGCCAATCGTGAAGCCCGCTGTGCCCGTCGCGGCAATCGTGTTCGCAGTGGCCACGTGTGCCGTGTTGTAGTTGAGTGCGATGCCGCTTGTGTTCAGGGTGATGACGTCACCCGTCACTCCACCAAGTACGCTGCCGCTCAGCGTCGCGCCGGTGGCCGCGGTCGTGCCGTCATATACCTTGGTGAGCGTCCCGCCGATCGCGGCGGTCGAGCTCAGCGCCGCCGGGGTGATGCTGCCCGCACCAGTTGCCGTGTACTGATAGCCGTAAACGGCGGCTGTCCCGTTCGTTGCCGATGTTGAACCTGCAGCCGATACTGTTGTTGCACCAACTACGTGGGCGTTATTGTAGGTGCCTGTGGCGCTAACTGGCGCGCTTACGGTATCCCCGTCAATAGCGCCAGTCGCGGCTGAAAAGTTTGCCGCCGTCAATGCTGCCGTCAGCGTTCCATCGTACGGCTTGGTAACACCAGTCAGCGTAAACGTGACTGTCGGCGCCAGCGTGTAGATGAAGCCGTTACCCGAACCAAGTATCGTGCCGCCATATGCGGTGTTGTATTGCTTGAAGTTATAAGTCAGCGCGCCAATGTTATTCAGCGAAGGATCGGTTGAATACACCAGCCAGTTTCCGCTTGCGGCTGAGAGTGCGGTTGCACTGGAATTGCTGTCGGTGAAGTTGCCTGCCCCGGCATTCAGGATAATGGCGTTGCCCGTCCCGCTTTCAGTTATCGTTCCGGCTGTACCCAAGTCAACGCCTGCTGTTGCTTGCCCATTGAAGCTTGCGCCGGTGATGACGTTATTGAGGATAAGCGCGCCGTTCAGCGCAGTGAGGCTGACCGGGCCGGTTGCACCCATCGCACCCGCGGTCAGGTCGCCCGCCGTCTGGGTGATGTTGATGCTGCTGAAGGCATTGCCCATGGTGCCGGGTGCCTGGCTGAAGCTGCCGTTCACCACGAGCGCGCCTGCGCCATTCAATGTACCGCCGGTCAACGCCAGAGAATTCAACGTTGTTGTCGTCCCCGCCCCCAAGGTCAGTGTTCCAGCCGACACGCCAATCTGGCCGGAGGTCGCACCGCTCACGCCGCCGTTCAGTGCCGCACTGCCCCCCGAGACGGTCAGCAGGCCACCGAGCGTCGTGTTGCCGGATACCGCTAACGAGCCTCCCGAAATATCGAGAGAATTTCCACTATTGATAGTCAGTGCAGCGATAGCGTCCGTGCCGGTTGTATGCGTAACTGCGTACCCCGAACTGATGAGCGCCGTATCCAGTGTGCCTGGCAGGATGCCAAAGCTCCAGTTTCCGGGGGTAGCCCAGTCAAGGCCGCCGGCTGCGTTAGTGAAGGTATCTGTACCACTGCTCGAGTAAATGAGCCGTGCCGCTTCACCCGCCGCAAGGTTGTAGCCCGCACTAAAACCAGGTGGAAGATTCGTTGTCGCAAAGGTTCCGCTTGCCGTTCCGCCCGTCATCAGGAATGGTATGTAATCGGCGTTCGATGGCACATAGCCATTGATCAGGCTGGTGTTCAGCGTATCGCCCATGGTGATGTTGCCTGTTACCGCCAGCGCATCGGACTCTCCCGCCCCGGCACCGCCCATCTCGATGTTCAGGATTGAGCCTGTAGCAAGCTGCAGGTCGCCACCAATATTCAGCGTGCCCGCAACGCCCGTTCCGCCGGGATTGATGGTACCCTGGTTGATCAGTCCTGCCGTCCCAGTGCCGACAACTATGGTACCCGTGCCGAACAATGTGCCGGTATTGGTAAACCCGGAAGTGTCGCTGAAGGTTGACCCTGGTCCGACATAGATCGTGCCCGCTTCAGTTGTCGCGCCGCTCATGTTGACGACTGCGCCGTTATTCACATACAACACGGAGCCTGCGCTTAATCCTTGAGCGGGGCCGGTCAGCGTACCGGCATCTACCACGCTGGTGCCCGCAAGTGTCAGCGTACCCGTTACATTCAGCGCTCCACCCATCAGCACGCCGTTGTTCAGGCTCAGGTTGGTCGTGCCGACCGGCGTCGTGCCCAGCATCAACACGCCGCCGTTGTTTGCACTCAATCCATCCGTTGTGCCGCCGCTGATATAGCTGGCCGGATAGATGGACAGCGTCCCGCCGTTCGCATCCAGGGAGCCGTTGTTGGTAAAGCTGCTGCCGCCCAGGTCGAGCGTTCCGCTTGGGGAACTCATTGAACTGTTGTTGATAAAGGCATCGGCAGAAACATACAGCGTCTGCCCCAGTGTGCCGTTGGCGGTGATCGTGCCGTTATTGACGAAAACATCGCCTCCATAGTTGGCGTAAATGTCGCCATAGCCGCTCACGGTGACGCCTGCATCCAGCGTCAACGTCTGCGAGGAAGCGCTTTGATTAATCGTTCCGCCTGCCAGCGTGACGGTAGCGGCAGTAGCGCCAGCAGCCAGACTGATGCTTTCCGAAGTTGCGTTGTTGAAATAAAGGTTGCCGTTGCTGACGGTAAAGTTAACACCATTCGCCAGCACCAGATTGTTGACTATGTAAGCATTGCCTGTCACGGAGAGATTGCTGCCTATGGTCACGCCGTTCAGCGTGCCAGAGTTTGCGACAAGCGTAGCCTGGGTCGTATCGGTGTTCTCCACCGTGCCGTTCAGGATGCCGCCGTCAAGCGAAGTCAATCCGCCCGCGCCAAACTGCCCCGTCGAGCCGATGTTCAGTATCGCACCCGTATTATCCAGAATGCCGGTGAGGTTCACGCTGCCGCCCGTGCGGGCGATGGTACCCAGCCCCGCCGTAGTAAATGTGCCGCCCAAATTCAGCGTGCCGGCACTCACATTGATCGTGCCGAGGTTGCTCCATGCAAATGTCGGATTGGTAATTAACTCCAACGTGCCGCCGCTTGCTTGCAGCAGACTGTTATTGGTGAAAGCAGTCGCAGGCTCAACGATCACCGTTCCGAGCGGGGCATCCAGGCTTCCGTTGTTGGTAAACGCAGTCGGGCTGACATCCAGCGTTCCTGCCGAGGCCGTCATCGTGCCGCTGTTAGTAAAGGTGTCGCCATACACATTAAGCGTCTGTCCCGCAACATTGGCATCTATGTTGCCAGCGTTGGTAATGCCATACGCATAATATTCGGATATTGCGCCCCACCCCTGCACCGTCACGCCCGAGTCGATCTGCAGCGGCAGGCCGCCAGATCCGCCATAGATGGTGCCGCCCGCCAGGTTGACGGTCGAGGACCCCAGCGTGGCAAGATGGTCGGTGTTGTCGCTCGCGGTCGTGCTGCCGAAGTACAGCGAGGTGTTGACAAGGTCGAGGATGATGCCGTTGGCCAGCGTCAGGCCGGAGGTTGTGCCGGCGTTGTTGTTGACATAAAGATAGCTGCCGCCCGCTACAGTCAGGTTGCTGCCTATGGTCACGCCGCTCAGCGTGCCAGAACTGGTGTTCAGCGTGGTGCCGTCATTGCTCACCAGCGTGCCGCTCAGGATGGTGCCGGTGAGCGACGTCAGTCCGCCCGTCCCGAATACTGATGAGCCGATATCCAGCGTCGTTCCGGTATTGTCCAGCGTTCCGGTGAGGTTCACGCTGCCGCCCGCGCGGGTAATCGTGCCCAGCCCCGCCGTAGCAAACGTACCGCCCAGGTTTAGCGTGCCTGCTGTCAGATTGATGGTGCCGGCGTTAGTCCATGCGTTCGCCGCGTTGGGTGCGATGTCCATCGTGGCTGAGCTGCCGGTCACGGACAGTATGCCGCCTGCTGCGTTAGTGAAGGAAGTGTAGGGAACAATGGACAGCGATCCCGCCGAGGCCGTCATTGTGCCGCTGTTGCTGAGGATGTCGCTATTAATGGTCAATGTCTGCCCTGCCGCGTTGGCATCAATGACGCCACTGTTCATCAGGGTGTTGACCCCGCCGGTATAGTGGGAAGAAATACTGCCATAGCCATTCACGGTGAGGCCAGAACCCAAGTTCAGTGTCTGCCCATAGGCGTCCTGATTGAGCGACCCACCTTCCATGGTGAGGGTGGCTGTACCCGTCGTGTTGATGCTCTGCGCACCTGCCGTATCGAAATACAGGGCGCTGTTGCCAATGTCGAATATCACACCGTTTGCCAGCGCCAGGTTGTTGTTGATGTATGAATAGCCATAACTGGTCGACAAGGTCAGATTGCTGCCGATGGTGACATTGTTCAGTGTGCCGCCCGATGAGTTCAGCACAGGTGTCGCGTCGCTGTCTGTGATTGTTCCGTTGAGGATGGTGCCGGGATATACAAGAGAAGTCAGTCCGCCTGTCCCGAACAGTCCCGCCGAGCCGATGTCCAGTGGGGTCGCAGAACTTTGAAGATCAAGGGTTCCGGTGAGGTTGACCGTGGTGCCTGCGCTGCGGGTGAAGGAAGTACCGGGTGTCGGATCGAAATTCGCTGTGGTAAAGGTTCCGCCCAGGTTCAGCGTACCTGCAGCCAGGTTGATGGTACCCGCGTTGGTCCAGTTTGCCGTTGCCGGGGCGATGGTCACAGAAGCCGTGCTGCCTGTCGATTGCAACAGACCTGCGTTTGCAAAGGAGGTGGGATTGATGGTCAGCGACCCGCTTGAGGCTGTCATCGTGCCGTTGTTGGTGAATGCGGAACCGCTGCCGACATTCATATAATAACCGGCGCTGCTATCAATCGTGCCGTTGTTCACGAGGTTGTTGTTGCCACTGTAATTCGAATAAATGCTGCCATATCCGTTCACGGTGAGACCTGTGCCCAGCGTCAGGGTTTGCCCGGAATTGTATTGATAGAGGCTTCCTCCCGTCAGGGTCAGGGTGGCCGTGCCCGGTGTCCTGATGCTTTGCGAGCCTGAAGGGGTATTGAAAGACAAATTACCATAGCCGAGATAGAGTGTGGTGCCCGTAGCCAGCGTCAAGTTACCGAGGATGTATGCATACCCGTTGGACAAGCTCAAGCTACTGCCCAAGGTCACGGTATCCAGCGTGCCATATGATGAATAGAACTGCGGGGTCGCGTCGCTATCGTTGATCGTGCCGTTCAGGAGGGTACCGCCGGAGAGCGAGGTCAGCCCTATGCCTGCAGCGCCGATGTCCGCCGACCCGCCGGCAAGATCCAGCGTGCCGGTAACGTTCACCGTGGCGCCCGCCGCGTGGGTGAAGGTGCCCAGACCAGCCATGTTGAACGTGCCGCCCAGGTTCACTGTCCCTGCAGATACATTGATACTGCCGAGATTAGTCCAGTATGCAGTTACCGGCGCGATGGTCAGCACACCCGTGCTGCCGGTGGATTGTAACACACTGGTCGCGGAAGTAGTTAGCGTTGTGGGTGCGATATTCAGTATTCCCGCCGAGGCGATCATCGTGCCGTTGTTGGTAAAGGCACTGCCAGATATATAGAGCGTATTTCCAGAAGGATCATTGGCATTGATGATCCCAGCGTTGGTGATGCCATACCCATAAGAATCGGATATCCCGCCATACCCCTGCACCGTCACGCCTGCATCGATCTGCAGCGGCAGCCCGCCATATCCGCCATAGATGTAGCCGCTTGCCAGGTTGACGATAGAGGCGCCCTGCGTGGCCAGATGGTCGGTGTTGTCGCTCGCGGTGGTGCTGTTGAAATACAGCGAGCTGCTGTCGAGGTTCAATGTGATGCCGTTCGCCAGGGTCAGCCCGGGGGTTGTGCCGTTATTGTTATCAACATAAAGATAGCTGCCGCCAGCGACCGTCAGGTTGCTGCCTATGGTCACGCCGCTCAATGTGCCACCGTATGAATTCAGCACCGGAGTCGCGTCGCTGTCGGTGATCGTGCCGCCAGTAATGGTGCCGGAAAGCGAAGTCAGTCCTATGCCCGACGTGGCGCCAACATCCAGCGTTGCCGTACCCGTCGTGTTGTCCAGCGTGCCGGTGAGGTTCACGTTGCCGCCGGTGTTGTGTATCGCCCCCAGGGTGGCGTTGGAATAGGCACCGGCCAGGTTAGCCGTGCCTGCAGAAACATTAAGGGCACCCGCGTCGCTCCAGTTCGCCACGGCAAACGGCGTCAGGTTCAGCGTGCCGCCCGACACATTGATGCTGCTGCCCGTATTGCCGGTGTAGGTGGAGTTGCTGCCATTGTTCAGCAGGTTCAACGTGCCCGCCTGCACTTGCACCGTGCCGCTGTTGGTCAGCGAGCCGTCAAGGGTGGCGGGCGGATAGTAATTGGTCGCATCATTCACGCTGATGGTGCCGGTGCTGAGATTGGTTATGTTGCCCGCTATCGTCAGGCCGGTGATGTCCCATGCCCCGGCGTTATTGATCGTTGGCGACGTGTTTACCGTACCGTTCAGTGTTCCGGAATTGGTATACGTCGTCGCATCGATGTTCGCCGAGCCGGACGACACCGTCAGGGTTGCGCCGGGATTGTTGGTAAAGAAAGTCGATCCACCCGTCCCTGTCTGGTAGATGCCGCTGTTGGGCTGCATCGTCCAGGTGCCGCTGTTGGTAACGGCGGTTCCGTTCTGCAAATCAAGCATCGCGGCGGTTGCCGTGCCTTGGGTCGTGGTGCCGTTCGCGGACAGCGCGATGTTATCCAGCGTATTGGATTTATCAAAACCCAGCGCGCCGGTTACGGTCACGGACGTTGGCGCGCCCACCGTTGTTCCCAGCAACGTGCCGCCGGTCATGGTCAGCGTCGGTACGCTGAATCCAGATGAAGACAGGATGCCATGGCCGCCGATCGTAATGCTGTCGCTCCCGCCGCTGACATAAGTCCCTTGCAGGTTCAATGTCCCGGCTTGAATGTTTAATGCCCCGTTGTTATTCAGCGTCAGTATGGATGGTAAGGTGGTCGGAGAATAACCAGTAGGATCGTTGACGAGGATGGTGCCGGTATTGTTCACCGTTACTGCGCTGTATCCGGCCGACGTCATCCCTGTTCCGGCATCACCGGTAATGTCCCAAATTCCGTTGTTGGCAATAACAGCATTCGTAGCACTTTGTGTCAGCGTGCCACTTCCGGTTGCGGAGTTGCCAGTGAATCCCGTCCGATCGATATTGGCGTTGCCGCTAGCCACCGTCATCGTGCCGCTGTTGATAAAGCTCGTTGCAGTCGCACCGCTCTGAATCACGGGCGGCAGCCAATGTATTTCTTCATCTGTGGTCCGGTCTGATTTATTCAGCACCAGGATTAGATCCGGGACCTGTTTTCCCACGGCTTCAACCAGCGCGAGTTCCTCGCCCGCCAGAGGAGGATCGGCGCCGACCAACGACCAAAGCGGCGTCAATGTGTGGGATAAAAGCCTTTGTAGTCGCCGTATTGCCGGTGAATACGGATCCCAGGCCCGGCGTATCGACGAAGCACATCCCGGTTGACAGCAATCTGCTCGGCACCACGAATTGCTACTCAGACCCCTTTAAGTATTCTCGGC
>CAVWTZ010000062.1:0-16495 GCA_963757485.1 uncultured beta proteobacterium
GGCGGATGGCGGCCAAGTGTCGATTGCTGCACGCCACATATGACCGCAGCAGGGCAGCAAAGATAAGCCTGTCCGAATCCGATCATTCCCACTCGATGGTGGCGGGTGGTTTGCCGGAAATGTCATACACAACCCGGTTGATGCCGCGCACTTCGTTGATGATGCGGTTGGAAACCCTGCCAGGAACTCATAAGGCAAATGCGCCCAGTGCGCGGTCATGAAGTCCTGGGTCTGTACCGCGCGCAGTGCCACCACCCATTCGTAGGTGCGGCCATCTCCCATCACGCCGACGCTTTTGACCGGCAGGAACACGGCGAAGGCCTGCGAAGTCTTTCGCATACCAGGATATTCCGTCGTCATCCCTGGTGGCATGCAGTTCTTCGATGAAGATCGCGTCGGCGCGGCGCAGCAGTTCGGCGTACTCGCGCTTGACTTCACCAGAATGCGCACCCCCAGACCGGGTCCGGGGAAAGGATGACGATATACCATGCCGTGCGGCAGTCCCAGCGCCACGCCCAGTTCGCGCACTTCATCCTTGAACAGTTCGCGCAACGGTTCAAGCAGTTTCAGGTGCAGGCTTTCCGGCAAGCCGCCGACGTTGTGGTGCGACTTGATGGTATGGGCCTTTTTGGTCTTTGCTCCGGCAGATTCGATCACGTCCGGATAAATCGTGCCCTGCGCCAGCCACTTCGCTTTGGGCAATTTTTTTGCTTCGCGCTGGAACACCTCGACGAACTCGCGGCCGATGATCTTGCGCTTCTGCTCGGGTTCGGACACGCCGGCCAGATGATGCAGGAATTCGCTGCTGGCATCGACATGTATCACTTTCACGCCGAGGCTTTCGGCAAAGGTGAGCATCACCTGCTCGGCCTCGTTCAAACGCAACAAGCCGTTGTCGACGAACACGCAAGTCAATTGGTCGCCG
Source organism: uncultured beta proteobacterium (assembly GCA_963757485.1). Taxonomy (GTDB): domain Bacteria; phylum Pseudomonadota; class Gammaproteobacteria; order Burkholderiales; family Gallionellaceae; genus Gallionella. Next base: position 926 of record CAVWTZ010000062.1, read on the forward strand.
ATCGCGCGGTGTATCAGCGCTGCCGCCACCGAGGAATCCACTCCGCCGGACAGGCCCAGTATCACATCCTCCCTGCCCACTTGCGCGCGGATTTTGTCGATTGCTTCCCGGACGTAATCGGGCATGTTCCAGTCCTGCTCGCAGCCGCAGATGTCGTGCACGAAGCGGTTCAGCATCACTTTCCCCTGAGGCGTATGGGTCACTTCCGGATGGAATTGCAGCGCATAAAAATGCCGCGATTCGTCCGCCATGCCGGCGATCGGTGTGGTGGGATTGCTCGCGATCACCGAAAACCCGGGCGGCAGTGCCGTCACCTTGTCACCGTGACTCATCCACACGTCGATCAGGCCGTGGCCCTGCGCGTTGGTCCTGTCCTGAATGCCGCGCAGCAGGGCAGAGTGTCCCTGTGCGCGAATCTCCGCGTAACCGAATTCCCGCACCAGGCCGGTTTCAACCCCGCCGCCCAGCTGCGCGGCCATGGTCTGCATGCCGTAACAAATGCCCAGCACCGGCACGCCCAGTTCGAACACCATTTGCGGGGCGCGCGGGGTATCGCCTTCGGTCACCGAGTTCGGACCGCCGGAAAGTATGATCCCCGCCGGGTCGAAGTCGCGAATGAAGTTGACATCGACATCGTAAGGATGCAGTTCGCAGTAGACATTGGTTTCGCGCACGCGGCGAGCGATCAGCTGGGTATATTGCGAACCAAAATCGAGGATCAGGATTTTTCTATGAGCAGTCATTAGTCGCTGGACGTTAGTCGTTAGTCGGGGTTGAGAGATTTTTGCGGGCCTTTTAACATCTTGCCAATCTCGTCGGCATTTTGCAGTACCGGGCTGATTTCTTCTTCGGTTAAATAATTAAAATGTTGCGCCAGGATGAGTTGTGTTTCCAGTTCCGCCAGCGACCCCAAGGCTATACCCAGAAAATGATTAAATTCCCTGTTTCAGTTGCGCCCATGCCCCTCTGCGATGTTGGATGGCGGGGAAACCGCCGAGCGCTGCAACTGACTGGCAAGACCGTAAGTTTCATGCTTCGGAAACCGTGTGCTCAACCGATAAACTTCCTCAGCCAAACGCATGGCCGCCTGCCAAACTCTTGGATCGCGATATCCGGCCATAACTAATGACTAGCGACTAACGTCTATCAACTACTCAATGTGGTAGTTAGGCGCTTCCTTGGTGATCTGCACATCGTGCACATGAGACTCGCGTATGCCGGAAGAAGTGATCTCGACGAACTCGGCCTTGGTATGCATGGTGGCGATATCCGCGCAACCCACGTAACCCATGCTGGAGCGCAGCCCGCCCATCAGCTGGTGGATCACTGCCAGCACGCTGCCCTTGTATGGCACACGACCTTCCACGCCTTCCGGCACCAGCTTGTCCTGGTTGTCTTCGTTGTCCTGGAAATAACGGTCGCTGGAGCCTTGCTGCATCGCGGCCAGACTGCCCATGCCGCGATAGGATTTGTAGGAGCGTCCCTGGAATAACTCGATCTCGCCCGGCGCTTCTTCGGTACCGGCGAACAATCCGCCGAGCATCACCGCATGCGCGCCGGCCGCAATCGCTTTGGCGATGTCTCCGGAGTAGCGAATGCCGCCGTCGGCGATCAGCGGCACACCCGTGCCCTGCAGCGCTTTGGACACACTCTGTATCGCGCCGATCTGCGGAACACCGACACCCGCGACGATGCGCGTGGTGCAGATCGAGCCGGGACCGATGCCGACCTTGACGCCGTCCGCGCCCTGATCCAGCAATGCCGTGGCTGCACCGCCGGTTGCGATGTTGCCTCCGATCACCTCGATGTTCGGGAAATGTGTCTTGACCCACTTGACGCGGTCCAGCACGCCCTGCGAATGGCCGTGCGCGGTATCCACCACGAGCACATCCACGCCGGCTTCCGCCAGCAGCGTGACGCGTTCATCGGTGCCCTCGCCCACGCCGACCGCGGCACCGACACGCAGATGGCCGAAGCGGTCCTTGCAGGCGTTCGGATGCTCGGTCGATTTCAGGATGTCCTTGACCGTCATCAGGCCGCGCAATTCGAACGCGTCGTTCACCACCATCACGCGCTCGAATACGATGTTTGTGCATCAGAGCGCGCGCTTCTTCGAGGCTGGCGTTTTCCTTGACGGTGATCAGGCGCTCGAGCGGCGTCATGATGTTCTTGACCGGCTGGTCCAGATTGTTCTCGAAACGCAGGTCGCGGTTGGTCACGATGCCGACCAGTTGCTTGCCCTGAACCACGGGCAAACCGGAAATCTTGTGCTTGCGAGTCAAACTCAACACGTTGCGCACCGACATGTCCGGCGTGATGGTGATGGGATCCTGGACCACGCCGCTTTCAAACCGTTTGACCTTGGCGACCTTCTCCGCCTGAGCCGCGGCCGACATGTTCTTGTGGATGATGCCGATGCCGCCTTCCTGCGCCAGTGCAATCGCAAGGCGTGTCTCGGTGACGGTATCCATCGCCGCGGACAGCAGCGGGATGTTCAGATTGATGTTGCGGGTGAGTTGGGTGCGCAGGCTGACATCGCGCGGCAACACATTGGAGTAGGCGGGGACGAGCAGGACGTCGTCAAAGGTCAAAGCTTTTTGAATGATGCGCATGAATCAGCCCTCGGCAAAGCGAGCATTATACGCGTCTGGTGTAGTCATATCCAGCGGGTTGGATGGCGTCAACCGGGCTTTCATACGATTACCCAATACCGACGGCACTCAATGCCGTTTGCCGGGCCGCGTGGCAACCACCTGCCATGTTAGCGGCCGTGCAAATCACATTTATCGGGAAATCGGCATCATCGGAATACCTGACTCCCGGATATTCAGGGCAAGGGGGCTACTCGGCTAATTGTCAGGCTTGCCCGAAAATAGGATGAGCAAACTGATAATAATAAATGGTGAAAATACAAAGAAAACCGTCAATACACCCAAGCCTGTTATTGAACTCATTTGGCACCTCCAAAATAATTATCCCAACTGCTCGTACCACAACCGATATTCCGGCCCTGAAATCAAGCGATCAGTCTGACGGATCAAATGGCCTTACCTTTTCTGTTGGCATCAAATAGTGTCACCCACCTATGTAAATTGCAACCTTCAAAATGCAACAACATATAATGTATTCGATTCAATGACTCCCGCGCTTATGGGACTCCCTGGTTTCTTCCGAGTTAGCGACTGGCGCTGCATTTATTCTGCTGGATGTCTGTTCAACATCGCTTTCAGACTTGCCAGCTTATCCATGCCCTGATCCCGGGTCACTGTGGGTGCCGCTTCGGCATGGCCTCCCGCATAGACCAGCTCATCTTCAGGCATCTCCTCCAGGAAGCGGCTCGGTTCACAGGCGATCCAGTCCTTGCCGCGTTTGCGGCGGTTGCAGTAGCTGATCTGCAGGCTGCGTTCTGCGCGGGTAATGCCGACGTACATCAGACGCCGCTCTTCCTCGATCTGCCTTTCGTCGCTGTCGCGGAACGGCAGTATCTCTTCTTCCGCGCCGATGATGAACACGTGCGGGAATTCCAGGCCCTTCGCGGCGTGCAGCGTGGACAGCGCAACGGCATCCGTCTCCTGGTCCTTGCCTTCCAGCATGCTGATCAGCGCGACGGTCTGCACCATCTCGAGCAATGACTTCTCGTCCGCCTCGGCCTTGCGCTTCAGCCAGCCGATGAAGTCCTCGACATTTTTCCACTTGCTCTCGGCCTTGCGTGGGTCGTTCGAGTCATACAGCCAGGTCTCGTAGTTGATCGCGCGCAGCAGTTCGTCCAGCAATTCGGCGCAGGGATCCTTGTCGCCCCTGTCCTGGATGCGGTTGATGAAGTTGCAGAACAGCATCAGCTCTTCGTACTGGCGCGGTTGCACTTCTTGCTGGACATGCGCCCCGAATGCCGCCTCGAACAGGCTGATGTGGCGCTCTCCGGCATGGCTGCCAAGCTTTTCCAGCGTGGTGTTGCCGATGCCGCGCTTCGGCGTGGTGATCGCGCGGATGAAGGCCGGATCGTCGTCCGGATTGGCGATCAGCCGCAGGTAAGCAATGATGTCCTTGATCTCGGCGCGATCGAAGAATGACGTGCCGCCGCTGACGGTATAAGGCACGCGCTGGGCGCGCAGCTGTTCCTCGAATGCCCGCGACAGGTGATTGCTGCGATACAGGATCGCGTAATCGGCAAAGCGGGTGCGGTGCTCGAACTTGTGCGCCATCAGTTTCATCACCACGCTTTCGGCTTCATGTTCGTCGTCTCGCGCCGCATAGATGCGTATCGGATCACCGATGCCGTGATCGCTCCACAGTTTCTTCTCGAAGACTTTGGTGTTGCGGTTGATCAGGTGGTTCGCCACCTTGAGAATGCGCTGCGATGAACGGTAGTTCTGCTCCAGCTTGATGATACGCAGATCGGGATAGTCGTCGCGCAGGTTGTGCAGGTTCGCGATGCTCGCTCCGCGCCAGGCATAGATAGCCTGGTCGTCGTCGCCCACCACGGTCAGTGCGCCGCGCATGTCCGCCAGCAGCTTGATCATCTGGTACTGGCAATCGTTGGTGTCCTGGTACTCGTCCACCAGCAGATAACGCAACTTCAGTTGCCAGCGCAGCAACGCCTCTGGATGCTGTTTGAAGAGAACCACAGGCAGGTGGATCAGGTCGTCAAAATCCACCGCCTGATAGGCGCGCAATGTTTCCTGGTAGCGCGCATAAATGCGCGCATGCACCTTCTGTTCGCCGCTGCCGGCGCTCTCGGCGGCCTGTTCCGGCGAGACGAAGGCGGATTTCCAGTTCGATACCTGCGTCTGGATGTCGCGGATTTCCTGCTTGTCGGCGGAACTGGCCAGCTCGCCGAATATCTTCCATGTGTCGCTGGAATCGAAGATCGAGAACTGCGGTTTGTAGCCCAGCAGCCTGGCTTCGGCGCGCAGGATGTTCATGCCCAGCGAATGGAAGGTGCTTACGATCAGGCCTTTGGTGTTGGTGTTCTTCAGCAGGTCGGCGACGCGCGCGCGCATCTCGCTGGCGGCCTTGTTGGTAAAGGTGATCGCGGCGATGTTGCGCGGCTCGTAGCCGCATTTCCCGATCAGGTGGGCGATCTTGTGGGTGATCACGCGCGTCTTGCCGCTGCCCGCGCCGGCCAGCACCAGCAAAGGCCCGTCGAGATGTGTCACCGCTTCGCGCTGAACCTGGTTGAGCCTGCTTAACATTCTGATGGACTTAACATTCGGGGATACTGTGTTCTGGAATGCGGGCGGAAGAGGTCATGCATGAGGGCGCTATGATAACAAAGCTGAGCCACCTCGATCGAGTTTAAGTTTTTATTCGCGCCTGCCGGAACGGAAATAGGCAGTGTTGTCGTAATACGCCGGGCTTTCGTTTTCCGTTGCCCAGCCGGGCACGCCGAGCAGCGGTACCGGCGAGAGTTCGCGAGTGTTGCGGCAATGCGCCGGATCAGCCAGATGCTTGGCCAGCAGGGTGTCCAGATGAGCGAGGCGCTGCGCCAACGGCCAGGCAAAAAATTCAGGCGCCACTGCCAGCAGCAACCCTTGTCCTGTCATGCCGACATAGGGTTGCAGCGCCTTCTCGTACAGGCCGTGGCCGAACAGATAGAAACCCATGCCCGCCCTCAGCTGCTCGCGCCGCTGCCAGAATAATTCCTTCCATTTGAAATCGCGCAGCAGTCGGGCCAGGCCAGCATCGGAAGCGGCATCGGTATAGGCCACGATCACGCCGGATTCATCCAGCAGGGTGTTCACGTCGCGCACCGCGCCGCGCTGGCTGACGGCCGCTACGCCCTCCGTGCCGCCCTTCTCCATCAGCGCACGGTAATGGCGTGCATTGATGGCCGCCTTGGCGTTGGGAAAAGTCAGCCATACCAGCGCATTGAACAGATCATGCAAGTTAGGCGTGCGCATCTGCACCTCGCCAGTCAGATGGCAGCGCGGTTCATATTGCGCTTCGAAGGAAAGCTTGCCGCGCTGCTGCGGCACGAAGCGCAGCGGCATGCCGTTTTGCACGGTGATGGGAGGATTGCTTGCCAGGAGCAGCGCATTGCAATCCTGCAGTGTCGGAAACCCGCCGTCCCCGAGCTCGGCAAGCACCGGATGCAGCGGGGTGAACAGCGGCGATCGCAATAGTGCGGCGCTGTTCCATTCGGGCAGGTGTTTCATGTGCATGAATGCAAACTACGCGTGAGAACCTGAAAACGGATTATCGAGAAACTGCTAGGGAGTGACTTTGACCGGAAGCCCAAGCTCGGCGATGCGGCCGGCGAAGCCCTGCAATTGGGCTTCGGTCAGCGCGGACAGGCGCGGCGCTTCAGGCTGCAGGGAGGGACGTGCCAGGCTGTACAACAGCACGCCCTGCGGCCGGTGCCCGTCGCGCAGCAGCGCTGCGACAAATTCCAGATAATCGTCTTCGTCCTGCAGCAACGGCGGCTCCCCGTCCAGCGCAAACCAGCAGGTTTGCAGCCAGGTCGGGCAGCATCCGATTGCGGCAATCAGGTTTTCGCGCACTTTTTTCATGCTGGCATGGGTGTCGTTGACGCGCAGCATCCCGGCCTCGCTGGCGCGATCGAGCTTGAACCAGACCTCGCCATTGATCTTCGCCATGTTGCGCAGGCCTTGCCGGACTTCTTTGCGATACAGCAGGCTGCCGTTGGTGATCAGCACGGTTTTTACGGAATCCGGCAGATCGGTCTCATCGCGCACCCGCGCAATGAGTTCGATGACCCGGGCAAATTCGGCGCTGCTGGTCGGCTCCCCGTTGCCGGACAGCGCGATGTCGTTGATGCGCCGCGCGCCTTCCGGCACGCGGCTTTGCATGAAATCGCCGTGCAGCAGTTCATGCAGGAAACCGCGCAACTCGTTTTCCAGAACCGCCATATCGACCGGCGGTGCCGCGCCGCGGGTCAGATCGGGAACCTGGCAGTAGATGCAGCGCCAGTTGCAGGCATTGTTGGTATTCAGGTTGATGCCGACCGAAACACCGCCGGCACGGCGCGATACCACCGGATAGACATAACGCATAGCCGCGCTGTCGCGGTCGTGGTCGAAAGTGCTGAGTATTTTGGAATTCAAGCCGGACTCATAACTGACCAAGCGGCAGATATTTTGCCGGATCGACCGGTTTGCCGAAACGCCGCACTTCAAAGTGAAGCTCCACCTGCCGGGCGTCGGTGTTGCCCATCAGCGCGATCTCTTGTCCGCGCGTGACGCTCTGCCCTTCCTTCACCAGTATCTTGTCGTTGTGCGCATAAGCACTGAGGTAAGCATTGTTGTGCTTGATGATGATCAGCTTGCCATAACCGCGCAAACCGCTGCCGCTATACACAACCTTGCCTGACGCGCTGGCCATAACCGGTTCGCCGAGCTTGCCTGCGATATCGATGCCCTTGCGATTTTCCGATTCCGAAAACTGGCCGATCAGTTTGCCCCTGGCGGGCAAGCTCCATCCCGGCACCGGGTCCTCACTGACAACATTGCTGTCGTACGTGCTATCGACTCTTGCGGCGACAACTGCAGCCTGGGGTACTTTGGCAACGATCGTTGCTGCAGGCGTGGTCTGTTCCTGAACCTTGCCGATCTGTGCCATGGCCGCTTCGCTGTACGGATATTCCACCACCTTGGGCTGATCCTTCACCATAATATCGATCGGCTTCGCCGGGGCCGGGGCGACCGATGCTGCGGAGCCGGCCCGGTTCGGGAACAGACGAATTTCCTGCCCTATGGTAATCAGGCTGGGATCCTTGATACCGTTCATTTGAGCCAGCTCGTGATAATCCAAACCATAATTAAACGCAATGCTATACAGCGTATCTCCCTTCTGCACGATATACGAACCGGGCCGCCAGTCCTTCTCGCGCGGGGATTTATTTGCCATAGCCGCATTTTTTTGCGCTGCTGCACGCTCAAAAACCGGTGGCCGCTCAATACTTGAGGCACACCCCTCCAGCAGCGCCGTTACCAGCAACGATAAGAGAATCTGGTTTCGTATCATGCCTTGCCCATCAGTAATGGTACGAATTTGACCGGTTCCAGCTGGGTTTCGCGGAATCCGCGCGCATCGCGTTCGACCAGATACAGCCACTGCGTTTGCATCCCGACCGGCAATACCATTCTACCACCGACCGCCAGCTGCTCCTTCAGTACCGCCGACAGCGCGGGTGCGGCGGCGGCCATGATGATGCCGTCAAACGGCCCGGCCTCGGGCAGGCCGGCAGCGCCGTCCGCATAACGGACGCTGACGTTGCGGATTTTCAGATCGCTCAATTGTTTTCTGGCGCGTTCGTACAGCGGCTTGATGCGCTCCACGGTATAGACTTCGCGCGCCACTTGCGCCAGCACCGCCGCCTGGTAGCCGCAGCCGGTGCCGATCTCCAGCACACGGCCCAGCGGGTGATCGGGAGCGTTGCCGGCCGCACGCAGCACTTCGACCATGCGCGCCACGATGTAAGGCTGGGAGATGGTCTGGTTGTAATTGATCGGCAGCGACACGTCATCATAGGCCCGGCTCGCCAAGGCCTCATCGACGAACAAATGCCGCGGCACTTCGAACATCGCCGCCAGCACGACTTCGTCCTTGATGCCGTGTTCGCGCAGCCGCTCGACCAGGCGCGCGCGGGTGCGCTGAGAAGTCATGCCGATGCCATTGAGACTCTTGTTCATCTATACCCGATTCAGCCAGCCACGTACCGCATCGAGCTGGCTGTATTGCGTGAGGTCGATCTGCAGCGGTGTGAGCGAAACCTGCTGTTGCGCGACGGCGTGGAAGTCCGTGCCGTCACCCGCGTCCTGCGCCTTGCCCGCCGCGCCCACCCAGTACACGGTCTCGCCGTGCGGGTTGCTGGCCTTCACCACCGGCTCGGCTTTATGCCGCTTGCCGAGGCGCGTCACCGCTATACCCTGCAATCGATCATGAGGCACATCCGGCACATTCACATTGAGCAGCCAGGGATGGCTGTGTTGCTGTTTGGCAAAGCGTTGCACCAAGTCAGCAGCGATTTTGGCAGCAGTCTCGTAGTTCACAAATTCATGGCCCACCAGCGAAACTGCGATAGAAGGTATCCCGAGCAAAAATCCTTCTGTTGCCGCCGCGACAGTGCCGGAATAAATGGTGTCGTCGCCCATATTGGCTCCGGCGTTGATGCCGGACACCACCATGTCGGGCTGCTGATCCAGCATGCCGGTCACCGCCAGATGCACGCAGTCGGTCGGCGTGCCGTTTACGTAATAAAAGCCGTTGGCGGCCCGACGCAGCTTGAGTGGACGATCCAGCGTAAGGGAATTGCTGGCGCCGCTGCGATCGCGTTCGGGGGCGACCACCACGATATCGGCCATCTTGGACAGATGTTCGGCAAGGCAAGCCAGCCCGGGGGCAAAATAACCGTCGTCATTACTGATCAGAATACGCATTGGGAATCAAGGATAGAAATGAATTGCCGATGTGATTGTGCCATAAGCCCGGACTGAAATGCATTCGACAATTGTCAACGTCAGCACTTAACCGGGTGTTGAAAAAACGTCGCGAGCGATGGCAGAAAGATCAAACCGATCAAAAAAGCCGGTGTGAGCAATCCGGACAGGGTCGCGATGGCGACCTAGCGCCGGATGGTGGAGGATTCCTGTGACGGGAAATGATCGGCCATTTGGGTGGAAAACAAAATCTAAACAGCCAGGTAATATTTGTTTTGTGTGCCAAATCATATTAGCTGCCTGGCTGGACATGAGACTTGAGATTCATGCACGACGGTTCACATGACCGGCTGAACTTAATTTGGTCGGGGCGAGAGGATTCGAACCTCCGACCACTTCACCCCCAGCGAAGTGCGCTACCAGGCTGCGCTACGCCCCGAGGGCGCGGATTATAGCAGAGGGGGTGCCGCTCATGACAAATCATTCTCGCTACCGATACCAAGGAACCGCTGATCAAGTCCTTCATGAACCGCGTTGCCGACAAAAACGGGATGATCGCAAGGCGCGCGACGCCGGTAGCGGCTACGACACGTTACTGGCGTAGCCAGCCGCTTGCGGGAGCAGCCGCCTGCTGCCATTCCCGCACTGGCCGCTTCGCGCACCGTGTCATGGCAGCAGTTATTCTATGATGCCAAGGAGCGCAACACCGCGAGCGCCCGTTTTGGCCGTACCTCGAAACTGCGCTTCGCTCCGTTTTGTCGCAACCCGAAGGGCATTGGCTTTGCGGGCGGCCTGCTGCGTGCGGCTGCGACACGTTACTGCGCAGCAGCCGATTGCGGGAGCCGCCGCTTGCAACCCCCTCCCGCACCGGACGCTTACGCGCACCGCGTCGGGGATGCCGCTCCTTGCGAAGGGAATCACCATTCGCTTCGTCGCCTTTCTTGCATCCCATCCCGCAAAGCCGAATGCGCGGTCATGCGGGACTTGATCAGCGGTTCCCTAAATTGCACCGGAAAAATACATGTGAAGATTCGACCGCAGGGCCAGTGACATGCAAACATTCAATCCCAGCGATCGTCCCTGACCTGTACCATGCCATTTTCGACCCTGACCGGAAATGTCGCCGTCGGCTCGTAGGCCGGCGCAGATAAAGCTTCCCCGGTTCTGATTGAAAAACGGGCGCCATGGCGCGGACAGACGATCTCGTCATTTTCTACGCAACCGCCGGTCAGTTTTCCGCCGTCATGGGTGCAGACATCCTCGATCGCGTAGAAGGCACCATCCAGTTTGAACACCGCGATTGAAGTTCCGTCCACCTCGACGTGCACTGGATGGGCTGGCAGGACCTGTTCCGCAGGTGCAACATCCACCCATTCGCTCATACCACTTGCACCTCGATATTGGGCTCTATGGTTCGCGCCAGATTGCCGATCGCGGAAAGCGTGCCGGCAAGCGAACTCGGACAACTTCCGCATGCACCGTAATAGCGTATCGTCAACACGTTTTCGTCCAGACCGACAATCTGCAGATCGCCGCCGTCCGACACCAGCGCGGGCCTGACCTGCTCGTCCAGCAATTTCCGGATCGCGGCGAGTCTGGGATCGTCATCATCGAAACTCGAGACTGCTTCGTGTTCGGGCTTTTCGGCGGCTTCCGCCGCCCTGATCGGCATCGCAATTTCGCGCAACAGCGTCGGCCAGTCCGCCCCGCCATCCTGGGTCACGGTGATCCATTTGTCGGTGTAATAGACATTGGTGACATGCGGGATCGCAAACAATGCAGACGCGAGCGGATCGGAGGCTGCCGCCTCGGCGCTGTCGAACGAGTGCGCAGTGCCCCAGGTCAGTCTTTCCTTCAGGATGAACTTGACCGCGTTCGGGTTCGGGGTGTCTTCGATGTCGGCTATTTTTGGCATGGTCTTTCTGCTATCTGGGCGATTATCCTGGCAATGCTTATGCGACCGTGCCCGAATCGGGAACGGGATCGTTCCGGCCCTCGGTCGAGGCCGATTGTTCGGAATGCAGTGCGGCGTGCAGCGTGTGCCAGGGCAGGATCGCGCACTTGACCCGCGATGGCAGATCCTTGACGCCGGCAAACACCTTCAGATTGCCCAGATGGTTGGGCTGGTTTTCCGGATTGAGCGTGCCGGTCGTCATGCCGCGGAACTCATCGACCATCGTCTCCGCTTGCTGCACGGATTTACCCTTGACCGCGCTGGTCATCATCGAGGAAGAAGCCTTGCAGATTGCGCAGCCATGGCCCTCGAATGCAATGCTCTCGATCTTGTCGTCCTTAACGTTCATCGACAGCTTGATGTGGTCGCCGCACAGCGGGTTGTGGCCGTCGGCATGGCGGTTCGCGCCCGCGATCGCGCCCCAGTTCCTCGGCTTGCGGTTGTGGTCGAGAATGACTTCCTGATAAAGCTGCTTCATGTCGCTCATGCGAACATCTCCTGCACCTTCAGAATGCCGGCGGCCAGCTTGTCGATTTCTTCCCGGGTGTTGTAGAACGCGAAAGAAGCGCGCGCGGTGGCGGGCACATGGAAGCGTTCCATCACCGGCTGGGCGCAATGGTGTCCGGTGCGGATCGCGATGCCGTCGGCGTTGAGCAGCGTGCCGACGTCGTGCGGATGCACGCCCTCGATCTCGAACGACAGCACGGCTGCCTTTTTCGCGGCCGTGCCGATGATCCTCACACCGGGGATCGCCGAGATTTTTTTCGTCGCATACTCGAGCAACTCATGCTCGTAGGCCTCGATATTGTCCAGCCCGATCCCGTTCAGATAATCGATCGCCGCGCCCAGAACGATAGCCGCCATGATCGGCGGCGTACCCGCCTCGAATTTTGCCGGGATCACGTTGTAGGTGGTCTTCGCAAAGGTCACCGACAGGATCATGTCGCCGCCGCCCTGATAGGGCTGCATCTTCTCCAGCAAATGCGCCTTGCCATACAGCGCGCCGATACCGGTCGGTCCGCACATCTTGTGCCCGGAGAACGCATAAAAGTCGCAATCCAGGTCCTGCACGTCGATGGCATCGTGGGGCGCGGCCTGCGCGCCGTTCGAGCAGCACGGACACGCCGTGTTTGTGCGCATAGGCGACCATTTCCTTGACCGGATTAACCGTGCCGAGCGCGTTCGACACATGGGTCAGTCCTAGGAAGCGGGTCTTGTCGTTGAATAGCGCCTTGAACTCGTCGATTAGCAATTCGCCTTGATCGTTCATCGGGATCACGCGGATCACCGCGCCCTTCTCCTCTGCCAGCATCTGCCAAGGGACGATGTTCGCATGGTGTTCCAAGCCGGACAGGATGATCTCGTCGCCCTTGCCGATGAATGCGCGGCCGTACCCGTGCATGACCAGATTGATTGCTTCGGTGGTGCCGCGAGTGAAGATGATCTCCCGCGATTCCTTCGCATTCAGGAAATGCTGGACCTTGACGCGCGCCTCCTCGTATTCCTTTGTGGCCAGTTCACTCAGGTAATGCACCGCGCGGTGGATGTTGGAGTGCTCCTCTTTCTGGTAGCGCACGATCCGGTCGATGACCTGTTGCGGCATCTGGCTGCTCGCGGCATTGTCAAGGTAGACCAGCGGCTTTCCGGAAACCTGCAGCTTGAGTATCGGAAAATCGGCCCTGATCCTTTCCAGCATGGCCTGATCGATCGCGCCATTCGTTCCCGCTACAGAGATGTGCTCCATCTTCATTTCGTTACTCCTCCGGTGCGGTCACCGTTCATGCGGTCGAGGATCGTCCTGCCCAGCGACTCGACCAAAGACGGCACCGGGATCTTGTCGATGATCTCGGCCGCGAAAGCCTGGGTGAGCAGATTCCTGGCCCGTTCCTCGCTCAGTCCGCGGCTCTTCAGGAAGAACAGCGCGTCGGCATCGATCTGGCCTATCGTAGCACCATGCTTGCAGCTCACATCGTCGTTGAATATCTCGAGCTGCGGCTGGGTGTCGATATGCGCCTTGCCGGACAGCAGCAGGTTGCGGCTGCTTTGCGCGGAGTCGGTTCCCGACGCGCCCGCGCGCACCATGATCCTGCCGCTGAAGATCGCATGCGCAGCGCCGTCGGCGATGCATTTGTGCAACTGGCTGCTCTTGCAACGCGGTGTCGCATGGTCGATCCGGGTATGCGTATCGGCGATCTGGCGGCCACCGATCAGGGCCAGCCCGTTCAGCGTCACTTCGGCACCCTCGCCACGCAGCGTGACATGCAGATCATGGCGCGAGACGCGCGCGCCGAATGCGAGCGCAGTCGAGGAATAGACGCTGCCCTTGGCCGCGTCGACCGAGCAGTTCCCAATATGGAAAGCGCTCTTTTCCTCGCGCTGCACGCGCACATGCTGGAGCTGCGCATGGTCATTCAGCACAACCTCGGTCACCGCATTGGTTAAATTGATGCCGTCGTTCAGTCCTGCGTAGTCCTCGATCACGGTCGCACGGCTGTTCGCCGCCATGACCACCAGGCATCTTGGATAGATCGCAGAAGAAGTATCCCGCCTGGTCGTAACATTCAGGATATGGATGGGTGCGGCCGCTTCGCCGGTCACATGAACAAAAGCACCGTCCTCGAAGAAACGGGTATTCAAGGCCGCAAAGGCATCCCGGTCGAAAAGCGCATGCCGCGCAAAATTGGCCTCGACTTGCTTGTCACCATAACGCTCAAGCAGCGAAGACACGGTCACGCCGGCGCCCGCCAGCTTGAGGTCGGAAAGTGCTGGCGCATGGCATCCGTCGACAAAGACCAGCCGTATCGAACCCGGGATCAGCAAGTCAGCAATGTCGCCCGGCAACACCGATGCATAGGAGTCGACCGGATAAAAATCGTGCTGGAACAGCGCAGACAGATCGGTAAGACGCCAGTCGTCCTGTTTTGCGGTGGGAAAGTTCAGGGCCTGGGCACGAGCCCATGCCTGGTCGCGGATCGGCGCCAGCCAGCCTTCCGATTTGAAGGCTTTGCCGAGCAGCAATTGCTCGAAACATTGTTCTTTGGTCATCACGCTGCCGCCCTGAGCCAGTCGTAGCCGCGCGCCTCCAGCTCCAGCGCGAGTTCCTTGCCGCCGGTCCTGACGATGCGCCCACCGTCCATCACATGCACGTAATCCGGCACGATGTAATTCAACAGGCGCTGGTAGTGCGTCACCATCACCACGGCATTGTCGGGTCTGAGCAGCGTGTTCACGCCTTTTGCAACGATGCGCAGCGCGTCGATATTGAGCCCGGAATCGGTCTCGTCGAGGATCGCCAGTTTGGGCTCGAGCACGGCCATTTGCAGTATTTCGTTGCGCTTTTTTTCGCCGCCGGAAAAACCCTCGTTCACGCTGCGGGCAAGAAAGCTGGGATCCATCTCCACAACCTTGATCTTTTCCCGGATCAGGTCGTCGAATTCGAGCGGGTCGAGTTCTTCCAGCCCGCGTTCGGTTTGCAGCGTATTGTAGGCAAGGCGCAACAGCGAGCTGTTCGACACGCCGGGTATTTCGACCGGGTACTGGAACGCGAGGAACAGTCCCGCCCTGGCGCGTTCTTCCGGCTCCAGCGAGAACAGGTCCTTCCCTTCAAAGGTTGCCTTGCCGCCGGTGACCGTATAGTCGGGATGGCCGGCCAGCACCTTGGAGAAGGTACTCTTGCCCGAGCCGTTGATACCGATGATGGTATGCACTTCGCTAGCGCGCACGGTGAGATCGTCATCTTTCAGTATCTCGATCCGCCTACTTCCGCCCTGAGGTTCTTCACTTCCAGCAGATTCGCCCTCCCTTGTTAATTACTGTAGGCTCTTTTCAAGTTTCAGGCCTAGGAACTGGTCGCCTTGACTGCAAATTCATTGGCAGACGCACGAACAGATCCTTGCAAAAGCCGTTGATGATCATCGAAATCGTCTCTTCTGAAGTCGCCGCGCCGCGCGAAGAAGAACATCTGGTCCTTGTCGATCTTCGACGTCGACGCCTCGTGCTCGATCGTCGCCGCGGGTTCTGCACAGCTATGGTCGGAACGTGCTCGCCGCGCAACGGTCGCTGAGCAGCATCGAATCGCACTGAGAATAATTCCGGCCCTCGTCGCGGGTGCCGACTTTGACCTGCCCGGGCAGCAGTTGCTCGAACGCCGCGCCGACACGCTCTTCGAGATGATCTTGCTGCGCGCGTTCTTGCCGACGTGGATCATCTTGGTGCCGG
>CAVWTZ010000063.1:0-5868 GCA_963757485.1 uncultured beta proteobacterium
GGTTTGGACGCCAGCACTGCCGCCAGCACGCCGGTGCCGGTGCCGATGTCGAAAGCCAGTTCAGGCTCGGGGAATTTCGGTGGCAGCGGCGCCGTGTTCACCAGTTCCAGATACTCGCCGCGCACCGGCGAGAACACGCCGTAGTGCGGGTGGATGCGCGCATTCAAACAGGATATCCCGACACCCTTCCTGCGCCATTCGTGCGCGCCGACCAGCCCGAGCAATTCGCGCAGCGACACGACCGAGGGTTCGCTGCCCTCGCCGTAGACTTCGCTGCAGGCCTGCCTGATATCCGGCGCGCGGCGCAACGGAATGGTGTAATCGCCGTTCAGCGGGACCAGGATCATTGCCAGCGTGCGCGCGCGTTGCGATTGGGCCTGGCGATGCAGGTGGAACGCCGCACCGGGTACGGCCGCTGGTCCTTCGATCGGGGGTTTGCGCGGCTTGCGGTCCGCCCGCCGCGACATCGCCTGCAGCAGCTGCTTCGCGTTCTGGAAATCGCCGCGCCACAACAGCGCCGTCCCCTCGCAGGCCAGGTGATATGCCTGGTCCGCCTTCATCGTGTCGTCCGCGATGACCACGCGCTTCGGCGGCGGCATGCCGCTTTCCGAGCGCCAACGGGCCGAGCATTCCGACCCTGCCTCGGTCCAGTTGATCATCGGGGGCATCGAATTCCTGTCAATATTTTGCATGGAGCCATCATAGCGCGATGCCGCGGACGGTGAAGCGGAATATCGCCCTATTCGGGCTGGCCGGCCAGCGCACTTGCCGGAGCAGCACCCGCTTTACATTGATGGCGCATAGCAAATTCCCATGTCACTCTTGATTTTCTTGACACTGGTCGCGCATCCGTTGAAAATGCGCCACGAATTCTGAAAAGCTTCCGGCTTCGATTGCTGTGCGGATTTCGCCCATCAGCTGCTGGTAATAGTACAGATTGTGTATCGTGTTCAAACGCGCGCCGAGTATCTCGCCGATGCGGTGCAGGTGGTGCAGGTAGGCACGCGTAAAGTTGCGGCAGGTGTAACAGCCGCACTGCTCGTCCAGCGGGCGCATGTCCATCCGGTATTGGGCATTCTTGATCTTGATGTCCCCGAGACGGGTAAACAGCATGCCGTTGCGTGCATTGCGCGTCGGCATCACGCAGTCGAACATGTCGATGCCCTGCGCGACGGCCTCCACGATATCTTCCGGCGTGCCGACGCCCATCAGGTACCGCGGCTTGTCCTGCGGCAATTGCGGCGCGGTGTGCCTGAGTATGCGCAGCATGTCGTCCTTGGGCTCGCCCACCGACAGCCCGCCGATCGCGTAACCGTCGAAACCGATGCGCTCCAGTTGATCCCGCGATTCGTCGCGCAGGCTTTCGATGCATTCCGCCCTGCACGATGCCGAACAGCGCGTAGCCGGATTGTCGCCATGCGCGGCCTTCGGAGCGCGCCGCCCAGCGCAGCGACAGCCGCATGGATTCCCGCGCCGTCCTCTCGTCGGCCGGATACGGCGTGCATTCGTCGAAAATCATGCGATGTCGGCATTCAGCACGCGCTGGATATGCATGGCGCTTCCGGCGACAGGAAACACTTGTCGCCGTTGACCGGCGACTGAAACTTCACGCCCTCTTCGCTGAGTCTTGCGCAGCGCCCCCAGGCTGAACACCTGGAATCCGCCGGAATCGGTCAGGATCAGGTCCGTCGCCAGCCCATGAAACGATGCAGACCGCCGTGCGCTGCGATTACGTCCAGCCCCGGACGCAGCCACAGATGGAAGGTGTTGCCGAGCACGATCTGCGCACCGATCTCGCGCAGTTCGACCGGCGACATCGCCTTCACCGTGCCATAGGTGCCGACCGGCATGAAGGCGGGCGTTTCGACGTTGCCGTGAAGGACTTCCAGTGTCCCGCGGCGCGCAAGGCCGTCGCTTTTATGCAGCGTAAATTTCATGGCTTTCTTTCAATCAACATCGCATCCCCATAACTGAAGAACCGATACTCTTTTTCAATCGCATGGCGGTAGGCTGCCAGCATTTCGTCCATGCCGCCGAACGCGCACACCAGCATCAGCAGCGTCGAACGGGGCAGATGAAAATTCGTCAGCAGCACGTCCACTATCCTGAAGCGGTAACCCGGCGTGATGAAAATATCCGTCTCCGCGCTCCCGGCCCGCAACGCACCGGATTCCGCGGCACTCTCCAGCGCCCGCAGACTGGTGGTTCCGACCGCGATCACCCTGCCCTGTTGCGCGTGGGTCGCGGCGATCGCATCCACCGTCGCCTGCGGAATCTCATAGCGCTCGCTGTGCATGGCATGGTCCTGGATATGCTCGGCGCGCACCGGCTGGAAGGTGCCCGCACCGACATGCAGGGTCACCCAGGCAATCCGCACCCCCTTGTCGCGCAGGGCCTGCAGCATCGCTGCGTCGAAATGCAGACCCGCGGTCGGCGCCGCGACTGCGCCAGCCGTTTTTGCAAACACGGTCTGGTAGCGCTGCTCGTCCTCGGCCTCCGCCGCGTGGGTGATGTAGGGCGGCAGCGGCAATTGCCCATAGCGTTCGAGCAGGTCCGGCACATCTTCCGTGGAAACGAAATGCAGGCGATAGAATTCGCCCTCGCGCCCGAGCACCTCTACCCGCAACACGTCCGCCAAATTCAAGAAGCTGCCCGCTTTGGGCGCATGGCTGGCACGCACTTGCGCCAGAACCTCATGCGCATTCAGCACGCGCTCGACCAGCACTTCGATCCTGCCTGCGCTTTCCTTGCTGCCAAACAAGCGCGCCTTGATCACGCGCGTGTCATTCAGCACCAGCACATCGTCCGGTCTGGCCAGTTGCAACAGATCGGCAAACAGCCGGTCCTCCAGCACGTCGCCGTGCGCATGCAACAACCGGCTGGCGCCGCGCAACTGCGGCGGATGCTGCGCGATCAGCCGCTCGGGCAAAACAAAATCGAATTCATCGGTACGCATCAATTGGGCGAAAGGCATGCAAAGCCCGGATTGTAGACGATGTAAATATCTGCTTACGACAAAAAGCGCGCGCGGCAATCCGCAGATGTGTTCAATCGGGAACATCATCCTGCATTTACGGACGGCTGTTGACAACGAGCCCGAACAAGGTTTTGTCGGCGGCAGGCAGAACCAGGAACTCGGGGTTGTGCAAATCCACCTTGTTGTAGTGCAATTCCTTCCCGGCCAAGTCGCACACGATGCCGCCCGCCGCGTTCACCACGGCATGCGCGGCAGCGGTGTCCCATTCCATGGTCGGACCCAGGCGCGGGTAAAAATGCGCTGCGCCTTCGGCAACCAGGCAGAGTTTGAGCGAGCTGCCCATGCTGACACATTGGTAATCGCCGAGTTGCTCGAGCAGCGCTTCGGTGCGCGCATCGCGATGCGAACGGCTGGCGACGACCTTGATGGTTTCGCCCGCTTTGTGGGGTTTGGCGGCGATGGGCTGCACCGCAGCATTGCCGCGCTGCACAAAAGCACCTGCACCGCGGGCGCCGTGGTAGCACACGTCCGGCACCGGGGCATATACCACGCCCAGAACCGGTTCGCCAATCTCGATCAGCGCGATGTTGACGGTGAATTCGCCGTTGCGCTTGATGAATTCCCTGGTGCCGTCGAGCGGATCGACCAGCCAGTAGCGCGCCCATTGCGAACGCACCGGGTAAGCAATATCGGCAGCCTCTTCGGAGAGGATGGCGATTTCCGGCGTGATCATGGTCAGCCCCTCAACGATGATTCGATGCGCGGCCAGGTCTGCCCGGGTAAGCGGGGAGTTGTCCGCTTTGCTGGTCTCGCCTGCATCGCCGCTGCGATAGACCTCCATGATGGCTGCTCCCGCATGGTGCGCGATTTCTACCACTTGTTGAGCGTATTTTGCGTTCACGATCTTCTATCCTTGCTAACCTTGATTTGTAGCTGCCGCACTTGTATCCATAACCCTGGCCATAACGGCCAAAAATAGGCATCCACCGGCCGTTGAATGATACCACTTCGGTTTCGACTCGCGCCCGGATAAGCCGCTTGCGCGCCGTGACCCAGGCAGAAATGCCGTGAACACCATAAGAGTCACGCCCATGTCCGGGCCGCCGAATATCAACCAAATAGCTTTGATAACAAGCGGCAATATCCAGGGAATCTGAGCCGTCCAATCGGGCCAAGGCGAGAATGCAGTTGATATGGCACGTCCCTTCAGGGATAATGCGCCCCGCTTGGCCGGGGTGGTGGAACTGGTAGACGCGCCGGACTCAAAATCCGGTGCCAGAAATGGTGTGAGGGTTCGAGTCCCTCCCCCGGCACCAAAAAAGCAGTGCGATTGAGCTGTCAACCGAACAAACGCACAACGCGTTATAGGCACCGACACAGTAGTGTCTTAAACGTTTATTAATCTACTTTCAATTGGAGTCCACAATGAGCAAACTGTTATCCTTACTGATCGCCGCTGTTTTCGCTGCTGTTTCTTTCACCGCTGTTGCTGATGAAGCAGCTGCTCCTGCCGCTGGTGCAGCTATGGCCGCTCCTGCTAAAGCTGAAACAAAGAAAGAAAAGAAAGAACACCACAAAGCAAAGAAAGAACACCGCAAAGCAATGAAAGAGCACCGCAAAGCAAAGAAAGAAGAAATGAAGGCAAAGAAAGAAGAAATGAAGGCAAAGAAAGAAGAAAAGAAAGCTGACGAAGCAGCACCAGCAGCCAAGTAAGAACGGCACAAGCTTGAAAAAAGCAGGGGAAACCCTGCTTTTTTTATTTCTGGAGTACAAAATGGTCTGGAAACCCAATGTCACTGTCGCTGCGGTCATTGAGCGGGAGGGCCAATTTCTGCTGGTCGAAGAGGAAACCTCACAGGGCTTGCGCTACAACCAGCCTGCCGGACATCTGGAAGCGGACGAGTCGCTGGTCGAAGCCGTGGTTCGCGAAACGCTCGAAGAATCGGCCTATCACTTTGTTCCGCAACACCTGCTCGGCATCTATCGCTGGTATTCAAGCGAATCGGATACCACCTACCTGCGTTTCGCCTTCACCGGCAAAATCACCGGGCATGAGGCTGGCCGCAAGCTCGACAGCGGTATAATGCAAACCTTATGGCTATCGCCCGAACAAATCCGTGCCACCCGGCCGCGCCACCGCAGCCCGCTGATATTGCGCTGCGTGGAAGACCACATTGCAGGAAAGCGCTATCCGCTCGAGCTATTGGTTCACTATGACTAACGAGCAAAAGACCCGCCGCAGAAAGCCCTTCGCGACCTCCACATCGGGATTGAGGACCAAGAGCCAAGGGCTTTGCGCCATTCGCCAACCCGAGTTAACGCCGGCCGCGAAACCCCCGTTTTCGGGTCTGGTGACCAAAGGCTGAAGACCGGATCGGGAGCGACGAGAATGCCTCGGGTAAACTGGCACCGCGCGAGGCATTGTCGACGACGACGATCTGACAACGCCCCGACGAGAACTCTGGCTCGGACGTCAGGGACGAAGTGAGCCGAAGTACATCAGGCCAGCTTTCGTGATTGACGATAATGACCGTCAGCTCGGGTCTCTGGCCTTGTGCCGACTTCAGGTTGTGGACTGTATACGCCTCGTTCATAGATCTACGACCTCGGAAGGGTGCGGTCCGGTTTATCGGATCATCTCTGATTTTCGGAATAATTCAAATTCAAGGTCGGTTCGGTCGATCGAAGAGCTTGAGCGAAAACCGAATCGAGCGAGGTGTGCCAAGGATGGTACCTTCCGGGATCAAGACGATTGGGGCCGAGCCACGCAGGCTCGGGAGTCGCGGTCTCCCCGAGCATCAGTCCGAGGGATCGGTGGCGATTCATGAACAGTCCTCAGCGCATGGTGGGGACCGTTGCGGCGGCGTCCGCTCGCGCAGGGCTCCGAGCCC
>CAVWTZ010000064.1:0-13494 GCA_963757485.1 uncultured beta proteobacterium
ATTCTGGTTCCGGTCGAAGAAGTGGTGGAACTGAAATCGGGACAAAAAAGCATATCCGAACGCAAATTCTTTCCGGGATATGTGCTGGTGGAAATGGAGATGACCGACGAAAGCTGGCACCTGGTGAAGAGCACTCCCAAGGTGACCGGGTTTCTGGGTGGTTCGGCGATGAAGCCTACTCCGATCAGCGAGAAAGAAGTGCAGAACATCATGCAGCAGATGCAGGCGGGTGTTGAAAAACCGAGGCCCAAGGTATTGTTCGAAGTTGGCGAACTGGTGCGGGTCAAGGAAGGCCCGTTCACTGACTTTAACGGTTCGGTCGAAGATGTTAACTACGACAAGAACAAGATCCGTGTTGCAGTGACCATCTTTGGTCGTTCCACACCGGTGGAGCTGGATTTCGGCCAAGTGGAAAAGGCCTAGCCGATAAAGAATCAAGTAGTACGGTAGCAGTTGTTTTTAACGGGGAGCGTGCCGGAGTGACAGACGGTATGCGTTTAACCCACTGATAAGGAGTAGTAACATGGCAAAGAAAGTGGTCGGCTACATCAAGCTGCAAGTGCCTGCTGGCAAGGCAAATCCAAGCCCACCGATAGGTCCTGCATTGGGCCAGCGTGGTCTTAATATCATGGAATTCTGCAAGGCGTTCAATGCGCAAACCCAGGGTGTAGAGCCGGGTCTGCCGATTCCGGTGGTGATCACCGCGTTTGCAGACAAGAGCTTCACCTTCATCATGAAGACACCGCCAGCGACCATTCTGATCAAAAGGGCCGCTGGTGTTCAGAAGGGCAGCAAGACACCTCATACCGATAAAGTGGGCAAGCTGACCCGCAAGCAAGCGGAAGAGATCGCAACGACCAAGATGCCAGATCTGACCGCTGCCGACATGGACGCCGCAGTGCGCACCATTGCCGGAAGCGCGCGCAGCATGGGCATCACCGTGGAGGGCGTATAACATGGTATCCAAACGTTATAAAGCGATTGCGGCCAAGGTCGATCGCAACAAGCTGTATCCCCTGAATGACGCGTTGAGCCTGGTCAAGGAAAATGCCGTGGCCAAGTTCGATGAATCGATCGACGTCGCGATCAATCTCGGTATCGATGCAAAAAAGTCCGACCAATTGGTGCGCGGTTCGGTGGTGTTGCCCAAAGGCACCGGCAAGATGGTGCGCGTCGCGGTTTTCGCCCAAGGCGCCAAGGCTGAAGAAGCCAAGGCGGCGGGTGCCGATATCGTTGGTTTCGATGACCTTGCCGAATCGATCAAAGGCGGCAATCTGGAATTTGATGTGCTGATTGCCAGCCCCGACGCTATGCGCTTGGTCGGCCAGCTCGGCCAGATTCTCGGCCCGCGTGGATTGATGCCCAACCCCAAGGTCGGCACAGTTTCAGCCGATGTGGCGGGCGCGGTCAAGAATGCAAAGGCAGGTCAGGTTCAGTACCGTACCGACAAGAACGGTATCGTGCAATGCACCATCGGGCGGGCTTCGTTCGCGCCGGACGCATTGCGTGAAAACCTGCTGGCTCTGGTTGATGCGCTGAACAAGGCCAAACCGGCGGCTTCCAAAGGCGTCTACCTGAAGAAGGTTTCACTCTCCAGCACCATGGGTGCGGGTGTTCGGGTTGAGCAAGCCAGTTTGGTTGCGGGCTGATTTGTAGGGATTTGAATTTGTTGGCGAGATGACTTTTCGTCGGCATATGTTTTTGGACTGCTGGCGGTTATGCAGCATCCAAGACCGGTGGAGCCGTCAGGCTTAATCTTCAGTGGGTGGTTGATGGTGTGTTTTGGAGTTCATTTCCTCTGACCGCTGCCAGCTGCCTTCCGATTCCCCCGTAGATGGTGTGTCCGCGAGCAGGAATTGTTGTTTTCCTGGCTCATGGTCGCTGTTGTAAACGATGGAATGTGCGCGAGTGCATTCCGGAAACTGGAGGAAGACTTGAGTCTCAATCTGCAAGAAAAGCAAGCCGTGGTAGCGGAAGTCAGTGCCCAGGTGGCGCAGGCCCAAACTATCGTCTTGGCAGAATACCGTGGCATCCAGGTCGCTGATATCACCAGGCTACGTGCCACCGCGCGTAAATCTGGTGTTTATTTCCATGTGTTGAAAAACACCCTGGCACAGCGCGCGGTAAAGGGAACGCCCTTTGAAGCACTGGCTGAGAAAATGGTCGGACCTCTTGTGTATAGCATGAGTGCCGATGCGGTCGCTGCTGCAAAAGTGTTATTCGACTTTGCCAAGACCAATGACAAGCTGGTGATCAAGGCCGGTGCAATGAGCGGTTCCGTTATGTCTGCGGAACAAGTCGCTGTGCTCGCTGCGACACCAAGCCGCGACGACTTGATTGCGCGCCTGATGGCAACCATGAATGCGACAACTGCAAAGTTCGTTCGCACGCTGGCTGCGATCCGCGACAAGCATGCCCTGAGCAATGTCGAAGGGAACGAAGCCGCAACTGCCGCTTAATATTTTGAATTAACCGAACTAGGAGAACAACATGGCTGCAACTAATGCTGATGTAATGGATGTAATTGCTAAGATGACGGTGCTGGAACTTTCCGACCTGATCAAGCAAATGGAAGAGAAATTTGGCGTGTCTGCAGCAGCGGTCGCTGTTGCCGGACCTGCTGCAGGAGCCGCTGGCGCCCCTGCAGCTGCGGAACAAACCGAGTTTAGCGTGGTCTTAAAAGCTGCCGGTGACAACAAGGTGAACACGATCAAGGTAGTTCGCACGATTACCGGACTGGGATTGAAGGAAGCCAAGGATCTGGTCGACGGTGCACCGAAGCCCGTCAAGGAAGGCGTGTCCAAGGCGGATGCCGATGCAATTTTGAAACAGCTGGTTGAAGCTGGCGCGGTTGCCGAAATCAAGTAAGGTTCTATGCTGCAGAAAGGCTGGCGGTTTACCGTCAGCCTTTTGCCGCTTTAAGAAGGCAACGGTCAGGAAGTCTGAACAGGTTGCCTGTCCCATGCCTTTTGTAACGACATAACTTGCGGTTATGCCTGCTTTGCAACTTTGTTGTCCCTTCATCGTGGAGATTATATGAGCTACTCTTTTACCGAAAAAAAACGTGTCCGTAAAAGTTTTGCGAAGCGTGTTGGTGCTTTGCCGGTTCCATTCCTGTTGTCCACCCAGTTGGAATCTTTTGCCGCGTTTTTGCAGGCTTACACCCCGCCGGAGCAGCGCAAGAATGATGGTTTGCAGGCTGCCTTTAACGGCATCTTCCCGATCCATAGCCATTCCAAGAATGCCCGTCTGGATTTTGTCAGCTACCAGTTGGGCATGCCTCCGTTCGACGTGAAAGAATGCCGTCAGCGCGGCCTGACGTATGCTTCACCATTGCGCGCGCGCGTACGCCTGACCATTATGGACAAGGAGGCGTCGAAGCCAACCGTCAAGGAAGTCAAGGAGCAGGAAGTGTACATGGGAGAAATCCCGCTGATGACCCACACCGGTTCGTTCGTGATCAACGGCACCGAGCGAGTCATCGTATCGCAGTTGCACCGTTCGCCGGGCGTGTTCTTCGAGCATGATCGCGGCAAGACACATTCGTCCGGCAAGCTGTTGTTTTCCGCGCGCATCATTCCGTATCGCGGTTCCTGGCTGGACTTCGAATTCGATGCAAAGGACTATGTTTACTTCCGTATCGACCGCCGCCGCAAGATGCCGGTCACGATATTGCTGCGCTCACTGGGTTATAGCAACGAGGACATGCTCAAGATGTTCTTCGAATTCGACGCGTTCCATCTGAGCAAGAAGGGCATCCAGTTCGAGGTGGTGCCGGAGCGCTTGCGCGGAGATACGGCTCGTTTTGATATTCTGGGCAAATCCGGCAAGGTCATCGTGGCCAAGGACAAGCGCATTACCGTGCGCCATATCCGCGAAATGGAAGAGGCGGGCATCACCAAGCTGGATGTGACCGAGGAATTCCTGATCGGCCGGGTGATTGCCGAAAATGTGGTGGACAAGGATAGCGGCGAAATCATTGCCAACGCCAATGACGAAATCACCGAAGCCATGTTGCATGCAATGCAGGCCGCTGGTGTCAAGAAAATCAGTACGTTGTACACCAACGATCTGGATCACGGCGCATTCATATCGCAAACCCTGCGTACCGACGAAACCACGGATCAATGGACGGCGAGAGTGGCGATTTACCGCATGATGCGCCCCGGCGAGCCGCCCACCGAAGAGGCGGTGGAAAACCTGTTCAACGGCCTGTTCTTTAACGATGACCGCTATGACCTGTCAGTCGTGGGCAGGATGAAATTCAATCGCCGTGTCGGTCGTGAAGAGCTGACCGGCCCGTCGATTCTGTCCAATGAAGACATTGTTGCGGTGGTGAAGATTCTGGTGGAGTTGCGTAACGGGCATGGCGAGATCGATGATATCGATCACCTCGGCAATCGTCGCGTGCGCGCCGTCGGCGAGTTGGCCGAGAACCAGTTCCGCGCCGGCCTGGCCCGCGTGGAACGCGCCGTCAAGGAGCGTCTGGGGCAAGCTGAAACAGACAATCTGATGCCGCATGACCTGATCAATGCCAAGCCGATCTCGGCAGCGGTCAAGGAATTCTTCGGTTCCAGCCAGCTGTCCCAGTTCATGGACCAGACCAATCCCTTGTCCGAGATCACCCACAAGCGCCGTATCTCCGCGCTGGGACCGGGCGGCCTGACCCGTGAACGCGCCGGCTTCGAGGTGCGCGACGTGCATCCGACTCACTATGGCCGTGTTTGCCCTATCGAGACGCCTGAAGGCCCGAACATCGGCCTGATCAACTCGCTGGCGCTGTATGCGCGCACCAACGAATACGGTTTCATCGAAACGCCCTATCGCAAGGTCTCCAAGGGCAAGGTGTCCGATGAGGTCGATTACCTGTCGGCGATCGAGGAAGGAAAATTCACCATCGCCCAGGCGAATGCCGAACTGGACAAGAAAGGCCACTTTACCAACGACATCGTGTCGGCGCGTCACCACAACGAATTCGTGCTGGCGGCCCCGGACCAGATGGAATACATGGACGTGTCACCGTCCCAGGTCGTGTCGGTTGCGGCTTCGCTGATCCCGTTCCTGGAACACGACGATGCCAACCGCGCCTTGATGGGTGCGAACATGCAGCGCCAGGCTGTGCCTTGCCTGCGCGCAGAAAAGCCGCTGGTGGGAACCGGTCTCGAGCGCACTGTGGCCGTGGACTCCGGAACGACTGTGCAGGCATGGCGTGGCGGACGCATCGATTACGTCGATGCGGCCCGTATCGTGGTGCGCGTCAATGATGCTGAAACCACGGCCGGCGAAGTCGGTGTGGATATATACAATCTGACCAAATATACCCGTTCCAACCAGAACACCAATATCAACCAGCGTCCGCTGGTCAAGGTGGGCGATGTGATCGCGCGCGGCGATGTGGTGGCTGACGGCGCTTCAACAGACATGGGTGAACTGGCTCTGGGGCAGAACATGCTGGTCGCGTTCATGCCGTGGAATGGCTACAACTACGAGGACTCGATTCTGATTTCAGAACGCGTGTCGGCGCAGGATCGCTTTACTTCTATCCACATCGAAGAACTGACTGTTGCCGCACGCGATACCAAACTGGGCGCCGAGGAGATCACCCGCGACATTCCGAATCTGGCCGAAGCCCAGCTGGCGCGTCTGGACGAATGCGGCATCGTGCATATCGGTGCGGAAGTCGCGGTCGGCGACGTGCTGGTTGGCAAGGTGACGCCCAAGGGCGAGACCCAGCTGACGCCGGAGGAAAAGCTGCTGCGTGCAATATTCGGCGAGAAGGCGTCCGACGTGAAGGACACCAGCTTGCGCGTGCCGACCGGCAGTTCCGGAACGGTGATCGATGTGCAGGTGTTCACCCGCGAGGGTTTGCAGCGCGACAAGCGCGCCCAGCAGATCATAGATGACGAACTGAGTCGCTACAAAAAAGATCTGGTGGATCAGATGCGCATCGTGGAAGACGACGTGTTCGCGCGTCTGGAAAAGCTTTTGCATGGCAAAGTGGCCAACGGGGGCCCGAAAAAACTGGCCAAGGGCACCAAGCTGAGCAAAGAATATCTGCATAGCATCGAGCATCACCAATGGTTCGATATTCGCGTGGCCAGTGATGAAGTGGCGGCCCAGATGGAGCAGGTCAAGGAAAGTCTGTCACAAAAGCGTGCCGAATTCGATGCCTCATTCGAACTGAAGAAGAAGAAGCTGACCCAGGGCGATGAATTGCAAGCCGGCGTGCAGAAAATGGTCAAGGTGTATGTCGCAGTGAAGCGTCGTCTGCAGCCAGGGGACAAGATGGCGGGCCGCCACGGCAACAAGGGTGTGGTGTCGCGCATCGTGCCCGTGGAAGACATGCCGTACATGGCGGACGGCACTCCCGTGGACGTGGTGTTGAATCCGCTCGGCGTGCCGTCGCGGATGAATATCGGTCAGATTCTGGAAACACACCTGGGCTGGGCTGCCAAGGGTCTGGGCAAAAAGATCGACGAGATGCTGCAAACCAACGCCAAGATCACCGAAGTGCGTCGTTTCCTCGGCAAGATATACAACCACCATAATGGACAAAACGTCGATCTCGATGCATTCAGCGACGATGAGATCATCGAGTTATGCCGCAACCTCAAGCATGGCGTGCCGTTTGCAACGCCGGTGTTCGACGGTGCCAGCGAAGAAGAGATCAAGTACATGCTGGAGCTGGCAGATTTGCCGCTGTCGGGCCAGACCACGCTTTACGACGGCCGTACCGGCGAGGCATTCGATCGCAAGGTGACCGTCGGCTACAAGCACATCCTGAAGCTGCACCATCTGGTTGACGACAAGATGCACGCCCGTTCCACGGGGCCATACAGCCTGGTCACTCAACAGCCGCTGGGCGGCAAGGCGCAGTTCGGCGGCCAGCGCTTCGGTGAAATGGAAGTATGGGCGCTGGAAGCATACGGCGCGGCTTACACCCTGCAGGAAATGCTCACGGTCAAGTCGGATGACGTGGCCGGGCGTACCAAGGTCTATGAAAGCATCGTCAAGGGCGAACACAAGATTGATGCCGGTATGCCGGAATCCTTCAACGTGGTGATCAAGGAAATTCGTTCCCTCGCGATCGATATGGATTTGGTGCGTCACTGACAATTACCCGTGGGTTAAATCACACGGGTAATTGCATAATTTATCAGCTGCATATTTTGCTGACACAAGGCGAATAGGAGTCTCAAATGAAATCACTATTGGATTTGTTCAAACAGGTCACCCAAAAGGAAGAATTCGACGCGATCAAGATCGGCCTCGCTTCTCCCGAGAAGATTCGTTCATGGTCCTACGGCGAGGTCAAGAAGCCGGAAACCATCAACTACCGCACCTTCAAGCCGGAGCGTGACGGACTGTTCTGCGCGAAAATCTTCGGCCCGGTCAAGGATTACGAATGCCTTTGCGGAAAATACAAGCGCCTGAAGCATCGCGGCGTGATCTGCGAAAAATGCGGAGTGGAAGTGACCTTGTCCAAGGTGCGCCGCGAGCGCATGGGACATATCGAACTGGCCAGTCCGGTTGCGCACATCTGGTTCCTGAAGTCTTTGCCGTCCCGTCTCGGCATGGTGCTGGACATGACTTTGCGCGACATAGAGCGGGTGCTGTACTTCGAAGCCTATGTGGTGACCGAACCCGGTATGACCCCGTTGAATCGCGGCCAGTTGCTGTCCGAGGATGACTATCTGGCCAAGACCGAGGAATATGGCGATGAGTTTTCCGCGGCCATGGGTGCGGAAGGCATACGGGCATTGCTGGCGGGCCTGGATGTCACCGCCGAAATCGACACGATACGCGCCGAACTGGCGGCTACCGGCTCGGAAACCAAAATCAAGAAATACGCCAAACGGCTGAAAGTTCTGGAGGCGTTTAACGCTTCCGGCATCAAGCCGCAGTGGATGGTGATGACCGTGCTGCCGGTGCTGCCGCCGGAATTGCGTCCGCTGGTGCCGTTGGACGGCGGTCGTTTTGCGACTTCCGACCTGAACGACCTGTATCGCCGCGTGATCAACCGCAACAACCGCCTGCGCCGCCTGCTTGAGTTGAAGGCGCCGGACATCATCGTGCGCAATGAAAAACGCATGTTGCAGGAAGCGGTCGACTCGCTGCTGGACAACGGCCGCCGCGGCAAGGCGATGACCGGCGCGAACAAGCGCCAGTTGAAATCCCTGGCCGACATGATCAAGGGCAAGAGCGGCCGCTTCCGCCAGAACCTGCTGGGCAAGCGCGTCGATTACTCGGGCCGTTCGGTGATCGTGGTCGGCCCGCAGCTCAAGCTGCATCAGTGCGGGCTGCCGAAGAAGATGGCGCTGGAATTGTTCAAGCCCTTCATTTTCAGCCGCCTCGAGGCTATGGGTCTGGCAACCACGATCAAGGCCAGTAAACGCATGGTCGAAGCCGAAGAGCCGATCGTCTGGGACATCCTCGAAGAAGTGATCCGCGAACATCCGGTGCTGTTGAACCGCGCGCCTACCCTGCACCGTCTGGGAATCCAGGCGTTCGAGCCTATCCTGATAGAAGGCAAGGCGATCCAGTTGCATCCGCTGGTCTGTTCCGCATTCAATGCCGACTTCGACGGCGACCAGATGGCGGTGCACGTGCCGTTGTCCCTTGAAGCGCAGATGGAAGCCCGCACCCTGATGCTGGCTTCCAACAACGTGCTGTCGCCCGCCAACGGCGAGCCGATCATTGTTCCGTCGCAGGACATCGTGCTTGGTTTGTACTACATGACCCGCGAAAAGGTGGGCGCACTGGGCGAAGGTTCGATGTTTGCCAACATCGCCGAAGTTTCTCGTGCATACGAAACACGCGAGGTGGAGCTGCAGGCCAAGGTAATCGTGCGCCTCAAGGAAATCCAGAAGGACGAGGCAGGCCAGCCGGTTGAAAAAATGGTGCGCTATGAAACCACGGTAGGACGTGCCCTGCTTTCCGAAGTGCTGCCGGCGGGCCTGCCATTCGCACTGATCAACAAGGCACTCAAAAAGAAGGAAATTTCGCGCTTGATCAACGCCAGCTTCCGCCAGTGCGGTCTGCGCGACACCGTCATCATGGCGGACAAGCTGATGTACACCGGATTCACCTACGCGACTCGCGCCGGGATTTCGATTGCAGTGGATGATATGTTGATGCCGCTGCAAAAGAATGAACTGATCGGCGCTGCCGAAAAGGAAGTCAAGGAAATTTACACCCAGTACACCTCCGGTCTGGTCACAGACGGCGAACGTTACAACAAGGTGGTCGACATCTGGGGCCGCACCGGCGACGTGGTGGCCAAGGCCATGATGGAGCAGTTGGGCAGCGAGCCGGTGCTTGACCGTGTGACCGGCGAGCCTCGCATGGTCAAGGGCAAGCCGGTGATGCAGGAATCGTTCAACTCGATCTACATGATGGCTGATTCCGGGGCGCGCGGTTCGGCTGCACAGATACGCCAGCTTGCCGGGATGCGCGGCCTGATGGCCAAGCCGGACGGCTCCATCATCGAGACCCCGATCACCGCGAATTTCCGCGAGGGGCTGAACATGCTGCAGTATTTCATTTCCACGCACGGTGCGCGCAAGGGCTTGGCGGATACCGCGCTGAAGACCGCCAATTCCGGTTATTTGACCCGTCGTCTGGTGGATGTGACCCAGGACCTGGTGGTTATAGAAGACGACTGCGGAACGACCAATGGCACGTCGATGAAAGCCATGGTGGAAGGCGGCGAAGTCATCGAAGCTTTGAGTGAACGCATACTCGGTCGCGTGGTCAGCGCCGATGTGGTCAATCCGGAAAGCGGTGAAACACTTTATCACGCCGGTACCCTGCTGGATGAAGCTGCGGTTGAGCGCATCGAGACACTGGGTGTCGATGAAGTGCGCGTGCGCACACCATTGAGTTGCGAGACGCGGTTTGGTTTGTGCGCCAAATGCTATGGCCGGGATCTCGGACGTGGCGGCATGGTGAATACGGGGGAAGCGGTCGGCGTTATCGCCGCGCAATCCATCGGTGAACCCGGAACACAGTTGACCATGCGTACCTTCCACATCGGCGGTGCGGCGTCGCGTACGGTCGTGGCCAGCCAGGTGGAAAGCAAATCCAATGGTGAATTGAAATACAGCGCGAACATGCGTGTGGTGACAACCGAACGCGGTGAAGTGATCGTGGTGGCTCGCAGTGCCGAAGTAATTATAGTCGACGATCATGGCCGCGAGCGCGAGCGTCACAAAGTTCCTTATGGGGCTGCCTTGACGGTCAAGCAGGGCGACAATGTGCGTGCGGGCGTGGTCCTGGCAACATGGGATCCGCATACCCGTCCGATCATCACGGAATATGCCGGTACGATAAGTTTTCAGAACGTTGAGGAAGGCACAACGGTTGCGAAGCAGATCGACGAGGTGACCGGCCTGTCCACGCTGGTGGTGATCGATCCGAAGCGATCTACTGCGCAAAGCAAGGGTGTGCGCCCGATGGTGCGCTTGCTCGACAAATCGGGCAAGGAAGTCAAGCTGGCCGGCACCGAGACAGCGGTCAGTGTGACCTTCCAGACCGGTTCTATCATTACCGTCGAGGACGGACAGCTGGTCGGCGTGGGCGATGTGCTGGCGCGTATCCCGCAGGAAAGCAGCAAGACGCGCGACATCACCGGCGGTCTGCCGCGCGTGGCCGAGCTGTTCGAGGCGCGCGTGCCCAAGGATGCGGGCATGCTTGCCGAGGTGACCGGCACGGTTTCGTTCGGCAAGGACACAAAGGGCAAACAGCGCCTCGTAATCACCGACGTGGATGGTGTTGCGCACGAATTCCTGATCCCCAAGGAAAAGCATGTGCTGGCACATGATGGCCAAGTCGTTAATCAGGGTGAAATGATCGTGGATGGCCCTGCCGATCCGCATGACATCCTGCGCTTGCTTGGAGTGGCTGCGCTGGCACGTTACATCACGGACGAAGTGCAGGAAGTCTATCGTTTGCAGGGCGTGAAGATCAGCGACAAGCATATCGAAGTGATTGTGCGCCAGATGTTGCGTCGCGTGCAGATCACTGACGTTGGTGATACCCGCTTCATTACCGGAGAGCAGGTTGAACGGGCAGACTTGTTGATCGAAAACGAAAAAATGCTTGCTGACGGGAAAAAGCCGGCGGGCTTTGTTGATGTCCTGCTCGGCATAACCAAGGCATCGCTGTCCACCGATTCGTTCATCTCGGCGGCTTCCTTCCAGGAAACCACACGCGTGTTGACCGAAGCGGCGATCATGGGCAAGCGCGACGATTTGCGCGGACTCAAGGAGAACGTCATCGTCGGCCGTTTGATTCCGGCCGGTACCGGGTTGGCCTATCACGTCACGCGTCGCAAGCAGCGTTTGGGTATCGATATCGCCGAAGGTCGCGAAATACAAGAGGGAGATGAGGTCGGATTGGGCGAATTGCTTGACACCTCAGGGGTTTCTCTCTAGAATTCGCAACCTTTTTTCCCACGTCACGGCGGGTAAATTTATCGCATATTGCTGCGACGGTGCTTTTATTTATTGATTTTTAACAAAATTGCAGAATTATTTTAGGATGTGTAGACAATGCCAACCATTAACCAGCTGATCCGTAAGCCGCGTGTAGCGATCGTAGAAAAGAGCAAGGTGCCAGCTCTGGCGGGCTCCCCGCAAAAGCGCGGTGTCTGTACGCGCGTGTATACCACGACTCCAAAAAAGCCCAATTCCGCGTTGCGTAAAGTAGCCAAGGTGCGTTTGACCAACGGCTTCGAGGTGATCAGCTACATCGGCGGTGAAGGCCACAACTTGCAGGAGCACTCGGTGGTGTTGCTGCGCGGAGGCCGTGTAAAGGATTTGCCCGGTGTGCGTTATCACATGGTGCGCGGCAGTCTGGACACAGCCGGCGTGAAGGATCGCAAGCAAGGCCGCTCCAAGTATGGTTCGAAGCGTGCCAAAAAGGCTTAATTTCCAGCGGCCACAATTTCAGCTAGCGTAATTTTAGAATTCATTCGAGGTTCATATGCCAAGACGTAGAGAAGTGCCCAAACGCGAAATCCTGCCCGATCCAAAGTTCGGCAATCAGGATCTGTCCAAGTTCGTAAACGTATTGATGACTGCAGGCAAGAAGTCGGTTGCCGAGCGCATTCTTTACGGCGCGCTGGAACAGATCGTCAAGAAGACCAGCAAGGATCCAATCGAGGTTTTCAATCTGGCGCTGACCAATGTCAAACCCCAGGTCGAGGTAAAAAGCCGTCGTGTCGGCGGAGCGAACTACCAGGTTCCGGTCGAGGTGCGCCCTTCACGCCGTATTGCATTGGGGATGCGCTGGCTGAAGGATTTTGCGCGCAAACGCGGCGAAAAATCCATGGGTATGCGTCTGGCCGGAGAGTTGATCGACGCATCCGAGGGTCGCGGCGGTGCGGTGAAAAAACGCGAGGAAGTACACCGTATGGCTGAGGCGAACAAGGCGTTCTCGCATTTCCGCTTCTGATCGGATAACAAATCCAATCGGATTGCAAATGATTCGATCCATAGTTTTTAACCGAATACAAATTATAGTTAGGCATCTACCGTGGCACGTAAAACCCCCATTGAGCGTTATCGCAATATCGGTATCAGCGCGCATATCGACGCAGGCAAGACCACCACTACCGAGCGCGTCCTGTTTTATACCGGCGTGAGCCACAAGATCGGCGAAGTCCATGACGGCGCGGCCATCATGGACTGGATGGAGCAGGAGCAGGAGCGCGGAATCACCATTACCTCGGCTGCGACAACTTGTTTCTGGAAGGGAATGGACAAAACGCTTCCCGAGCATCGTATCAATATCATCGATACGCCGGGTCACGTCGACTTCACGATCGAGGTGGAGCGTTCGATGCGTGTGCTCGACGGTGCCTGCATGGTGTACTGTGCCGTGGGGGGCGTGCAGCCCCAGTCAGAAACCGTGTGGCGCCAGGCAAATAAATACCGTGTTCCTCGTTTAGCATTCGTGAACAAGATGGATCGCCAGGGTGCGAACTTCTTCAAGGTGTACGAGCAGATGCGCACGCGTTTGCATGCCAACCCGGTTCCCATCCAGATCCCGATCGGCGCCGAAGAAAAGTTCGAGGGTGTGATTGATCTGATCCGCATGAAGGCCATCTACTGGGACGAGGCGTCGCAGGGCATGAATTATGAACTGCGCGACATCCCTGCAGATTTGGTCGCGAAAGCCAAGGAGTGGCGCGAGAAGATGGTTGAAAGCGCTGCCGAAGCCTCCGAGGAAATGATGAACAAGTACCTCGAGGAAGGCGATCTGTCCGAAGCTGAAATCAAGCAGTGTCTGCGTATTCGCAGCATCGCCAGCGAGATCGTGCCGATGCTGTGCGGTTCGGCGTTCAAGAACAAGGGCGTGCAAGCCATGCTGGATGCGGTGATCGACTACTTGCCGGCGCCGACCGACATTCCGCCGGTGAAGGGTGAATTGCCGGATGGTTCCATCGGCGAGCGCAAGGCGGCGGATAGCGAACCCTTTGCCGGCTTGGCG
>CAVWTZ010000065.1:0-6327 GCA_963757485.1 uncultured beta proteobacterium
AACTCTGCCATGAAGCGCGCTTCCTCCGCACGCTTGTCTGCGCTGTCGGCCATGCCGGCGTTCACATAGTGGATCATCCAGTGGGCGGAAACCCCCATGTGCACGGCGTAGGGTTTGCCTTCGATCAGCACGATGCGGTATTTGCGGAATAAACCGTCGGGATTGCTGTAATCGATGAAGCGGGAAATGTAAAACGTTTCCTGCCGCATGGTTAGCAAATAATTGAACAAGCTGACCGGATGTTCAATTTTTTCCAGGCCATGACCGGCATGAGATCCCACCGGGCGGACGATGATCGGGAATGCGCCATCGAATAAATAATCCTGCAGCGGCATCGTCTCATTGGCGATGCTTTCCAATGCCTGACGGGTCAATCGTGACGTGGCCGGCATGGCCACGCCGGGCAGTTCACTCAAAAGCTTGAAGGCGCGGTCGCGCGAAAGCCAGGCGATGCGTTCGGCCGGGTTCAATACCGGTCTGGGCCATTGCCTGAGCGCCGCACCGAGCTGATCCAGCAACGGCAGGCTTTCGTCAGATTCGCCGATCGCGACGAACAGCACATCGTGGTCGGGCACCGTATCCGGGACGGGCAAATGCGGCGCGACATACAATATATCCAGCGCAATGTCAGAATCTTCCAGCAAAAAATCCAGCGGCATGTTCGCCATCAGGTTGCCCGGGGTCATCAGCGCAAGCAGACGTATTCCTGTGGTGCCAAGCGGCGCGGGCAGATGGTAGAGCTGCTTGAGCCTGAGCGCATCGCGCTGTATCGACAATGCGACCTCGTGGTTGCCTTTCAACTGCAAAATGGTGGAAATATCCAGCAGTGCATCTGCGCTCGATACAGCGGGGCCTGTACCGGCACGCGCGATCAACTCCGTGCCCAGCGGTCCCAGATCGGTCCCGGCATAAGCCATTCTCATCAGTGCGGCGGGGCCGATAAAAGAATTTTCGGGAGACTGGTTGGGACGGTTCATGTCAACTCCGGGTGATCAGGCCGCCATTTTGGCAGCCCCTAACTCGAGCGTAGCCCGGATTAGCGCGTCTATATCCCCCTTATTCGTCCGATGGTTGAAGATCGCGGCGCGTATTGCCACTTTGCCGTCCAGTGTGGTGGCCGAGGGGGCGACGATGCCCGATTCATGCAGCGCCACCACGATTTCTGCATTCACTCGGTCCGCATCGCTGCAGCGGTAACGGAAGCAGACAATATTCAATGAAACGGGAGCCAGCAATTCCAGTTTCCGCGTCTGTGCTATGCATTGCTCCAGATATTTTGCCAGCTCGCAAGTATGCGCAATGACCTTGCCCATTTTTTCCGCACCGTACACCTGCAGGGTGAACCATGCCTTGAGCGCTCTGAAGCCGCGCGACAAATCCGGGCCAAAATCGCAGGGCCAGGGCGAACCGGCCGCCATGCCGCGTGCATCGCGCCGCAGATAAGCGGCAGGCGAAGCGAAGGTATCCAGATGCTGCTGGCTGTCACGGATCAGAATGAAACCGGCATCGTATGGCACCTGCCCCCACTTGTGAAAATCGAACGCGACCGAATCGGCGCGCTCCAATCCGGCCAGACGCGGCGCAATTTCGGTGGAGAGCATGGCCAGCGCGCCATAGGCGCCATCCACATGGAGCCACATGCCATGCCGCGCGGCAACATCGGCCAACGCGCCCAGCGGATCGATCGCGCCGGTATTGACCGTGCCTGCAGTGGCGGCGATGAAAAATGGCGTGTATCCCTGTGCCCGATCATCTGCGATAGCTTGTTCCAGCGCGGCGATGTTCATTTCATATTGCGCATTTACCGGGATGGCGCGCAGCGCATCCGTACCGAGACCGGCCAGATCCATCATCCTGGCAATGGAACCGTGCGCCCCGGTGGAAGTATAGGCTGCCAGGCGCTTGCCGTTCGCAGCGATGCCTTGCGAGCGCACTTCTGTTCCCAGCGCTGCGCGGCTGGCGACCAGTACCGCAATTAGCGTGGCCACCGAAGTGCCGGTCACGAACAGGCCGCTGGCATTTTCCGGGAAGCCGAACAATTCGCATACCCAGCGCAACACTTGCCGCTCGACTTCGATGGGTATCTGGTCGCGTCCGCCGAGGTTGGCATTCAAGCCTGCGGCGAGCATCTCCGCCAGCATGCCCACAGGCGTACCCCCGCCATGCACCCAGCCCATAAAGCCGGGATGGGCATTGCCTCCGGCATAGGGCAAAATGGATTGCATGAAGGTCTGATGGGCTGCGGCGATATCCGAGGGCTGCTGCGGCAACGGCTGGCGGAATTGCTCGCGGACGGTGTCGGGTATCGGTTGCCAGACCGGGCGTGAGCGTATCTGCGCCAGATAGTCGAACATGTCGTCCAGCATGCGGTGTCCCTGCGCGCGCAGCGCATCCCAGTCTTCGGGGTCGAGCGTATCGGGCTGGGTATTGTCAGAAATGGGCATGGCGGGATGAGATATCAAATGTGGGCGATTATACATGGCGCTTATTTCACCTATTCATCCGGATATGCGGGCTGAATTGCACGCTTATCGTGCTTAACCAGACCCGGTTTCGAAGCTAGAATGGATCCCCGCAAGCATGGTCATTTATTGATGGAACGTTTATCGCATCCTGCTGAGCTTGACTATCGGGTTCGAATACATCGGCACGAAACTGAATTTCAGCGGCTTTTTTTAAAAACTCATGAGCATGAGCGGTTCTAGGACACTGTCACAACCGGGTATCTTCAATAGAACGAAACCCACCGTCATTGGGCCGGTATAACCATAACCAATTTGTTGGCATTTGATGTAAAGTTCGCTTGCAAGCGTCGGTCGATTTTATTTCAGCACCGGCAGTACAGAAGGAGAAGCAATGAAGCAAAAATCAATACTCTCGGATTACATGTCACAAGAGAAGCTGTTCACGGCTGAAAACATTGCCCAGCGCAAAAAGTTTTTGGAGTTCTCCGAAGTTGACCTTGAGTTACTGGGCCAGATTCATCAGTATCTGGAAAGCAATGTAGCCGTAATCGAATCCTTTACGGACAGATTTTACGGGCACATGTTTGCTTTTCCCGAACTGAAAAAGATGCTCCCTGATGAAGCCGCGATCAACCGGCTCAAGGCAATTCAATCCCGATATTTTATGGATCTGACTGCATGTAATTACGGCGATGACTACATTTCAAGCCGGCTGAAAGTCGGCTATGCGCATCAACGGGTCGGGCTGGAACCAAAATGGTATACCGGGGCTTACCGGAAATATATATCCGCCTTGCAGCCAATTTTGTATCAGATATTCGAGGATGACAGTACGAAACTGATCGCCGCTTATGATGCGATATTGAAAGTGGTGTTCTTCGACATGGACCTGGCACTGGACACTTATTTCCATGCCGACACGCAGAAATTGCTCAAGCTGGCCAACTATGATGCCCTGACCGAACTACCCAACCGCAACCTGTTCCATGACCGGCTCGAACAGGAAATCAAGAAGGCTTACCGCAATAAATCGTGCCTGGCGCTATTGCTGATCGACCTTGATCAATTCAAAAAGATCAACGACACATTGGGGCATCACGCCGGTGATTTGTTATTGATTGAATCAGCACGGCGTATCGGCAAATGTGTGCGTGAAACTGACACAATTGCCCGCCTGGGGGAAGACGAGTTCATGGTTATCCTGCCTGAACTCGATGGATATCCACATGTGGAGCGTGTCGCAAAAAATATCCTTCAGGAATTGAACAAGCCGTTTACGCTGGGAAACAATATCGTCTATAACGCAGCCAGCATCGGGATTACCGTTTATCCGGATGATGCACAGGACATCGAAAGCCTGCTAAAACACGTCGACCAGGCCATGTATGTGGCCAAGGCGGAAGGGCGCAACCGCTTCGGTTACTTTACCGAATCCATGCGACAAGAGGTTATGAAAAAGCAGGCGCTGACCAAAGATTTGCGCAAGGCACTTTCCCGCAATGAATTGCAACTGTATTACCAGCCCATTGTAGAGCTTTGCAGCGGGAAGATTCTCAAGGCTGAAGCCCTGCTGCGCTGGAAGCATCCAACTCG
Organism: uncultured beta proteobacterium; assembly: GCA_963757485.1. Taxonomy (GTDB): domain Bacteria; phylum Pseudomonadota; class Gammaproteobacteria; order Burkholderiales; family Gallionellaceae; genus Gallionella. The sequence continues at coordinate 4,059 of CAVWTZ010000065.1, forward strand.
CGGCATGGTCAGTCCAGCCGAGTTTATCCCCCTGGCGGAAGAGACCGGGCTCATCCACGAAATCGGTGAGTGGGTATTCAGGGAAGCCATTAACAGTTTGAAGCGATGGCACAATCAATTCGGGTTGATCATCCAGATCAGCGTCAATAAATCTCCGGTGCAGTTCGAGCAGCATCCAAAGCAAAGTTGGGTAAACCAGATCGAAGAGCTGGGCCTGCCCGGAAATGGAATTACCGTGGAGATCACCGAGGGATTGTTGCTCAAGGGATCGTCCAAGATCAACCAGCAACTGCTGGAGTTCAGAACAGGCGGCATCGAAGTATCGATCGATGATTTTGGAACCGGCTTCTCCGCACTGTCGTACCTGAAGCGATTTGAAATCGACTACCTCAAGATCGACCGTTCTTTCATAAAGGATATAGAACTGGACGGGAACGACAAGGCGCTGACCGAGGCAATCATCGTAATGGCGCACAAGCTGGGCATCAAGACCATTGCAGAGGGCGTCGAAACGAAAGGACAGCTTGGATTGCTGAAGTCATTCGGGTGCGACTATGTGCAGGGATATTTATTTTCTCCTGCAGTGCCCGCGGCGGAATTCATAAAAATGATTGCAGCCCAGGTGTGATCTACCCCGCAAAAATCAGGGAATGGAAAAATATATTTTGCAACTGCAACTTTCCTGGAATGACGCCGCTGGCATTTCCGGTCATCGATACAGTTTGCCGATGTCACTCGCCATCATCCTCAGCGACCATGGACATGACCTGTTCGGACGGAATACGCAGCAATTCACCGATGTCCTTGTAGTCGTCGGGTAGAGCGGCATCATTCCAGCCATTGGCGGAATGCCTGGCCAAATTTACCGCCAGCGCCACGTTGCGAACACGCGGTAGCTCAGCGTTGGAATCATTCATCAAGGTCAACAATAGCTCCGGCATTCTCCACTTGATTGCCAATTCTTTTTGTAACTCTATCAAAGAAAAGCCCAAGACCTGCTCTTGCACGGCATGGCTGCGCTGCTTCTTGTCTTTTTGCTGGATGTCACGAATTTCCAGCATGGCGCGGGGAGCAAAGCACCACATCAGGATTTCGGCGATATCGTGCAACAAGGCAGCAATCCGCACTTCTTCATAGTGCAAATCGTGTAACTGCACCGCCCAATCCTTGGCGTATTCAGAAGCGCGATGCGATCGATGTATCACACGCAACGTCGCGGGGAGAGCCGCAACATTGGTCTTGAGCATATCCTCGACCAACGGTTGCATGGCAATCTTGTTGAAGAACGTATCGAGACCCAACATCATCAATACCTGCTCAACCTGGATAACCTCGGCAGTTTGCACTTTGTGTTTGTGCAGTTGCAAATAGCGCAGCAATTTGACGGTCATGATCGGGTCGCGCGAGATCACTTCTGAAATGGAACGTGCATTCAACTTGTTGTCATCAGAACGCAGGGCAACCAAGTCTCGTGCGGTTTGTTTCAATACTGGCAGCTCGCTTTGGGTCAAACGGATAACCCAATTGTTCATTTTTTCAATGTCATACATCACTGCCCCCTGCCTTTAACACTGGCGGATTCAAGTTGGAAGTGCAGCAGCCAGCGGTTGCTTGGTCTAGAGAACATCTGCCCCGAAGAATACCTCGTGACGCGTTCTAAATCCAAGCATTTTGCGTGGCCGATGATTGAGTCGTTCTACCGCCATCTGTACCTGCTCATCAGTGATACCTGTTAACCCCATACCCTTGGGCCGTTGGGTTGCCGGGTACGAGCAGTATGCCGCGATCACCCGTTACCGGCTGTTGCCGGGAGTGTGGTGAAATCGTCCCGCTGATACCGCAACAGAAAGGCTCAACCGCTAAGCCCACGAAGTATCACGAAGGAAGTTCGATTTCCCTGGCTTCCTTCGTTTGACTTCGCGTCCTTGGCGGTTAGGATTCTGGCCCATGACAGGACTGCCGCCGAAAGATGCAGCTGTGCGAAACCCCGGCTTGACTGGGCGATACGCTTGTATGCTGTTGTGTTCAACAGAGTTACATGATTCGTTATCGGTGACTGGGGTCACGGCAGAAGTCCGGCAGAAGGCATCCAATAGCCCTATTCGGCAGAGAGGATTTTTTTCCCTGCCGGAAACGAGGATCAAGTGATCACCAGCCAGGGCAGTCTGCCGACCACCGAGGTTTGCGCCCGCATCCGGCAGTTCGGGTACGCCGCGTCGCAAAAGATTCGAATTTACGGCGAGGAGTTCGAGGTGCTATCCGACCCGTT
>CAVWTZ010000066.1:0-14794 GCA_963757485.1 uncultured beta proteobacterium
GAAGTCAAGACGAAAGATCAGAATGCCGAACAGATCGAATATAGCGCGACTTTCGAGGTGTACCCGGAAGTCGTGATCGGCGATTTGTCAGGTGTATCGATAGAGCGCCTGGTTTATGAACTGACACAGGCAGACGTGGATAACACCATTGCGACCTTGCGCAAACAACGCACCACTTTTGAAAAAGTCGATCGCGCTGCACAGGCAGAAGATCGGGTGACTATCGATTTTGTCGGCAAGCTTGACGGCGAAGTATTTCGGGGCGGCACAGGCAAGGATGTACCGGTGGTGCTGGGCATGGGTAGCATGCTCGCCGATTTCGAGGCTGCCATCATGGGCATGAGGGCGGCCGAGACCAGGTCTTTTGATATGACTTTTCCCGAAGATTATCGTGGTAAAGAGGTTGCCGGGAAGCAGGTGAATTTTACTGTTACAGTGCATGCGGTGGAGGCTCCGCGCTTGCCTGAAATCGACGCTGAATTCGCCAGGTCTATCGGTATAGCCGACGGTGATGTGAGCAAACTTGAAGGAGAGATTCGCAATAATCTGACTCGCGAGGTTGCCCGTCGTTTGAATGTGCGCAACAAGGATGCGGTGATGGATGCGCTGCTGAAAGTCACCGAATTTGAAGTTCCCAGGGTTTTGCTGGAGTGGGAAATGCAAGCCTTGATGGAGCAAACCGTGCAGGATATGGAGTCGCGCGGAATGAACGTGAAGGGCATGCCGTTGTACCCGGAATTGTTCAAGGAACGCGCCGAGAGGCGCGTCAAGCTTGGCCTGATTCTTGCGGAACTAGTCAATAAGCATGGTCTGAAGGCAAAATCCGAGCAGGTCAAGGCCATGATAGAAGATTATGCGCAAAGCTTTGACGATGCTGAACAAGTTATCCGCTGGTATGCGGCTGAACCTAAGCGCATGATGGAAGTCGAAAATTTGGTGCTGGAAGAAAACGTCGTGAACTGGGCGATGGGTCAGGCCAAGACCACTGACAAAAAGGCAGAATTCAACGAACTGATGGGGAATACCTGACAATGATGCATTCTCAACAAACACAAAATTTCGGCATGTCGGATTATCAGGAGCCGCAGAATATCGGTCTGATCCCGATGGTCGTGGAGACCAGCGGGCGCGGTGAGCGGGCGTACGACATCTATTCCCGCCTGCTCAAGGAGCGCGTGGTATTCCTGGTCGGGGAGGTCAATGACCACAGTGCGAATCTGATTGTGGCGCAAATGCTGTTCCTGGAATCCGAAAATCCGGACAAGGACATCAATTTCTACATCAATTCACCCGGCGGTTCGGTGACAGCGGGGATGGCCATTTATGACACCATGCAGTTCATCAAGCCGAATATCAGCACGCTGTGCATCGGCCAAGCCGCCAGCATGGGCTCGTTCCTCCTTGCCGCGGGTGAAAAGGGCAAGCGCTTCTGCCTGCCGAATTCACGCGTGATGATCCATCAACCGATGGGAGGGTTCCGGGGTCAGGCTTCCGATGTAGAGATTCATGCGCGCGAAATTTTGTATCTGAAACAGAGGCTGAACCAGATGCTGGCCCAGCATACCGGACAGTCCGTAGAAACGATTGAGCGCGATACAGATCGCGACAATTTTTTGAGCAGCGAGGATGCGGTGAAATATGGTTTGATAGACAAGGTCTTGGAAAAGCGCGTTTAACCCAATTTATGTTTGCTGATAATTCGAGGGAAGGTTGCTAGCGATGGCTGACGATATAAAATCAGGCGAAAAACTGCTTTACTGCTCGTTCTGCGGCAAGAGTCAGCATGAAGTGCGCAAGCTGATCGCGGGCCCCTCCGTGTTCGTTTGCGATGAATGCATCACGCTGTGCAACGACATCATGCGCGAGGAGATCCGGAATGATCAGGCCAAGACGGGCAAGTCAGACTTGCCGGTACCAAAGGAAATTTGCGCGACACTTGATGAATATGTGATCGGTCAGGAACAGGCCAAGAAGATTTTGTCGGTGGCGGTGTACAACCACTACAAACGTCTCAGGAGTAGCGACAAAGACGGCGTGGAGTTGTCCAAGAGCAATATTTTGCTGGTTGGGCCGACCGGTTCCGGCAAGACTTTGCTGGCACAAACCTTGGCGCGCTTGCTGGATGTACCGTTCGTGATGGCCGATGCAACCACGCTGACGGAGGCGGGTTATGTCGGCGAGGATGTCGAGAACATCATTCAGAAATTGCTGCAGGCCTGCGACTACGACGTGGAAAGGGCGCAGCGTGGCATTGTGTATGTGGATGAGATCGACAAGATTTCGCGCAAATCCGACAATCCTTCGATAACGCGGGATGTATCCGGTGAAGGCGTGCAACAGGCATTGCTCAAGCTGATCGAAGGCACCAAAGCCTCGATTCCGCCGCAGGGCGGGCGCAAGCACCCGAACACGGAATTCCTGCAGGTGGATACCACCAACATCCTGTTTATTTGCGGCGGTGCATTCGATGGCCTGGAAAAAGTCATACGCAGCCGTTCCGCAAAGGCGGGTATCGGCTTCGGTGCTACCATTGCCAGCAAGGATCAGCGCAAGACCGGAGAGACGTTGCGCGAGGTGGAACCGGAAGATTTGATCAAGTTCGGCCTGATTCCGGAGTTTGTCGGACGCCTGCCGGTCGTCGCCACGCTGGAAGAGCTTGATCAATCCGCGCTGGTCAAAATCCTGACAGAGCCCAAAAATGCGTTGACCAAGCAATACCAGAAGCTGTTCGCGATGGAGAATGTCGATCTCGAGTTTCACGAAGGTGTTCTGCTGGCGATTGCGCGGAAGGCGCTGGCGCGCAAGGCCGGCGCGCGCGGATTGCGTTCGATACTCGAACATGCGTTGCTGGATGTGATGTTCGATCTGCCCTCGATGGATAATGTCAGCAAGGTGGTGCTGGATGAAGGTGCATCCGGAGAAATCAAGCCCATCATCATTTATGCGGATACCCACAAGGCGGCTTAGTTTTTGCCTGCCGCCCGCTCTTTAGTATCTTGTCCAGATGGGGCAGCTTGAATTATTTTCGGCTATCCCCATCTAACCTTTACTCTTAATGAAAGGTTCGCCATGTTAGAACAAGATAGCCCAAGCACTCCAAACGCCATTGCAAGCAACTTGTATCCGTTGCTTCCTTTGCGCGATGTTGTGGTGTTCCCGCATATGGTCATTCCACTGTTCGTCGGGCGCTCCAAGTCCATCAAGGCGCTGGAGACGGCGATGGAGGCCGGCAAGAGCATCGCGCTGGTGGCGCAGAAGTCCGCAACCAAAGACGATCCGGGCACGGATGATCTCTATGCCATCGGGAGCATGGCCAACATCCTGCAAATGCTGAAATTGCCCGACGGCACCGTGAAGGTGCTGGTCGAAGGCACGCAGCGGGCGAATGTGCTGCGCGTCTATGACGCCAAATCGCATTTCGATGCCGAGGTGCAGATCGTTCCGGCCGAGGACGGCACGGACAGCGAATCCGAAGCGATGCGCCGCGTGCTGATCGCCCAGTTCGACCAGTACGTCAAACTCAACAAAAAAATCCCGCCGGAAATACTGACATCGCTGGCCGGGATCGATGACGCCGGCCGTCTGGCCGATACCATTGCCGCCCATCTGCCGCTCAAGCTGGAGCAGAAGCAGGAAGTGCTGGAGATTTTCGGTGTGCGCAAGCGCCTGGAGCATCTGCTCGGCTTGCTGGAAGGCGAAATCGATATCCTCCAGGTCGAGAAGCGCATCCGCGGCCGTGTCAGACGCCAGATGGAGAAGAGCCAGCGCGAATATTATTTGAACGAGCAGGTCAAGGCGATCCAGAAAGAGCTGGGTGACGGTGAAGAAGGCACAGACTTCGATGAACTGGAAAAGAAGATCAAGGCCGCGCACATGCCTAAAGAGGCGCGCAACAAGGCCGAGTCGGAACTGAAAAAGCTGCGTTTGATGTCGCCAATGTCGGCCGAAGCCACTGTGGTGCGCAATTACATAGACGTGTTGACGGGTCTTCCGTGGAAGAAGAAGACCAAGATCAGTGGCGACCTGAAAAAGGCCGAAGTGGTGCTGGAAGAGGACCACTATGGTTTGGACAAGGTCAAGGAACGCATACTCGAATACCTGGCCGTGCAGCAACGCATGGACAAGATGAAGGCTCCCATCCTTTGTCTGGTGGGTCCGCCAGGCGTGGGGAAAACCTCGCTGGGCCAGTCTATCGCGCGCGCTACCAACCGGAAATTTGTGCGCATGTCGCTGGGCGGTGTGCGCGATGAATCCGAGATTCGCGGCCATCGCCGCACCTATATCGGTTCCATGCCGGGCAAGATTCTGCAGAACATGAGCAAAGTCGCGGTGAAGAACCCGCTGTTCCTGCTGGACGAAGTGGACAAGATGGGTATGGATATGCGCGGCGATCCATCTTCCGCTTTGCTGGAAGTGCTTGATCCGGAGCAGAACAGCACGTTTGTCGACCATTATGTCGAGGTCGAATATGACCTGTCCGAAGTGATGTTCGTCGCAACCGCGAATACGTTGAATATTCCCGATGCGCTGATGGATCGCATGGAAATCATCCATGTTTCCAGCTATATGGAAGACGAAAAGATCAATATCGCAATGCGCTATCTGGTGCCCAAGGCGATCAAGAACAACGGGCTGAAGCCGGAAGAGATCAACATTTCGGAAAGTGCATTGCGCGACATCGTGCGCTATTACGTGCGTGAAGCCGGGGTGCGCGGCCTGGAGCGGGAAATCTCCAAAATTTGCCGCAAGGTCGTCAAGGCGCTCTTGTTGAAGGACCGCAATACCAAGGTGACCATCAATTCGCGCAATCTGGACAAGTATCTCGGCGTGCGCCGCTATTCATATGGCGTTGCAGAGAAGAACAACCAGGTCGGGCAGGTGACCGGTTTGGCGTGGACCGAAGTCGGCGGCGAATTGCTCACCATTGAAGCAGCCGTGTTGCCGGGCAAAGGCAAGACCACGACCACCGGCAAGCTCGGCGAGGTGATGCAGGAGTCCATCCAGGCGGCGTTGAGTGTGGTGCGGAGCCGTGCAAAGCGATTGGGGATAGACGAAGAGTTTTATCAGAAGACCGATCTTCATATCCACTTGCCGGAAGGCGCGATTCCCAAGGATGGGCCGAGTGCAGGGGTTGGCATGTGCACGGCGATGGTCTCGGCACTGACGGGTATCCCGGTGCGTGCCGATGTCGCGATGACGGGCGAAATCACCTTGCGCGGTGAAGTGCTGCCGATCGGCGGCTTGAAGGAAAAACTGCTGGCTGCGCAACGCGGCGGGATCAAGGTCGTCCTGATACCCGAAGAGAATACCAAGGATCTGGCGGAAATTCCCGACAACATCAAGAATAAACTGGATATTCATCCGGTCAAGTGGATAGATCAGGTGTTTGAAATGGCCTTGGAACGCAAACCCGAACCGCTTGCGGAAGCTTCTGAAAAGGTTGCTGTTGTTGCCATGGCGGCAGACCCGGCAGGGTCGGCATCATCTGTCATCACCAAGCATTGAGCGGGAAACTGGTATCAGTATGGGTAAGGCGATGCAACATGAAAATTATTTTAGTAATCGCTTGACCAAAGCTGCGAAGCCTTGATATAAAGGCTTCGCAGGGATTTTCCTGTTTTATTAATCATTCGCAAAGGGGACATACGTGAATAAATCTGATTTGGTTGATGCAATTGCAAAATCCGCTGATCTCTCTAAGGCTGCTGCTGCCCGCGCGTTGGATGCGACTGTGGACACCATCAAGAAAACACTGAAGAAGGGCGATACAGTGAGCTTGGTTGGTTTTGGTACATTCAAAGTGGGCAAGCGTGCGGCACGCAATGGCCGCAATCCTCGCACTGGTGCGACAATTAAGATCAAGGCGGCAAAGGTTCCTAAGTTTAGCGCTGGCAAGGGCCTGAAAGATGCTGTAAACTAATCGACTTTGCAGGGTGCTTAGCTCAGTTGGTAGAGCGTCGCCCTTACAAGGCGAATGTCGGCGGTTCGACCCCGTCAGCACCCACCACAAAAGATTTTGGAGTGGTAGTTCAGTTGGTTAGAATACCGGCCTGTCACGCCGGGGGTCGCGGGTTCGAGTCCCGTCCACTCCGCCAAATTGAGGCGAACGCAAGTTCGCCTTTTTTACATCTGTTTCCTTTGAATCAATAGTTGGATGGCGTCGCTATGTTTGATTTTGTGCATGAAAATAAAAGGCTGGTGCAGATAATTCTGGCGCTCATTATTTTGCCGTTTGCATTATGGGGAGTGAGTTCATATAACAGGTCTGGAAACGCGGCAGACGTGGCTGCCACCGTGAATGGCGCAAAAATCTCTCAAAAAGAATTCGAAAACGCACTTAACCAGCAACAAGACAGGCTGCGTCAGCAGTTGGGTGCAAACTTTGACGCGTCCATGCTTGAAAATCCCCAGATGAAGCGTGCGGTTCTGGATAATCTGGTTTCGCAGCATTTGCTCGTCGAACGAGCCAAATCGGCCGGCCTGAGCGTACCGGATGAGCAGGTAGCGCAGGTGATTGCCGGTATAGAGGCTTTTCAGGTTGATGAAAAATTTGACAAGAAACGTTACGAATCCGTTCTGGCGAATCAGAATTTGTCGCCGTTGGCGTTTGAAGCGAGCGTGCGTGACGATTTGCTCGGGCAGCAAATGCAGGATGCTTACGTGCAGAATGGATATGCCGCGAACAGTGTTGTGGACAAGGTTATTCGCCTGAACGAACAGCAACGGGTGGTGAGTGTTTCACCCATATCATTCCAGTCGCTTATGCCGGAGGCAAAAGTGGATGATGCCGCGGTGAAAAATTATTACGAGCAAAACCCAAGTGAATTCCAGGCGCATGAGCAGGCAAAAGTGGAGTATGTGAAATTTTCAGCAGATGATTTGCTTGCGAAGGTCAAGGTAAGCGATGAGGATGCCCGCAAATACTACGATGGGCATCTCAATGAATTTGGTACGCCCGAGGAGCGCCGTGCCACTCACATCCTGATTGCCGTGAAAGCATCCGCGCCGCAAGCGGAGCAGGATATGGCCAAGGCCAAAGCCGAGCAGGTGCTGCAGCAAGTCATGCAAAATCCAGCCAAGTTTGCCGATCTGGCAAAAAAATATTCCCAGGATCCCGGCTCAGCCGCAAAAGGCGGCGATCTCGGCTATTTTGCCCGCGGTGCGATGGTCAAGCCGTTTGATGCTGCGGCTTTTGCTTTGAAGGTGGGTGAAGTCAGCGGCCTAGTGAAGTCGGATTTCGGTTTTCACATCATCAAGCTTCTGGCAATCAAACCCTCCCGGGTTATTCCGTTCGACGAGGCACGCCAGGGAATTGTCAATAAACTCCGCCAGCAAAAGGCAGACGATATGTTCGCCGAGTTGGCCGAGAAATTCAGCAATACCGTGTATGAGCAAAGTGATACGTTGAAGCCTGCAGCCGAGTTGGTTGGCGCCAAGGTGGAGCAGAGCGGATGGCTGGTAAAGGGGGTTGCTGGCGAGGAACCATGGACAGCGAAAATGTTGCAGGCGATTTTTAACGACGAGGTCGTAAAGAATAAGCGCAATACAGACGCGATCGAGGTGGTGCCGAATACTTTGGTTGCTGCGCGTATTCTGGAATACAAGCCGGCTGCATTGCGTCCGTTGAACGAAGTGACCGAACAGATCCGTCAAAAATTGCTGCGTCAGCAGGCGCAGGAACTGGCTGTCAAGCAGGGTAATTCGTTGCTTGAAAAACTTCAGGGTGGCGACAAATTGAAATTGAGCTGGGGCGCCGCACAGAGCATTACACGTGCGAAACACGGTTCTCTGGATTCAGGTTTGGTGCAGAAAGTATTCCAGGCAAATGCTGGCAAGCTTCCCCAGTATGTCGGCATGGAATTGGCGCAAGGCGGTTACATGCTGATTCGTATAGATGCTGTCAGGGAGGGGGATGCAATCGATGATGCAAAACGCGCCAGGTACGCGCAGCAATTGCGCCAACTGACCGGAGAGGAAATGTTCCATGCATATTTGGCCGATGCCAGCCAGCATGCGAAAATCAAGCTGAATTTGCCTGAGACGGTCCCGGCTCAGCCTTGATTTGGCGTCATTTATCAAATAACAAACGCCACTTTCGGGGGCGTTTGTTATTTTGGCAGAGTAATAGCTGGGCATGGTTTGTGCCCAAGGCTATACGCACTGATTTCGTAAGCATCGCGAAAGTTTTCCCATCCTAATCCATCAAGCAGTTCTCCTTTCCACACTTCGCGGCTAGCAAAGCCAAATACAAAAGCACGGGTCATCAAGTTAAGTCGATCGTAGTCCGTGTCAGGCAGCATAAATTCATAAACGAAGGCAAAGCGCCCTTAATACCGATGCGCCAAATTTGCAGTTTTAGGTGGCGTCGATCAAGATGATTGCTTTTTTTCACTGCCACCCTCCCGAGCATATCGTATATAATCATTTGAATATTATGTATAGGTTCTCTTAATGCTGGAAGTCAGCAATCTTGCTTGTAGTCGAGGCGATCATCGTTTGTTTTCCGGGTTGAATTTTCAACTGCATCTCGGGGAGATCATGCAAGTACAAGGCGCCAACGGCAGCGGGAAAACCAGTCTGTTGCGGACCCTGTGCGGTTTCCTGATGCCGGATGAGGGTGAAATTGCCTGGCGCGGCCAGAAAATCCGCGAGCTGGCTGAAGACTACTATGACGAAATACTGTACCTGGGGCATCTGAATGCAATCAAGGACGAACTGAGCGCGCTGGAAAACTTGCGCATCTCGGCAGGACTTTCTGGGATCGAATTAGAAGAAAAAGAGGCGGTAACCGCTTTGCGGCGCATGGGTTTGCGCGGCCGCGAAATGCTGCCGACAACAGTGCTTTCGCAAGGCCAGCGTCGGCGTGTTGCGCTGGCGCGTTTGCTGGTCAGCGACGCGAAATTGTGGATACTCGACGAACCTTTGAGCGCGCTCGATGTCGGAGCCGTGGCGTTGATACAGGAATTGATTGCAGAGCATCTTGCCAGACAAGGGATGGTGATTTTTACTACCCATCAGCCGCTGCACGTGGCAGGGATGGAAATGCGCATTTTGTCGTTGTCATGAAGAAATCCACCATGCTCGGTTTGCTGGTGCTGGTGATACGGCGCGATCTGGCATTGGCGATGCGTCGCCGTGCAGATGTGCTTACCACGCTGATTTTTTTCGTGATGGTGGTCAGTTTGTTTCCCATGGGTGTAGGCCCGGAAATGGATATGCTGCGCAAGATGGCGGCGGGCGTGTTGTGGGTGGCGGCGTTGCTGGCTTCGATGCTGTCGCTGGGACGGTTGTTTTCGGCAGACTATCTGGATGGCACGCTGGAACAGATGATGTTGGCGCCGCAATCGTTGTCCATGCTGGTGCTGGGCAAGATGGCGGCACACTGGATGTCGTCGGGGCTGCCGCTGGTTCTGATGGCTCCGGTGCTGGGTTTGCAGTTCGATATGTCGATTCAGGCATTGGGCGTGTTGATTGTCAGCCTGTTGTTGGGAACACCGATACTCAGTATGGTGGGTGCGATCGGCGCGGCGCTGACCCTGGGTTTGCGCGGCGGCGGAGTGTTGTTGTCGCTGCTGGTGTTGCCGCTGTGCATTCCGGTGCTGATATTCGGCACCGGCGCAGTCGGAGCGGTATCAAGCGGACTGAGCATTGCGTCCCATTTGTCCCTGCTGGGGGCGATGCTGGTATTGGCGCTGGTGTTCACCCCGTGGGTGACCGCACAGGCGTTGCGTATTTCGATGGAGTGATGATTTGGCAATTAACTGGTTCAAATATGCCTCACCCACCACCTTTTACGGGCTGGCCGGAAAGATGATTCCGTGGTTCGCGATTGCCGCCGCGATCCTGTTTGCGATTGGCTTGTACATGGGATTTTTTGTCGCGCCTGTCGACGCACAGCAAGGCGAGTTCTATCGCATCATGTTCATTCATGTGCCGACAGCCATTCTGTCCATGTTTTTTTACCTGGTCATGGCAGGCTACGCTGCGCTGGGGTTGATCTTCAATACGCGTTTGTCGGCCATGATGGCCAGCGCGATCGCGCCGACCGGCGCACTGTTCACCCTGATTTCATTATGGACCGGCGCCTTGTGGGGCAAGCCGATGTGGGGCACCTGGTGGATATGGGATGCACGCATGACTTCGCAACTCATCCTGTTGTTCCTCTATCTGGGTTTCATTGCGCTGCACGCATCCATAGATGAACCGCGCCGTGCCGACCGCGCCTCGGCATTGCTGGCCATCGTCGGATCGGTAAACGTGCCGATCATTTATTTTTCGGTGAAATGGTGGAATACCCTGCATCAGGGCGCGACCATCAAATTCACCGGCACCAGCATGCAAATCACGATGCAGCATACCTTGCTTGCGATGACGCTTGCCTGCTGGATGTATGCCATTGCGGTCGTTTTGTCGCGTGTGCGCAGCATCATACTCGAGCGCGAGCGCAAGACCGACTGGATCAGCGGATTACCGGAGATGCAACAATGAACAGTCTGGATATCTGGATGAGGGAAAATCCGCTGACCTATGTGTGGTTCGGCTCGTATGTCGTGGCATTGCTTATATTTGTGATCGAAATTGTGCTGGTTGTCCATAAACGGAAAGTAACCTTGCAGCAGGTTCGCCTGATGCGTGATGCAGGAGATGTTGAATAAATGAAACCGCGCCATAAAAGATTCATATTCATCGCTGTCGCCCTTGCAGGAGTGGGACTGGCAGTCGGTTTGGTGTTGTATGCGCTGAGGGGCAACGTCAATCTTTATTTCACCCCGACCCAGGTGTTTGACAACCAGGTTCCGAAGCGCCGCAGTTTCCGCATCGGCGGTCTGGTTGAAAAGGGCAGCGTAAAGCGCGAAACGGACGGGTTGACCACAAATTTCGTGATTACCGATATGTATAAGGAAATCCCGGTCGTGTACAAAGGCATCCTTCCGGACCTGTTCAAGGAAGGCAAAGGCGTGGTTGCCGAAGGCAAGATGGGACCCGGCGACGTGATGGTTGCCGAACAGGTGCTTGCCAAACATGATGAAAACTACATGCCGCCGGAAGCGGCCGATGCACTGAAGAAGGCCAAGGCAATCGAGGCGGCTGACGCATTGCAAAACGGCGGCGTAGCAAATGCGGCAGGGAAGGTCGCCATGCCAACCAACGCACCTGTTGCTGTCGCAAAATAATTACCTGAGGAGTGAGACATGATTCCAGAACTTGGCCATTTTTCCTTAATCATCGCATTGTTCCTGGCACTGTCCCTGGGCGTGTTGCCGATATTCGGCGCCGCGCGCAACAACAGGGTATTGATGGGGCTTGCGCGTCCGCTGGCAACGGGACAATTCGTATTTATTGCGCTGGCGTTTGCGGCCCTGGCCTATTCCTTCCTGCACAATGATTTCTCCGTGCTGTACGTGGCGGAACATTCCAATTCGCAGTTGCCCCTGCATTACCGTTTTGCCGCGATCTGGGGCGGCCATGAAGGCTCGCTGCTGTTGTGGGTTACCATCCTGTCGGTCTGGGCGGTCGCGGTTGCCACGTTCAGCAAACACCTGCCCGAGGAAATGGTCGCGCGCGTGCTGGGCGTGATGGGACTGATTGCGGTCGGTTTCATCCTGTTCATGCTGCTCACATCGGACCCGTTCGTACGCCTGCTGCCTGCTGCAGCCGACGGCCAGGAACTAAATCCATTGCTGCAAGATCCCGGTCTGGTGATCCATCCGCCGATGCTGTACATGGGCTATGTGGGATTCTCGGTCGCGTTTGCGTTCGCCATCGCCGCACTGATAGGCGGAAAGCTCGACGCGACCTGGGCGCGCTGGTCGCGTCCCTGGACCACGGTGGCCTGGGTGTTCCTGACTGTGCGGCGTGATGCTGGGCAGCTGGTGGGCATACTACGAACTGGGCTGGGGCGGGTGGTGGTTCTGGGACCCGGTTGAAAACGCGTCGTTCATGCCGTGGCTGGTCGGCACCGCGCTGATCCATTCGCTGGCTGTTACCGAAAAGCGCGGCGCATTCAAGAGCTGGACGGTGCTGCTCGCGATTGCCGCATTTTCCTGAGCCTGCTCGGGACCTTCCTGGTGCGTTCCGGTGTGCTCACATCGGTGCACTCGTTTGCGACCGATCCCAAGCGCGGCGTGTTCATCCTGGCCTTTCTGGTGATCGTGATCGGATCGTCGCTGCTGCTGTTCGCGTGGCGCGCGCCCAAGATCGGGCTGGGCGGAAGATTCGATATCGTCTCGCGTGAATCGATGCTGCTCGCGAATAACGTGCTGCTGTCGGTCGCTGCTGCTTCGGTGTTCATCGGCACCCTTTATCCGTTGTTCATGGATGCGCTGGGGTTGGGCAAGTTATCGGTGGGGCCTCCCTATTTCGAGGCGGTGTTCGTTCCGTTGATGACGCTGACCGTCTTGATGATGGGATTGGGCGCATTGGCGCGCTGGAAGCAGTCCAGTGTGTCCGAGCTGATCAGGCGCGTCCGCTGGGGATTCGCCGCCGCGGCCGTGCTCGCGATATCATTGCCGTTGATTTTCAGACACTGGACGCCGATGATCGCATTGGGATTGTTGCTGTCATTCTGGGTGATCGCTTCGCTGGTGGTGAGCCTGATGCAACGCTGGGGCGGGCAGGGGCCCTTCATGCAGCGTGTGCGCAGCCAGAGCCTGAGCTACTACGGTATGCAGCTCGCGCATCTCGGCGTGGCGGTGTTCATCATCGGGGTGACCGTGGTGAAGGGATACGAAACCGAGCGTGACGTGCGCATGAACGTCGGCGACACGGTGGATTCTGGAGGCTACATTTTCCGTTTTGACGGCGTGAATAATATTACTGGGCCGAACTATACGGCGGAGCAGGCGCACTTTACCGTCACCAAGGATGGCAAGCCGGTCACCGTATTGCTTCCGCAGAAGCGCCACTACAACGCGTCCGGAATGCCGATGACAGAAGCGGCAATCGACACCGGCATATTCCGCGACCTATATGTTTCCATGGGCGAACCGATTCCCGATTCACAGGGCGCTTGGTCGATGCGTGTTTATTACAAGCCTTTTGTGGTCTGGATCTGGGGCGGCTGCCTGCTGATGGCCATGGGCGGCGCGCTGGCCATCAGTGACCGTCGTTATCGTATTCACAGCAGAAAGGCAGCCCGTATCAGCGCAGGCACCGTGCCTGTCGGTGGAAACATGGCAGCACAAGGCGGCGGCGCATCATGACGCGCTTCTGGCCATTTATTGCTTTTGTCGTGTTGGCAGTTTTCCTTTATATCGGGTTGGGGTTAAATCCGCATGAAATCCCGTCGCCGCTGATCAACAAACCCGCGCCGGCATTCACCCTGCCCGAGTTGCATGACCCTGCCAAACGATTTTCGTCGCAGGACATGAAGGGCCAGGTATGGCTGCTTAACGTGTGGGCATCCTGGTGCGTTTCGTGCCGGGAGGAACACCCGGTTCTGATGGAACTGTCGCAGCAGAGCGTTGTTCCGATCTTGGGCCTCGATTACAAGGACAATAATCCGGACGGGGAAGCGTGGTTACGCGAAGGCGGTAACCCTTACACCCTGGTTGCCACGGATGCCAATGGCCGCGTCGGAATCGATTATGGCGTGTATGGCGTGCCTGAAACCTATGTGATCGACAAACAGGGCGTGATTCGCTACAAGCAGATCGGTCCGGTTACCCATGAAAGCCTGCAACAAAAAATCCTTCCACTGGTAGCGGAGCTGCAAGCGAAATGAAATATATATTGATAATACTGATCAGCCTGTTGCCGTCCATTTCTTATGCCGGTGAGGCAAAAGACCTGGCTGAAGATCCGGTACTGGAACAGCGCATGGTCCACCTTGCGCAGAACCTGCGTTGCCTGGTGTGCCAGAACGAATCGCTGGCGAGTTCTCGCGCCGATCTGGCCAAGGATTTGCGCCAGGAAGTGCGCGAGAAAATGAAACAGGGCATGACCGACCAGCAGATCATCGATTTCCTGGTTTCGAAATATGGCGATTTCGTGCTGTTCGATCCGCCGATGAAGCGCTATACGATACTGCTCTGGTACGGCCCGTTCGCCTTGCTGCTGATTGGCCTGGCTGGCCTGGTATATCAGCTGCGCAAACGCAAAAATGCAGTCCCCGAAGTCCAACTGTCCGCCGAAGAAGCTCAGCGCGCAGCAGCATTGCTAAACGAACCGAAAGACCCGCAAGACATGATGTTATTCTGGATACTCTGCGCGGCGCTGTCGCTGGTCGCAGTTCTTTTCATTGCGTTGCCGTTGTGGCGCAAGTCTTCATCGCCTGATGAGGTGTTGCGGGATGCGGCGAATCTGGAGATTCTGCGCGACCAGGCGGCGGAGCTCGAAGTCGATCTGCACAACGGCCTGCTGACCGAGGAAGCATACAACCAGGGCATGACCGAATTGGAGTCGCGTCTGCTGGAAGAGGTCAAGATCACCGAACAGCCTGCGGCAAAACCGCCGCGCAACCCGGCCAAGGTACTTGCTATCGCGCTGGCGGTGTTGCTGCCGGTGGTCAGCGTGTCGCTGTATTGGACCCTGGGAAATCCCGATGCATTGTCGCCCCAGGACATGATCGTTGCCGATGCCGAAGGCGTGGTCCATTCTCCGGAAGCGCTCGCAAAAGCTGGAAAAGAAGGTGCAGCGGGGTTCCAGCGACCCGAGTGATTGGTGGATGCTTGCGCGCACCTACACCGAACAGAAGCGATTTTCTGATGCAGCCGACGCGTATGGACGGCTCGTGATCCTGGCGCCGAATGAGGCCCAGTTAGCAATACGTAACTGAACGAAAGGCGCCACAACA
>CAVWTZ010000067.1:0-42053 GCA_963757485.1 uncultured beta proteobacterium
TTTACCGACAGCATCTTCGACATCAGCCTGGAGCGCGCGGTTGAATTGTTGGCCCAGGCTCGCGATGGCAGCACAGTATTGCGCGTGCTGGGCGATCACCCTGACGACAATGCCAGCGTGGAAATCTGCAGCGGACGCTACGGTCCCTACGCCCGTCACGGCAAGGTCAATGCGACGTTGCCCAAGGGCGTGTCGCCGGAATCGATCACGCTGGAAGAAGCCCTGGAATTGATCGCGGCCAAGGCGGCGAAGGGACCAAGCAGCAAAAAGCCAGCAGCCAGGACCCCTAAAGCCAAGGCTGCACCCAAGGCGGCAAAAACCAAGCCAGCCAAGCCCAAGGCTGCATCTGCCGGGAGCGCGACCACCAAGGCGAAGACTGCAGCGAAAGCCGCCAAGCCTGCCGCCAAAAAGGCTGCGGCTGGAAAGACAAGAAAACCGGCTGCCAAAAAAGTTGCCAAGGGCAAAGCCGGGCCTTAGAGCAACCCCGAACCTGCCCGCGTTGTTAATTCGTCTTGAACTGCCATGCTGCGTGGCAGGCAACGCATTTCGTCAATGTATCCGAAGTCATTTTCAGCAATTCCCCCGTATGCCTGCCGTCCTCCGCGGCTTTGGCGATCTGATCCATCTCGTGGCGCACGTTCATGTTCAGCGCTTTGAATTCCAGGGGCAACTTTGCCATCAATGCCGGATTGGCCTCCGCGGTTCCGGCCATGCCCCCTGCGCGGGCTGCCTTGGCGATCAGCGCCAAATTGCGCTGGTTGGCGCCTGCCAATACACCCTGCGTCGCAACCAGAAGATCGCGCATTTCGGAAAGCAACAGCGCACGCTCTGCAGGATGCAGCATGATCGCGGTCCTGTTATCCGTATCCGCAGCAGTACTCCCGCGCAGGAAGAACCACAGCAATACGGCGACAGTGGCGACCCACAGGAGCAGGGCAACCTGGGCGAGCTTGTTTGCTTTCATGCCCTGATTCTACCCGCATTGCCCGTCCCGCCGGTTAATTATCAAATGTGCGGCCAATCGCGGAAGCAATTCATTGACCTGGAAACAAAAAGGATGTGTCGCTGCCCAAGGCTTGAGCAGGATCTTGATTTGCAAAGCCCGCTGGTACAGCTCGTTACGGCTCGCTCCGGTGATCTTTGCGGCGAGTTGCACCGCCTGCTTGAGTGGCAGTTCGTCGAGCAGTTTGGACAGCGTGCCCAGCGTATCGAGAGACAATCCCGGCTGTGGTATCGCGCCGGAAACCAGCACGACGAACTCACCGCGCTGCTGGTTGCTGTCGGATTGCAGCCAGGCTTCGGCATCGCGCAGCGCACAGGCATGTATCGTCTCGAACAGCTTGGTAATTTCGCGGGCCAGCACGATTTCTCGTTCGCCGCCCAATACTGCGCGCAAATCCGCGGCGCATTCGACAATGCGATGTGGCGCCTCGTAGAACACCAGCGCACATGGGTAACTGGCCAGCGATTGCAGCGCGGCGCGCCGCGCGGCGGATTTGTTGGGCAGGAATCCGTAGAACAGAAAATGCGGTTCGTTCAGGCCAGCCGCAGATAAGGCAGCCATCGCCGCGCTCGCCCCGGGAATCGGGATGACGCGCAGGCCCGCTTTCCGCACCGCCTGTACAAGCAATGCGCCGGGATCGCTGACGGCCGGCGTACCCGCATCACTGACGAATGCCACGCTTTGTCCTGCCTGCAGCAAGGCGATGATTTTTTCCGCCTCGCCGCGTTCGTTATGCTGATGTACCGCAATCAGCCTGTTCGCGCTGATACCGTGATGTGCCAGCAGGTGTGCGGTGTTGCGTGTGTCCTCTGCCGCCAGCACGTCTGCAGCGGCCAGCACTTCGAGCGCGCGCAGGGTAATATCACGCAAATTTCCTATCGGGGTGGCAACTACATATAATGCGGGTTCCAACTTTTGCGGATGTTTGTTATGCAACGTGTACTCCTCCTACTCTTGGCCTTGTTCTCACTATACGCTTGCAGCAGCACAGTAACGCCAGTGCAGCCAGCGCCCCCCGCAGCGGTCACCGAACAGCCGGCTGCCGCGCCTGCTCCTGTCGAGACACCCGTGCCAGCCCCCGTCGAAAGACCCGTTCCAGCCCCGGCAGCTGTTGAAACACAACCTTTAGCTGTCCCTGCTCCAATAGTGCTCCCCAATATCACGCCGTTTCCCCACATCGCATTGCTGCTGCCGGTGAAATCGGAAATATTCGGCCCCGCAGCCGACGCTGTTAAGCAGGGGTTTTTTGCAGCGGCTGATTCGAATTATAAAAGGCTGATGATGCCGATACGCGTTTATAGTGATTTTGACGAAAACACCAGCGTCGTTGCGGTGTATCGCCAGGCCATCGCCAACGGCGCGCGCGCCGTGGTGGGACCGCTAACGCGCGACGGCGTCAGTGCGCTGGCAGCCGAGCGTGACATTCCGGTACCGACGCTGGCATTGAACATGATAGATGGTCAATTTGCTCCGCAATTGTATTTTTTCGGCATGGCAGTAGAAGCTGAAGCGCGGCAAGTTGCGCAACTTGCCGCAAAACAGGGTTTGCATCAGGCCATCATCGTTACCACCCACATGCCATTGTCCCTGCGTTTGCAGTCGGCTTTCGAGGATGAATGGACAAATTCGGCTCATGGCGCAGACAGGGGCATTTTGCGCGAGATCGAGTACAACGGCGACCCCGCCGTGTTTGCTGATATCGCTGACATAACCGACACCATGGTCTTTCTCGCTACCGACGCCGAAAATTCGCGTCTGATTCGCCCGTATCTGCCCAACAAGATACCGGTTTACACCACCTCGCAAGTCTTTACCGGTAACGACAACGTTCTGGCCAATTACGATTTGAATGGCATCCACTTTGTCGATATGCCATGGCTGCTGCAACCAGACCACCCCGCCGTGATGATTTATCCTCACCCCAATCCGCCGCTTTCAGCTTCCCGTGAGCGGCTTTACGCATTGGGAATCGACTCGTTTCGGCTGATTGAATTGATGCTTGCAGGCGATATCAATACCGATTTGCCGCTGGACGGGGTAACCGGCCAGATTCGACTCAATGGTCACAACTTCGAACGCACGGCGGTTCCGGCCGTGTTTGCACAAGGACGCGCGCAACTTGGTGACACACCACCCCCTCCTTCCTCGCAAATGTTTCCTGCACAGGCTGTCAGCCCGCCATGATCAGTCAAGGCGCACAGGCCGAACTACTGGCAGTGCAATATTTGCAGCAGCATGGCTTGAGATTGATCGTGCAAAACTATCGCAGCCGATTTGGCGAAATCGATTTGATCATGCAGGATGGAACAACGCTGGTATTCATCGAGGTACGCTTGCGGCGCAATGCCGGCTTTGGTGGTGCAGCGGCGAGCATCGATGCAAGCAAGCAGCAGCGCATCATCAGCACCGCGCAGCAATATCTTGCCAGTCTCGCGCGCATTCCGGCATGCCGCTTCGATGTTGTCCTGCTAGACGATGCGGAAGGGCGCAACATGCAATGGATCAAGAATGCGTTCGATGCCTGATTCGGTTAATATTCACATCTATCGATTACGCAACGGCCTATCATGGATATCAACAAACGCATTATCAAGCATTTCAAGGACAGCGCGGAGATCAAGCTTAAGGTAAAAGACGGGCTGGCAAAACCCATCGCCGACAGCGCACAAATCTTCTTCGACTGTGTCACCAACGACGGCAAAATTCTGTGCTGCGGCAATGGCGGCTCGGCAGCCGACGCCCAGCATTTTGCGGCAGAATTGCTGAATCGCTTTGAAAAGGAGCGCCCCGGCCTTGCGTGTGTTGCGCTGACCACCGATAGCTCGGTGCTGACATCGATCGCCAACGATTATGACTATAACCAGATTTTTTCCAAGCAGGTGCGTGCGCTGGGCCTGCCCGGCGACAGTCTGCTGGCGATTTCCACCAGCGGCAATTCGCCGAACGTGGTGGCTGCCATCCATGCCGCTCACGAACGCGATATGCGCGTGATCGCATTGACCGGACGCGATGGCGGTGAAATGGCTCGCACGCTGCGTTCAGATGATGTGCTGATTTGCGTGGATGCGCAAAGCACCGCGCGCATCCAGGAAGTGCATTTGCTGAGCCTGCATTGTCTGTGCGATATCATCGATTTTCTCCTGTTGGGGGAATGACCGTGCGTCTCATGGCTGGCCCGCTTGACCGCCCGGATTAAATGTATCCCGCGCCCGATTTCGAACGCAAGATATGCCCGGCCGGCGAGCTGGCCTCCCGGGTAGCCGCATTGCCGCGCCCGCTGGTGTTCACCAACGGATGCTTCGACGTTCTGCATCGCGGCCACGTGACTTATCTCGCGCAGGCCCGCGCACTGGGTGCATCGCTGATCGTCGGCGTGAACAGCGATGCCTCGGTGAAGCGGCAAGGCAAGGGCGATGACCGGCCGATCAACCCTGAACAGGACCGCATGATTGTGCTTGCGGCGCTGGAATCTGTCAGCTTGGTGGTAAAATTCGACGAGGACACACCGTTTGATTTGATTCTTGCCTGCAAACCCGACGTGCTGGCGAAAGGCGGCGACTGGAAGATCGAAAACATCGTTGGCGCAAGCGCGGTGCAAGGCTGGGGCGGCACGGTGCACAGCATCCCCTTTTTACATGAACGTTCCACTACGGCACTGTTGAAGAAGATACGCTCACTATAAACCATGATAGAACAACCCACTGAAATCACCCTGCATCAGCAATCTCGCGAACTTGAACTGGCGTTTCCGGACGGCTTTCGCTGCAAGCTGCCTTTCGAGTTTCTTCGCGTAAATTCCCCCTCTGCGGAGGTGCGCGGCCACGGCCCCGGGCAGGAAGTGCTGCAGGTCGGCAAACGCAATGTCAATGTGCTGACTATCGAGCCGGTTGGCAGCTACGCAATCCAGATCAACTTTGACGACGGTCACGACAGCGGTCTGTACAGCTGGGAATACCTGCGTCATCTGGGCGAACATCGGGATCACGTCTGGCAGGAATATTTGCAGCGCATGAAAGAAGCGGGCGCCTCGCGCGATCCGCATTAACCTATTCGTTCGGGAGCTAATAAATGGCGGATACCCATTTCGGTTTCGAGACCATTGCAGAGGAAGAAAAGGCCGGAAAAGTTGCCGGCGTGTTCACTTCAGTCGCCGGCAAATACGATTTGATGAACGACCTGATGTCGGCTGGCTTGCATCGCCTGTGGAAGCGCTACGCGGTCAGCATCAGCGGCGTGCGCACCGGGCAGCGCGTGCTCGACGTGGCAGGCGGTTCTGCGGATATGTCGCGGTTGTTCATAAGGAAAGTCGGCAGCACCGGACAGGTCGTGCTCACCGACATCAACAATGCGATGCTGCGCGTGGGGCGGGATCGTCTGCTTGACGAAGGCATCGCCACACCGGTCGCGCAATGCGACGCCGAACACCTGCCCTTTCCCGACAACTATTTTGACTGTGTCAGCATCGCTTTCGGCCTGCGCAATGTCACCCACAAGGACGCCGCACTGCGCGAGATGCAGCGCGTGCTCAAACCTAGCGGCCGCGCGATCGTGCTGGAATTTTCGAAGATCGCCAAACCGCTTGAAAAGGCCTACGACCTTTACTCCTTCAGGCTGCTGCCCAGGATGGGCCAACTCATCGCGGGAGACGCGGACAGTTACCGCTATCTCGCCGAATCGATCCGCATGCATCCCGGACAGGAAGAGTTGAAGCAGATGATGATGGCTGCCGGCCTGGAGCGCGTCGAATACTTCAACCTGACGGGCGGCGTGGTGGCGGTGCATCGTGGGTACAAGCTTTGAGCATGCCGGTTCTTTCATGTCACGCTGAAGGTTCACGCAAAGTCGAAAGTATCACCCGGTCATGAGTAATTTGCCCAAGTGCCCCAAATGCAATTCCGGGTACACCTACGAAGACGGCAGCATGTATGTCTGTCCGGAATGCGCGCATGAATGGCCGAAAGACCCTTCCGCTGAGAACGATGTGCGGCGGCGCGCATACAGGGATGCCTTCGGCAACGTGCTGGTAGACGGTGATTCGGTGACGGTGATCAAGGACCTGAAGGTCAAGGGCTCGTCGTCGGTGGTCAAGGTGGGCACCAGGGTGAAGAACATCCGCCTGGTCGATGGCGATCACGACATCGACTGCAGGATCGACGGCATCGGCGCGATGCAGTTGAAGACCGAGTTTGTCAAAAAGGCATAATCGAGAATGAGCAGCTGGGGTTGTCCGCATGAGGTCGAAAACAAGTGCCAACGGGTGAACGATATCCCGTGCGACATGGGCATGAAGGGCTGCGTGCTGTTCGGGCGCTTCCGCTTTGCGGACGACAGCAAGAACCGCACGAAAAAAAGCTCGCCAGCAAGCATCCGAATCACGGCAATGGCGATCAACCCAAGCCCGAATAAGGCATGTCGATCGGCCGGCTCTGCACCGTATCCCGGTGCATGAAACCTTTTCATTTGGCAATCCATATCGGACTTATGGAGCATATCTGCGCGAAAATGCACTTACTTTGCGCACCAGTCTTTTTTTCATGCAAAATATGGCGCGGTCTGTTCAATCATCACTTCCGGCAGTACTGAATCTCTTGATATGTCACAACGCGTAGAACAAATTGCGGTCCTGTTTGCCGATATTTGCGGCAGCACATCCCTCTATGAAAACCTCGGAGACGAGCCGGCGAGAAAATTAATCTTCCAATGTATCAACACCATGAGCGAGAGCATTCTTGCTTGCCAGGGTACGCTGATAAAGACCATCGGCGACGAGGTGATGGCCACTTTCCCGAGCGCTGAGGCAGCATTTCACGCCGCTTGTTCCATCAGAACGGCGGTGAAAAGCTTTCAGCCCCCGGGTGGAGTACCCTTGCACATTCGCATAGGCTTCAACTATGGTCCGGTAATCAAGGAGTCCAATGATGTATTCGGCAACACGGTTAACGTTGCCTCGCGTGTCGCAGCGATCACGCGTGCTGGTCAAATCATGGCGACTCAGGCGGTGCTTGATGCCTTGCCTGCTGATTTACACGGCAACATGCGCCGTATCCTGCGTGCCGAACTTAAAGGCAAGCACGACCCGCTGGACCTTTACCAGGTCATTGTTGAGGAGGAAGACACGTCAAGCACTCGTATCGGTATGCCCGCATACCGAAAATCTGCGGACAATACCGATGAGATGACTTTGCGTTATCGGGGGCGCTCGATCAAGGTCAACAGAGAGTGCACCAGTGTGGTCTTGGGACGTGATGAGACATGCGACATGGTTGTCCAAAATGAGCTTGCTTCCCGCTTGCATGTCCACATCGAATTGCGTTTTGGAAAGTTCATCATCGCTGATCAAAGCACCAATGGAACCTATGTGCGTTTCAGCGACGGCAATGTCGCCCACATTACCCGCGAGGAAATTTATCTTCAGGGCAATGGCTCGATCAGTCTGGGACAATCGTTTGCCGAAAATCCTTCCGATGTAATCGAGTTTTCGATCTCTTCAACCGATGTCAAACACCGGCATACGCTGTAACGCTGGCTTTCCCCGCAAGCCGGACCGTGCACAAGTTGGTGCATAAGCGATATTCGCGGCAATTGACTGCATACGATGGTGCCCCAAACAGCCTACAACCCGCCGCTCGACTGCGGCCTCGACCTTGTCTACCGTGACGATTCGCTTTTGGTAGCCAACAAACCTGCCGGACTGCTTTCGGTGCCGGGACGCGGGCCGGATAAGGCAGACAGCCTGATAACCCGCGTACAGAAAGAATTTCCTGATGCTCGCAGCGTGCACCGCCTGGACATGGGCACCTCCGGCCTGCTGGTGGTTGCCCGAAACGCAGATATGCACCGGCGGCTTTCCTGTTTGTTCCGTGAGCGCGCAGTAAGGAAATTGTATATCGCGATAGTATCGGGACGAATTGAACTTGCCGCGGGTGAAGTAGATTTGCCGCTCGCCTCAGACTGGCCGAATCGTCCGCGGCAAAAGGTGGATTTCGCCATCGGCAAAGCCTCGCTCACGCGCTATCGGCTGCTTGAATACATGAAATACCCCTTTCACGCTTCCATACATCATGGCGAGCCCGGCTTGTCTGCCAGCCGCGTCGAACTGGAACCATTGACCGGGCGCACCCACCAATTGCGGGTGCATATGGCTGCCATCGGGCATCGGGTACTTGGTGATCAGCTGTATGGTGGAAGCGTTGGCAATAGCGAGGAAAGACTGCTGCTTCATGCGCGCGAATTGAGTTTCGTGCACCCGTTAAGTGAAAAGATGCTGACCCTGACCAGCGAGCCGCCGTTTTGACCGAGCTCGACGACGCTGATCAAGTGCCCAATGCACTGATGGTTCAGGCACACAAGCGTCCGAACAAGATCGGCCATCAAGGCAGGTGTGTATTCGTGATGGACGTGGTGGCGTTCCGCCCGGCTTCCCAAATGAACTGATTTCCCTGTAATCCGCCCATGCCCGCCAATTTGCTCGATGGAATTGCCTGAATTTCCGGCGCAACCGCAGGTTTAAACTGCCAGTGTTATACTTCCGCCCGCTTGGCTATATACACACGAAGAGATATACATGACTCAATTTTTGATGTTGTTGACGATGCGGACCCGGCTTTCTGTTTTGCCTTGATTCGTCGTGTTCGCCCAACCTTCTGTCATGGTACTGAATCATCTGCTTGCGCAAAACAGCTGGGCATTGCAGCGGCTCGCTCGCTTTTCCGGCAAGACGGTGCGCTTTGACATTGCACCGTTTTCATTTGCCTGCACGATATTGGCGGACGGATACCTGCACGCTGCCGGTACCGCAGCCGGCGTTGACGCCCTGTGCGTGATCCCACCCTCGCTATTGCCGCGACTTGCTGTGCATGATGAAAACGCGCATAGCGAAATCAAGAGCCAGGGAGACGCAGCCCTGCTAAATGAAATTTTTTTTCTTTCGCGCAATTTGCGCTGGGATGCCGCCGAGGACCTGAGCATCATCACCGGCGATGTCGTTGCAGAACGCTTCGTCCAAACCATGCACGCCGCGCGGCAGCAAGTGCGCGACGCTGCGCTAAATATGTCGCAGTCTGTAGCGGAATATTTGACGGAGGAACGCCCGCTGCTGGCCAAGCCACAGCAAATATCCTCGTTCGTGCTGCAGGTGGATACCTTGCGTGACGATCTGGCCCGGCTTGAACAGCGCATCAACCGCTTGCTTGTTCCCAAAGGGAACTGATCATGCGCATTTTCCGTTTGACCAAAATCATCGTGGTGACGCTGGGTTTCGGACTGGATGAGTTTCTGCTCTCCCACGAGCGGGTGCGCTGGATGCGCGTGCCGCTGAACATGCTGCTGTTCCTGCGCAACACTTCCCAACCGCGCGCGGTGCGTTTGCGTCTGGCGCTGGAAAAGCTCGGTCCGATTTTTGTCAAATTCGGGCAGATGCTGTCCACGCGGCGCGACTTGATGCCGGCCGACATCGCCGACGAACTTGCCAAGCTGCAGGATCAGGTCCCCCCATTCCCTTCCGTGCAGGCCATCGCGTTGCTGGAATCCGCCTATGGCAAGCCCTTGCTCGAGGTATTTCAAAGCTTTGAAGACATCCCGGTTGCCAGCGCCTCGGTGGCACAGGTGCATTTTGCAGTACTGCCTGACGGGCGCGATGTTGCGGTCAAGATTTTGCGTCCGGGCATCTCCAGCGTCATCGCGCATGACGTTGCGCTGATGAAAGTGGCGGCCGATTTGATCGAGTGGCTATGGGCGGACGGTCGCCGCCTCAAACCGCGCCAGGTAATCACCGAATTCGAAAAGCACCTGGAAGACGAGCTTGACCTGATGCGCGAGGCATCCAATGCCAGCCAGCTCAGGCGCAACTTTGCCAATTCGCCGCTGCTGCTGGTTCCGGAAATATACTGGGATTATTGCAGCACCGGGGTGATGGTGATGGAGCGCATGTACGGCATTTCTGTCAGCCAGGTGGACGAGTTGCGCAATGCCGGAGTGGACATTCACAGGCTGGCCAGAAACGGGGTGGAGATCTTTTATACGCAGGTGTTCCGCGACGGGTTCTTTCATGCCGACATGCATCCGGGCAATGTTCAGGTCGCAGCGAACGGCCAGTATATTGCGCTTGATTTCGGCATCATGGGCACGCTGACCGACACCGACAAGCATTATCTGGCGCAAAATTTCATTGCATTTTTCCGCCGCGATTACAAGCGTGTTGCCGAGGTGCACATCGAGTCGGGATGGGCGCCTGTTGCAACCCGCGTGGATGAGCTGGAAGCCGCCATACGGGCGGTATGCGAGCCGATCTTCGACAAGCCGCTGCGCGAGGTTTCGTTCGGCCGCGTGCTGCTGCGCCTGTTCCAGACTTCGCGCCGTTTTGGCATCGAAGTGCAGCCGCAGCTGGTTTTGCTGCAAAAGACGCTGCTCAACATCGAAGGGTTGGGTTTGCAACTCGATCCTGAACTGGATCTTTGGAAAACCGCCAAACCCTGGCTGGAGCGCTGGATGAGCGAACAGGTGGGCTGGCGCGGTTTTCTCAAATCATTGCGTACCGAAGCGCCAAACTACGCCACCGTGCTGCCGCAGCTGCCGCGCCTGCTGCATCACTACCTCAGCAGCGACAACGCAGTTCGCAATGATGAGATCTTGCAGAAAATCCTTGAACAGCAACGGCGCTACAACATATTGCTGGCATTGATCGGCCTGGTGCTGATATGTCTCATTGCCTGGATAGTCTTTAATCGATACATAGCCTGAACCGCCGCATCTGCAGAGTTTCTCAGGCGACAATAGCCGCCTGCTGAATCGCTTGCTCCACTGTCACCGCTATCGCGAGCCGAAAACGGCAAGCCGTTCACTCGACCGTGACCGACTTGGCAAGAAGGAAGTGCTTGTGGCTCCGACCGCCCCTTCGGGACTTAACTTGCTAGACAAGTTAGTCTGCGCCGCAAGCCGCGCGCCAAGCCGCTCACTCGACCGTGACCGACTTGGCAAGAAGGAAGTGCTTGTGGCTCCGACCGTCCCTTCGGGACTTAACTTGCTGCGCAAGTTAGTCTGCGCCGCAAACCTAGTAATCTCGCACTATAGATAGGATGCATTATTCAACGGTCACAGATTTTGCGAGATTTCTAGGTTTGTCCACATCGGTGCCCTTTTGCAGGGCGACGTAATAGGCGAGCAACTGCAATGGAACGGTATGCAGAATGGGGCTCAGGTATCCGGCATGTTCGGGCATCTGCATGATATGTATGCCCTCCGCCTCGCCGATATGCGTATGCGCATCGGCGAACACATAAAGCTCGCCGCCGCGCGCGCGTACTTCCTGCAGATTGGATTTCAGTTTTTCCAGCAGCGCATCGTTCGGCGCAACCGAGATCACCGGCATGTCCTGGTCCACCAGCGCCAGCGGGCCGTGTTTCAACTCGCCGGCGGGATAGGCTTCGGCGTGGATATAGGAAATTTCCTTGAGCTTGAGCGCGCCTTCCAGTGCAATCGGATAGTGCAGGCCGCGCCCGAGAAACAGCGCGTGGTGTTTGCCGGCAAACTGTTCGGCGAGCTTGGCGATTTGCGGCTCCAGATCCAGCACTTTTTGCACCGCTGCAGGCAGGTGGCGCAATTCGTGCAGATGTTTTTGCTCCTGGTCTGCGCTCAATCGTCCGCGCTGCTTTGCGAGCACCAGCGTCAACAGGAACAGCGCGGCAAGTTGCGTGGTGAAAGCCTTGGTCGACGCCACGCCGATCTCCGGACCGGCACGCGTCAGGAACCGCAGCTTGCACAGGCGCACCAGCGCACTTTCCGCCACGTTGCAGATCGCAAGCGTGTGCATTTGGCCTTGCGCTTTGGCATGGCTCAGCGCGGCCTGCGTATCGGCGGTCTCGCCGGATTGCGAGATAACCACCACCAATGTGCTCGGGTCGGAGACGCTGACGCGATAGCGGTATTCGCTGGCGACTTCCACGGTACAGCGGATGCCTGAGATCTCCTCCAGCCAATAGCGTGCTACCAGCCCGGCATGATAGCTGGTCCCGCATGCCAAAATCAAAATATTGTCGGTGTCCGCAAAGGTCGCAGACGCTTCCGCCCCGAAAATGCCCGGCACCAGCGAATGGCTGTTGCAAACCGATTCCAGCGTGTCCGCCAATGCCTGCGGTTGTTCGTGAATTTCCTTCTGCATGTAGTGGCGATACTGGCCCAACTGCACACTTTCGTTGCTCATCTCGCTGATCTGCACGGCACGCTCGGCATGCATTCCCTTTGCGTCGAAAATCCGGTAGCCAAGCCGCCCCACCTCGACCACGTCTCCTTCCTCGAGATAGACGATTTTGCGTGTCACCGGCAACAATGCCGAGACGTCCGATGCGATGAAATGTTCTCCTATCCCTATACCCAGCAGCAACGGGCTCCCGCGCCGCGCGCAAATCAGCTGATCCGGGCTGTCGGTTGCGATGACGCCAATGGCGTAAGCGCCCACTAGCTCTGCAAGCGATGCCTGCGTTGCCGAAAGCAAGGTGTTGCCACGGGCATAGTGGCTGTTTATCAAATGCGCAATGACTTCGGTATCGGTGTCAGATGTGAATTCATAGCCTTCCGCGCTTAATCGGCTGCGCAATGCTTCGTAGTTCTCGATGATGCCGTTGTGCACGACCGCGATGTGATTTTTGCTGATATGCGGATGCGCATTGCGTTCGCTGGGCACGCCATGGGTTGCCCAGCGTGTATGCGCAATGCCGATCAAGCCCTCTGTGGCTGCGCATTTTTTGGTCAAGTCGGCGACGCGCCCGATGCTGCGCACGCGTTCCAGTTGCCCATCATGCACCACCACCAGGCCGGCCGAATCATAACCGCGATACTCCAGGCGTTGCAGCCCTTCCAGCAGGATAGGCACGACATTGCGTTGCGCCACGGCGCCTACGATTCCGCACATGCTAGTTCGTCACTTTCTGCGGGCGCTTCCAGCCCGGCTTGGTCGATTGGGTTTTGCCATTCACCGTCAACTCTCCGGGAGGGGCATCTTTCCACACCGTGGTGCCGGCAGCTATCGTTGCGCCCTTGCCCACCGTTACCGGTGCGACCAGCTGGGTATCCGAGCCGATGAACACGTCGTCTTCGATGATGGTGCGATGCTTGTTTGCGCCGTCGTAATTGCACGTGATCGTGCCCGCGCCGATGTTGACGCGGCTGCCGACCGAGCTGTCGCCGATGTAACTGAGATGATTGGCTTTGCTTTTTTCAGCGATGTCGCTGTTCTTGATTTCCACGAAATTGCCGATGTGCACCTCGTCGCGCAGCCTGGTGCCGGGGCGCAGACGCGCGTATGGACCGATGTGGCAGTTGACGCCCACTTCGCTGCTGTCGATGTGGCTGTACGGTTCGATCACGGTACCGGATGCGATGCTGGAATCTCTAATCACGCTGTAAGCGCCCACTCGCACGTTGTTGCCCAGGTTCACTTTGCCCTCAAAGATGCAGCCGACATCGATCTCGACATCGCGACCGCAGCTCAGTTGGCCGCGCACATCAAGACGTGCCGCATCAATTAGCGTTACGCCCTGCACCAGCAGGCGCGAAGCCTCGACCAGCTGCCAGGTGCGTTCCAGCACCATCAACTGCGACTTGCTGTTGACACCGTGTATCTCCCACTCGTGGGCAGGTTGCACGGCATGCACTGCAACACCCTGTTGCACTGCCATGCTGACGATATCGGTGAGGTAGTACTCACCTTGTGAATTGTTGTTCTGCAATTTTGCCAGCCAGCCACGCAGCAATTTTGTCGGCGCGAGCAGAATGCCGGTGTTCACTTCGCGAATCTCGCGCTGCTCGGGTGTAGCCTCTTTTTCCTCGACGATGCTCAGCACATCGCCCTGCGCGTCGCGCACGATGCGCCCGTATCCTGCGGGATTCGCCAGGTTCACGGTCAGCAACACCAGCCCCTCGCCCGCCTGGAGCATCTGGTGCAGCGTGCTGTGCTGGATCAGCGGCACGTCGCCATACAGCACCAGCGTATTGCCTTCGTCGCCAAGGTGCGGCATCGCCTGTTGCACCGCATGGCCGGTGCCGAGCTGCGGCTCCTGGATCACGAACCTCGCTGCATATTGCTGCATGGCTTTGGGAACGGCTTCACCGCCATGCCCGTATACCACGCAGATCTGCCGCGGCTTGAGCAGGGATGCGCAATCCAGCACATGCTGGACCAGCGGCTTGCCAGCCAGCGCGTGCAGCACCTTGGGCTTGTCGGAATGCATGCGCGTGCCTTTTCCGGCAGCGAGGATGACGATGTTCAACGGGCTCATGTTAGTCTTTCTTGGACAACCCGATTATAAGGGAAAGCGGCAATGCCACTAAAGAATTAGTCACCAAAGCCCGCTGGCCAAGGTATCCGAATCCGCCCTTCCCGATCGCTTGCAGTTTGACTGTACCCCATGCATGGATGGCAGTGTCATCTTGTCTTCATTAATCCCTGTGGCTATGTATTGAATCTGTTTCCGCTCCTCAGTTGCGGCTTCGAATTTGACCTTGATATTTTATCCGGTTCACGGCACGATGCCGGCATGAAGACACTTTTTCTATAGCCCGGCAATCATGGCTTTCATCCGAGGAATCCTGGACCGTATCATTCTGGTGATCGGTGTCGTCGCGGCCGGATGCATCCCGAGCTTTATCGCGCAGTATCGGCAGCGCGTTGGCGGCCGGCTCGATCAAGTGCTGCAGGACATCGCACCGTTTCAGGCCATCGCAAACCAATTTCATCATGGCAGCCTGCAGGAACTTATCCAATATCACCTGGCCAGCGCAGACCGGACTTTCCATGACGAGGGCGCTGCGTTGCAGGGAATGGTTGATTCTGCCGAGCAATTGAGGCAAGCGCTTCTGGCGCTCAACACGGATTTGTTTCATCAGCTCGTTTATATGCTTACCAAGGCGGATCCGCTTATTGCACGCGCGACCTGGGAAATATTTTCACCCGCCTTTAATTTGACTCCAGAGAGCGTTGTATTTGCCGTTATCGTCGGGGTGGCCATCTGGCTGGCGTTCCTCGCAGTCTGGATGTCGATCGAGCGTCTGGCAAGGCTATGGCTTGCCAAATAAGTGTGCTGTACGTGGTTTGAACGCTACCCTGGCAATCAGGATTGCCGCTTGAAAGGGCTTCTGTCATTCAGTTCGTCCACATACTCCGATATTGCACTGGTTTCTTGTTGCAGATAATTTTCCACCGCACGCGCGAACTCCGGATGCGCCAGCCAATGTGCAGAGCGTGTGTTCACCGGCAGAAAGCCGCGTGCCAGCTTGTGTTCGCCCTGTGCGCCACCTTCAAAGGTCTTGATATTGTGCGCGATGCAAAACTCGATCGCCTGATAGTAGCAAGCTTCGAAATGCAGACCTGAGTGAAATTCGAACGCACCCCATGAGCGCCCGTACAGCACATTCTCGGTAACAATATTCAGCGCGCTCGCTATCATCCGGCCTGCGCGTGTCGCGATTACCAGCAAGGTATGCTGGGGCAAAGTTGCACCGATGCGCTGGAAAAAATTCTCATTCAGAGCGGGCGGTGAATGATGTATCTTGCGGGTATGTGCATAACACGATGCAAAGAAGGCCCACTGCTCCGCCGTGGCGTCATCCCCGGTGATACACTGCAATTCAATGCCCGCCTCGCGCACCTTGCGCCGTTCCTGCCTGATACGCTTGCGCTTGTCGCGGCTCAGCGCGGCCAGATAATCGTCAAAGTCACGATAGCCTGGATTCTGCCAATGGAACTGCACGTCCTGACGCAGCATCATTCCCTGTTGCTGCATCAACAGCGCATCAGCTTCATCGGGAAACAGGCAATGCAGGGAAGACACACCCGATTCTTTTGCAAATTGCAGCGCAAAACGGAGCAGCAATGCGCGCACCTCCTCTCCTTCTGAGCCGGGCACCACCAGCAGCCGTTTGCCGGTGACCGGCGTGAAAGGGACCGTGCACACCAGCTTGGGGTAATAGCGCAGCCCGTGCCGACGATATGCATCGGCCCAGGCAAAATCGAACACGTGCTCACCATACGAGTTCATCTTCAGATACAGGGGCATTGCGCCCGCCAATCGCGCGTCATGCCACAGGGTAATATATTGCGCCTGCCAGCCGAATTGCGCCGTGGCACAACCGCTTTCCTGCAGCGCGTACAAATACGCATGCGAGACGAACGGGTGTTTCCCTGCCAGCGCGTCCCAATCCACCGCCCTAATATCTGCGAGGTTCTCGATGATCTTCAGTGTGGGAGCATTCATGGGCTTCTAACCTGTGATGGCATATTTTACAATGGACCGCAAATTTATCGGAATTTGCCAATGAAGCCCTGCGCCGAATCATGCGAGAAAAATAAATTACCTATCCTTGCCGTCCTGAAGGAGATTTTCGCCGACCGCAAGCAGGTGCTCGAGATCGCCAGCGGCACCGGCCAGCATGCGGTGTATTTTGCCCGTGAACTGACCCATTTGACCTGGCAGCCTTCCGAATTGGCGCCTAACCTTGCCGGTATCCAGGCATGGCTGGACGAAGCACAGCTATCCAATGTGCTAGCCCCGCTGGCCATCGACGTGAGCGATGCGGATTGGCCGATTGCAAAGGTGGACGCGATTTTCAACGCCAATACCGTGCATATCATCTCGTGGCCTGAAGTCGAGCGCATGTTTGCGAACATCGGCAGGGTCATTGCGCCGGGCGGATGCGTATGCTTTTATGGTCCGTACAACTATGGTGGCATGTTTTCTTCCGAAAGCAACGCCCGCTTCGATGCATGGCTGAAGTCGCGCGACCCGAACAGCGGCGTGCGTGATTTCGAAGCAGTAAACCAGCTTGCCGCATCCCACGGTCTGTATTTGCTGCGTGATATTGCCATGCCGTCCAACAACCGCATGCTGGTGTGGCGCACGCGGGAAAGTGCTTGACCGGACCAACAAAAAAGCAGCCGAAGCTGCTTTTCTGTTCTCCCCGAACGCGGATCTTAATGTCCGCTACGATTGCGCAGTTGTTTGATTGCCGCCAGTTGTGCGATCGCTTCAGCCAATTCGGCCTGAGCTTGAGCATAGTCGATGTCAGAGCTGCGATTCTTCATAGCTTCCTCGGCAGCCTGCTTGGCTTGTAAGGCGCGAACTTCATCCAGGTCGCCGCCACGAATCGCAGTATCGGCGAGAACCGTTACAACGCCTGGCTGTATCTCAAGCATACCGCCGGATACGTAGATAAGTTCTTGCTGTTCCTGATCCGGCCGTTTGATCCTGACCGAACCGGGTTTGATGCGTGTCATCAACGCGGTGTGACCCGGATAAATACCCAGTTCACCCATCTCCCCCGGCACCACGACCATTTCGGCCAGTCCCGAGAAAATCGACGCTTCCGCGCTTACTACATCGACATGTACGGTCATTACCATTGTGGTTCCCCGTTATTACTGCAGTGTCTTGGCTTTTTCAACAGCTTCTTCGATGCCGCCCACCATGTAGAATGCCTGTTCCGGCAAGTGATCATATTCCCCGTCGACGATGCCTTTGAAGCCCTTGATGGTTTCCTTCAGCGTGACATATTTTCCCGGGCTGCCGGTAAACACCTCTGCCACATGGAACGGCTGCGACAGGAAGCGCTGGATCTTGCGCGCCCTCGCCACGGCCAATTTGTCTTCCGGCGCCAATTCGTCCATGCCCAGAATCGCAATGATGTCGCGCAATTCCTTGTAGCGTTGCAGAGTAGCCTGAACCTTGCGCGCCACGTTGTAATGCTCTTCGCCAACCACCAGCGGATCAAGCTGGCGTGAAGTCGAATCCAGCGGATCAACAGCCGGATAGATGCCCAGCGAAGCAATGTCACGGGACAAAACAACTGTGGAATCCAGATGCAGGAAGGTGGTTGCCGGAGCAGGATCGGTCAGGTCATCCGCCGGCACATACACCGCTTGCACCGAAGTGATCGAACCGACTTTGGTGGACGTAATACGCTCTTGCAGACGGCCCATTTCTTCAGCAAGTGTCGGTTGATAACCCACGGCGGATGGCATACGGCCCAACAGCGCGGACACTTCCGTTCCAGCCAGGGTGTATCGATAGATATTGTCGACGAAGAACAGGATGTCGCGGCCTTCATCGCGGAATTTTTCCGCCATGGTCAGTCCGCTAAGTGCCACGCGCAGACGATTGCCGGGCGGTTCATTCATCTGGCCGAACACCATTGCTACTTTTGATTCGGACAGGTTATCCAGTTTGATTACGCCCGCTTCAGACATCTCGTGGTAAAAATCGTTGCCTTCACGGGTACGCTCGCCAACACCGGCGAACACCGAAAGACCGGCATGTTCCTTGGCGATGTTGTTGATCAGCTCGAGCATGTTCACCGTTTTCCCGACACCGGCGCCGCCGAATAAGCCCACTTTCCCGCCTTTGGCGAACGGACATACCAGATCGATCACTTTGATGCCGGTTTCCAGCAAATCAATCGAAGGAGACAACTCATCGAATTTGGGCGCGTTCGCATGAATTGGGCGCCTTTCTTCACACTGGATCGGACCGGCGTCGTCGATCGGCCGGCCCAATACGTCCATGATCCGGCCCAATGTTCCCAAGCCTACCGGGACAGTGATCGGATTATTGGTATTCATTACAGGCATGCCGCGCTTCAGACCATCCGAAGAACCCATCGCAATGGTACGCACAACGCCGTCACCCAGTTGTTGCTGAACCTCGAAAGTGAGGCCCTCCTCAGCAATCGAACCTGCTTCCGCCTGCAGCGTCAGCGCGTCATATACCTTGGGCATATGATCGCGTGGAAATTCGATGTCAACCACCGCACCAATACACTGAACAATCTTTCCTAGACTCATTTTACCCTCACTCATTTTTGGGTTACCCCTTCTGAACTAACATATCTTGCCGCACATTATTTCGAATCAACCGACCGCTGCCGCACCGCTGACGATCTCTGAGATCTCGCGCGTTATGGCCGCCTGACGAGCCTTGTTGTAAACCAGCTTGAGATCAGCAATCACGCTCTTGGCGTTGTCCGATGCGGCTTTCATCGCCACCATCCGCGAGCTTTGTTCGGATGCCATGTTCTCGACCACTGACTGGTAAACCAGGGACTCGATGTAGCGCACCAGCAGCGCATCAATCACCTGCTTTGCATCCGGTTCGTAGATGTAATCCCAGCTGCCTTCTGCTGTTCCCAACTGCTCGCCGCTCAGCGGCAGCAATTGCTCTACACATGGTTCCTGTTTCATCGTGTTGACGAAATGGTTGTAGCTGATATGTATCGCGTCAATCTCGCCGGCCACGTAAGCATCCAGCATCACCTTTACCGCACCTATCAGTTTCTCGACATGCGGTGTGTCTCCCAAGCCTGTGAGATGCGACTTGACCTTGGCGCCAATCCGATTCATGAATCCCAATCCTTTGTTGCCAATCGGGCAAACCAGAAGCCCCTTGCCTTCACTTTCCCAGGATTTCATGCGATTCACCGCAAGGCGCAGTACGTTGGTGTTCAGTCCGCCGCATAATCCCTTATCCGAAGTCACCACGATCAAACCGACATTCTTGATCCCTTCGCGTTTCACCAGAAATGGATGCCTGTATTCGGGATTGGCACGCGACAGATGCGCAGCAACAACACGAATCTTTTCCGCATAAGGGCGCGCGGCGCGCATGCGGTCCTGGGCTTTGCGCATCTTGGCGGCGGCGACCATTTCCATGGCGCGCGTGATCTTGCGTGTATTTTCTACACTCTTGATCTTTGTGCGTATCTCTTTACTGCCGGCCATTTTTCACCCCGTCCTAGTAAACAGCTGCAGCTTTGAATTTCTCGATCGCTGCGCACAGGAGCTTTTCATTGTCAGCGGACAGGTCCTTGCTGGATTCGATCGCGTCCAGCAGGCTTTTGTTATTGGATTTCAGATGGGTATGCAGCGCGGACTCGAACGCCAGCGCTTTGGCCACCGGCACGTCATCGAAATAGCCCTTGTTGACAGCAAACAGCGTGACCGCCATTTCCGCAACCGACAACGGCGCATATTGCAGCTGCTTCATCAACTCTGTAACCATGCGACCGCGCTCCAACTGCTTGCGTGTCGCTTCATCCAGGTCGGAAGCGAATTGTGCGAAGGCTGCCAGTTCGCGGTATTGCGCGAGTGCCAGGCGAACACCGCCACCGAGTTTCTTGATGACTTTGGTCTGCGCTGCGCCACCCACGCGCGACACCGAAATTCCGGCGTTGATCGCGGGGCGGATACCGGCGTTGAACAGGTCCGCTTCCAGAAAGATCTGTCCGTCGGTGATGGAAATCACATTGGTTGGCACGAATGCGGAAACGTCGCCGGCTTGAGTCTCGATAATTGGCAAAGCGGTCAGCGAGCCCGTCTTGCCTTTGACTGCACCCTTGGTGAACGCTTCCACGTAATCGGCATTGACGCGCGCGGCACGCTCCAGCAAGCGCGAGTGCAGGTAGAAAACGTCGCCGGGATAGGCCTCGCGACCTGGCGGACGGCGCAGCAGCAAGGATATCTGACGGTATGCCCATGCTTGCTTGGTCAAATCGTCATAAACGATCAGCGCGTCTTCGCCGCGATCGCGGAAATATTCGCCCATCGTGCAACCGGCATAAGGCGCGAGAAATTGCATCGCGGCGGAATCGGATGCAGTGGCGACGACCACAATGGTGTAGCCAAGTGCGCCATGTTCTTCCAGCTTGCGTACCACGTTGACGACGGTCGATGCCTTTTGGCCGACCGCAACGTAAACGCAGATCATGTTCTGGCCTTTTTGGTTGATGATCGCATCCACTGCAACGGCGGTCTTGCCTGTCTGACGATCGCCAATGATCAATTCACGCTGTCCGCGGCCCACCGGAACCATGGAGTCGATCGACTTCAAGCCGGTTTGCACGGGCTGGTCTACCGACTTGCGCGCTATCACACCAGGCGCGACTTTTTCAATCTTGTCGGTGATCTTAGTATTGATCGGCCCTTTACCATCGATAGGCTGACCCAGCGCATTCACGACACGCCCGCACAGCTCGGGACCTACAGGCACTTCCAGAATTCGACCGGTACATTTGACGGTGTTACCCTCGGTGATATGCTCATATTCACCCAGAATCACGGCGCCGACAGAATCACGCTCGAGATTCAGCGCGAGACCGAAGGTGTTGCCCGGGAATTCCAGCATTTCACCCTGCATCACGTCGGAAAGGCCGTGTACCCGTACGATACCGTCGGTGACGCTGACCACTGTGCCCTCCGTGCGCGCTTGGGTCAGCGCCTCGAAGTTGTCTATGCGGCTGCGTATTAGGTTGCTAATTTCGGATGGGTTGAGCTTCATCTGTATTTCCTCGTTGATATATCTTTTATCAGGCCAGCGCGTTTGCCATTTCGCCCAGGCGGGTGCGGGCAGAACCATCGATCACTTTATCTCCGGCGCGAATGACTACGCCTCCCAGCAATTCTTTATTGACTTTACAGACCAGCTTTACTTCCCGGCCCATTCTCGCTTTCAGCGAGTTTTTGATTTTTTCCTGTTGCGCAGCAGACAATTCAAACGCTGAGTTAACGACCACATTAACGGTTTTTTCCGCTTCCGCACGCAATGCCTCAAAGATGGCAACGATTTCCGGAAGCAGGAGCAACCGCCGGTTGTCCACAAGTATCCGGACAAAGTTGCGCTGCTGGATTGTTGAATGCCCGCCCATCAACCCATCCATCAGGCTTTCGAGTTGAGATTGGGCAACGCGTGGACTGGTTATTACGGAGCGAATCTCCGGATGGCAAATCGACTCGGCCAGAGACACGAGCATTTCTGACCAGCCTTTCAAATCCGCCTGCTTCTGCGCTTCTTCAAATGCTGCCTGGGCGTAGGGCCGTGCAGTGGTGATCGCTTCAGACATGGCGTTTAAATTTCCGAAACCAGTTTATCGAGCAGATCATTGTGAGCCTTGGCATCTATTTCACGTCCGAGGATTTTGCTCGCGCCTGCCAGTGCTATGGCCGATACCTGGGTACGCAACTGCTCTTTGGCACGGAACACTTCCTGGTCAATTTCAGCCTTGGCGCCCGAAATGATACGTTCGCCCTCTATCTTGGCTTGTTCCTTGGCTGCTTCTACGATCTCGCTGGCACGCTTTTCACCATTTGCCACGATTTCGCCGACCTTTTCCTTGGCCTCACGCAAAATTTCAGCCGAGCGTTTGGCGGCCAATTCCAAATCACGCTTGGCACGCTCTGCATCCGCCAAACCGTCGGCGATTTGCTTTTTGCGTTGCTCAAGCGCACCCATGATTGGGGTCCATATAAACTTCATACAAAACCACACAAACAGTGCGAACATGATTGTCTGAGCTAAAAGAGTCGCATTAATATTCATGCAAGCGTCCTTTCTTTAGTTATACGTTGTCGCGTGGGATACTCAAGCAACCGCAAACAGAACGTACATCGCAATGCCGACTGCAATCATCGGAACCGCATCAACCAGGCCCATCACCACGAAGAACTGGGTGCGCAACATGGGGATAAGTTCAGGCTGACGTGCCGCACCTTCCAGAAAGCGACCACCCAGAATACCGATACCGACCGCGGCGCCAAGCGCACCCAAGCCCATCATCAAGGCTCCAGCGATGTAAAGCAGTGCATGTGCCATTTCCATTTTTTATTTCTCCTGTTTAAAAAGTAAAGTTGATAAAATTGATTTAGTGATGTTCCTGGTGTGCCATATCCATGTAGACCACAGTCAGTACCATGAAAATGAACGCTTGCAGCGTGACAATCAAAATATGAAATATTGCCCAACCCAGCGAAAGCAGAACCTGCGATCCGTAAAGGGTAACACCTCCCGGTGACAGCCCCACCCAGGCACCCCCCATCAGCGCAA
Organism: uncultured beta proteobacterium; assembly: GCA_963757485.1. GTDB lineage: Bacteria > Pseudomonadota > Gammaproteobacteria > Burkholderiales > Gallionellaceae > Gallionella. The sequence goes on from CAVWTZ010000067.1 coordinate 22,861, forward strand.
TGAGAATAAAGATCATTTCACCGGCATACATGTTTCCAAATAGACGCAATGCCAGCGAAATTGGCTTGGCAATCAGGTTGACACCTTCCAGCAGCAGGTTGACGGGCAAGCCCCACTTGCCAAATGGTTGCAATGTCAATTCACCCAGGAAACCGCCCGCGCCCTTTATTTTTACGCTGTAGTAAAGAATCAGCAAAAACACCCCTATCGCCATGCCAAATGTGGCATTCGGATCGGCTGAAGGCACTATCCTAAAGAATGGAACGCCCAGTTCGCGCATTAGGAAAGGCACATAGTCCACTGGTATCAAATCCATCAGGTTCATCAAAAAAACCCAAAAGAAAATAGTTAGCGCCAATGGGGCGACCATCTCGTTTTTGGCTGAAAATGAGCCGCGTACATTGCTGTCGACAAACTCGACTGACCACTCGCAAAAGTTGCGCAAGCCGCTGGGAACGCCGGTGGAAATATTTTTGGCAGCTCGACGAAACACGAATAAAAACACGATCCCAAGCAACAAAGACACGAGGAGCGTGTCGAGATTTAAAGCCCAGAATCCCATGGCCTTGGCTTCCTCGTGAGTGTGGGCTATGCCCCAACCTCCATCTGGCAATTTACCATAGGTCAGATTCTGTAAATGATGCTTGATGTATTCAGCAGATGTTTGTGCGTCACTGGACATTTTCGGTCACTATCTAAAACTACTCAAAATAAATCGGCCCGCTAGAAATACCGCTTGGCCCATCGCAAAGCCACCCAGTAGTGCCAGTGGCGATAATTTCAGCACTACAATGCCAAAGCAAAGCAGCGCGACGACCACCAGAAACCTTTCGGTGGCGTAAAAATACATGAGCCGTAATTGATGATGTGCTTCATGGGCAGGATGCTTAGCGGCCCGAGCCATCCTCCATGCCAACAATACCGCGTTGACTATGGATATCCCCCCACCGCTCAACACCGCGATCGCAAATGGCGGTGTGTCCTTTATGCTGTAAGCAATGCTTGCACCAAACAACGTGGCCAGCATCTGCAGCAAGATCACTTGGCGTGCTATTTTTTTCTCTTTGGCTTCAATATCCAAAAGCGCGGGGATGATAGCGGCGTTTTCCGGGGGTGTCAAACATTGTTGCTGCGAATCACCAAGCTCTTTGCTCAAGTTATTCGCTCTTTTTCAGCTTGCCCAGCAATTCTTCAAGCTGGTCATGATTGGTGTATTGGATGATCAGCTTGCCTGTACCCTTGTCGCCTGGCTTGATTTCGACGCGTGTCCCAAGATGCGCGCTGATTTCATCCTGCAAGCGCTGTGTGTCGCGGCTGAGTTTGTCAGGTTTTTTGTGTTTTTCCTTTTCAGGCTCGCCAGTTTGCTTCTGTACAAGCTTTTCGGTTTCGCGCACAGAAAGCTGTTCCATCACGATCTTGTTTGCCAGCAATATCTGCTGAGCGCTTTCCAGAGACAATAATGCGCGGGCATGCCCCATATCCAGCTTGTTTTCCATCAGCATGTTCTGAACTGCTTTGGGTAACTTTAGTAGACGCAACAGATTGCTGGCGGCGCTGCGTGATCGCCCTACCGCTTCTGCGGCGACATGATGAGTCATTTTGAATTCATCAATCAATCTCTGTAAACCTACCGCCTCCTCCAGCGGATTCAGGTTTTCACGCTGGATATTTTCAATCAGCGCCATTGCCAGTGCCGCATTATCCGGTACGCTGCGCACCAGCACCGGCACGTGCGTCAGTCCCGCCAATTGCGCGGCACGCCAGCGTCGTTCACCCGCAATTATTTCGTAGTTGCTATCGGCTATTTGCCGCACCAGAATCGGCTGCATGATTCCCTGGGCCTTGATCGATGCCGCCAGATCATTCAGCGATGCTTCATCCATATGAGTCCGTGGCTGGTATTTGCCGGGCCTGAGTAGCGTTACATTCAAGTCACGCATCACCTCGTCTTTTTCACTATTGCCGCCGGATAACAATGCATCCAGCCCGCGTCCCAATCCCTTGTGCAGCTTTGCCATAAATATATCCCTTTATACCGTTGCAGCAGGTTGCGCCGCGTTATTCAATAGTTCACCGGCCAAAGCCAGATATGCTTGTGTCCCCTTGGACAATTTGTCGTGATACAACACAGGCACACCAAAGCTGGGCGCTTCGGCCAAGCGCACATTGCGCGGTATGACCGTGCGATATACTTTGCTGCCAAAATGTTCTTGCAGTTGATCCGAGACTTGCTGCGCCAGCGCATTACGCGGATCGAACATGGTGCGCAGCAACCCTTCTATTTCCAAATCCGGATTCAGGTTGGCGCGTACTTTTCGGATGGTATTCACGAGATCGCTCAATCCTTCAAGCGCATAGTATTCGCATTGCATCGGAATCATCACCGATTTGGCTGCACACAGACCATTCAATGTCAGCAGGTTCAGCGCAGGTGGACAGTCAATCAACACATAATCATATTCCGGAGCAACCGATTTCAACGCTTCACGCAGCAGCGTTTCACGGTGAGCAATATTTACCAATTCGATTTCCGCACCAGCCAAGTCTCGGTTGGCCGGTAACAGGTCGTATTTTCCAGCTTCAGAATAGATACGTGCGTCACCAATTGTTTTGCTTCCCAACAATACTTCATAGACGCTAGCCTGCAAATCACGCTTGTCGACACCGCTACCCATCGTGGCATTCCCCTGAGGATCAAGATCTATGAGCAACACACGCTGTTTCGCCGCAGCCAAACTGGCAGCCAAATTCACTGTGGTGGTGGTTTTCCCCACCCCGCCCTTCTGATTCGTTACAGCCAATATCTTCGTCATGTTGCCTCGCTGTAGTTGCATGTTGCAATTATCAAGCTGCGTGCCGCTTGCAAACCGGGCACTTTCAATGGTATTACACGCTCAACCCTGCATCCGTCCGGCACCCGCTCCAATTCTTTTTCCGGCAATCCTTTCATCGCAGCCCAACGCCCGTGCTCTGCCATGAGGTGCCGCGTGCTGCGCAAAAACGCTTCCAATTGGGTGTAAGCCCGAGAAATGATTCCATCAAAGCGTTCAGCCGGCTGCCATTCTTCTGCGCGCGCACAGTGTACGCTCGCGTTCGGCACTTCCAATTCAATGATTGCCTGCTGTACAAAACTGGTTTTCTTGCTGTTGCTATCCAGCATTGTAAAGCGCCAATCCGGCTGCGCTATTGCCAAGACCAATCCAGGCAAACCCGCACCACACCCCACGTCCAACCACCTGCCCGGCCATAGGTGTGTCATAACAGCAAGACTATCAAGGACGTGATGGCTTACCATCTGTTGCGGATTTCGGATCGCGGTCAGGTTATAGACCTTGTTCCACTTGTGCAGCAAGACTAAGTAATCCAGCAGCTTGTTTTGAGTCTTCGCGTTCAACACGATTCCCAGTTGCGCAATGCCGAGTTCCAATTCTTCGGCGAGATTCATGCAAGGTTCTGTGCTGAAATATGTTCGCGAAAACCACGCTTAAGGTGCACTAGCAGTAAAGAAATTGCCGCAGGGGTTATACCGGAAATACGTGCTGCCTGCCCTATCGTTTCTGGTTTGTGCTGATTCAGTTTTTGCTGCACCTCGATAGACAGCCCGCGTACCTCACGATAGTCCAGAACACTGGGTAGCCTTAAAGATTCGTATTGTTCATTACGTCCAATTTCATCGCGCTGCCGTTCAATATAGCCATGATATTTCGCCTGGGTTTCCACCTGCTCAGCGACCTTTATGTCATCCACTCCTACACCTGCCCCTGGCAGAGTCAACAGACTCGTATAGCTAACATCCGGTCGACGCAACAACTCATGCAGTGCGTATTCGCGCTCTATAGGTTTGCCCAGCACCCTGATTGCATCTTCCATCGGCAAGCTACCTGGACTTACCCAAGTGCAGCGCAACCTCTCTTGCTCGCGCGCGATAGATTCGCGTTTTTGTTCGAACGCTTGCCAACGCGTGTCATCCACAAGCCCCAATTTGCGGCCGATTTCAGTCAATCTTAAATCTGCATTATCCTCGCGCAATTGCAAACGGTACTCTGCCCGACTGGTAAACATGCGATACGGCTCGGTAACGCCGCGCGTGATCAAATCATCCACCAGCACGCCCAAATAGGCTTCATCTCTGCGCGGACACCACGCATTTTCTCCCCGTACTTGCAACCCCGCATTCAGTCCAGCCAGCAGGCCTTGCGCAGCGGCTTCTTCATAACCAGTGGTGCCATTGATTTGCCCAGCGAAGAATAATCCCTGGATTGCCTTTGTTTCCAGAGAACTCTTCAAGCCGCGTGGATCGAAATAGTCATATTCGATCGCATAGCCGGGACGCAAGATATGTGCATTTTCCAATCCCCTGATGGATCGCACTAAAGCCAATTGCACATCAAAGGATAAACTGGTGGAAATGCCGTTGGGATAAACTTCGTGCGTGGTCAAACCCTCTGGCTCAAGAAAAATCTGATGTGAAGATTTATCGGCAAAGCGGGTGATTTTATCTTCTATGGAAGGACAATAGCGTGGGCCTACTCCTTCGATCACCCCGGTAAACAAAGGGGAGCGATCCAACCCGGCACGAATGATGTCATGCGTGCGACGATTGGTCTCGGTGATCCAGCAGGGTAATTGTTTCGGATGCTGTGCTGCGTCGCCCATGAATGAAAACACCGGCACCGGATTATCGCCAGCCTGCTCCTGCAGGACCGAATAATCTATAGTTCGCCCATCAATCCTGGGGGGCGTACCAGTCTTTAACCGCCCCATCGGCAATTTCAGTTCGCGCAAACGGTGCGCCAGGCTCACAGACGGCGGGTCGCCAGCACGGCCTGCCTGGTAATTTGATTGGCCAACATGAATCAGGCCAGACAGGAACGTGCCCGTAGTCAATACCACGGTTTTCGAACTGAAACGCAAGCCAAGTTGCGTAATTACACCGCAAGCTCGATCCTGTTCAACCAACAAATCGTCCACCGCCTGCTGAAACAACCAGAGGTTAGATTGATTTTCAAGGCGAGTTCGAATTGCTTGTTTATAGAGAAGGCGGTCGGCTTGTGCCCGAGTCGCGCGTACCGCCGGCCCCTTGCTGGAATTCAGGATGCGGAACTGTATACCACCTTCGTCGGTAGCAGCTGCCATTGCCCCACCGAGTGCGTCGACCTCTTTGACCAAGTGCCCTTTCCCTATGCCTCCAATGGAAGGGTTGCATGACATTTGCCCAAGTGTTTCGATGTTATGACTGAGCAGCAAAGTCTTGCAACCTATGCGCGCACTGGCCAAGGCCGCCTCTGTTCCAGCGTGTCCTCCTCCCACTACAATCACATCAAATACATCAGGATATTCCATGTCGGTACAGCTTTGAAAAGGACGCGCATCATACAACAGCTCGCCCACAATCCCAAACGTTGTGTTCCACGTGAAACAATGCCGCTTATTTTCCGATACAGAACCGGCTGAAAATCTCACCCAGCAAGTCATCCGGGGTAAATTCCCCGGTAATTTCATTAAGCGCGCGCTGTGCCAAACGCAACTCTTCCGCGAACAACTCGGCACTCGCCAGCAAAGCATGAGCTTGCTTCAGATTGGTTTGTGCCAGCAGCAAAGCTCGCAAGTGTCGTTCACGCGCCATAAATGATCCGCTTTCGTGATCACGCCACCCCACCGCATCCAGCAACCTGGTGAGTAATTCTTCCAACCCCTCTCCTGTTTTGGCTGACACAAAGACAAACGGGTCATGTTCTTTTGCATAAATGGACGATTTATCCTTCAATAGATCCGCCTTGTTACACACCAGTAGCCGCGGTATCTCTGCAGGAAGTCCCGCGAGAATTGCCTCATCGCCGGCTGTCATGCCCTGGTTCGCGTCCAACAGCAGCAGTATCAGATCAGCACGGGATAGCGTCTGGTGGGTGCGTTCGATACCCATGTTTTCTATTTCGTCTTGAGAATTTCGTAGCCCCGCCGTATCCATGATGTGCAATGGGACGCCGCGAATCTGAATGACTTGACGAATTACGTCTCGGGTCGTGCCAGGAATATCGCTGACCAAAGCCACCTCTTCCCCCGATAACCGATTCAACAGGCTGGACTTTCCGACATTTGGCTGCCCAGCTATAACAACATGTGCACCTTCACGTAGCAAGCTACCCTGTTTCGCGCTATCCAGTGTGCGCTGCAATTTTAATCTGATCTTATTTAACAACTCATCGCGATGGTTGAGATCGATGACATCAACCTCTTCATCAGGAAAATCCAGCATCGCCTCGACCAGCATGCGTAAATAAATCAGTTCATCTACCAGTTCGCGAATAGTGGCGGAAAAGTCACCGCGCAAAGAACGCATGGCGCTTCTTGCCGCTTCTGCGGTATTGGCATCAATCAGGTCGGCGACACTTTCTGCTTGAGCCAGATCAAGCTTGTCATTCAGGAAAGCGCGTTGCGTGAATTCTCCCGGCTGCGCCAGGCGCGCTCCCAGATCAAGGCAGCGCTGTAATAGCAATTGCAGCACAGCAGGGCCGCCATGGCCTTGCAGTTCCAACACTTCTTCGCCAGTGTATGAATGCGGTGCGGGAAAATACAAGGCGATGCCCCGATCCAAAACATCGCCCTTGTCATCCAGAAAGTTACCGTATGTTGCATGCCGGGGTTTGGGAAGCCTCCCTAGGATCCGGTTGGCTAGCGCCTGAAGGTTGCGTCCGGATATACGCACTACCCCAACCCCCCCCCGCCCCTGCGCGGTGGAAACTGCGGCGATGGTATCAGCGTTTGGCGACAGCACCTTTACTCTCAGCCTCGGCGCGGCGTGTGATGAACCACTGCTGAGTAATCGAAAGCACGTTATTCACGATGGAGTACAACACCAAGCCTGCGGGAAAAAAGAAGAACATCACACTAAATACGATAGGCATGAACTGCATTACCTTGGCCTGCATGGGATCTGCCGGCTTTGGATTAAGTCGCATTTGGGTAATCATGCTCGCACCCATAATCAATGGCAAAATATAATATGGGTCTGGGGATGACAGATCCGTTATCCAACCAAAAAATGGAGCATTGCGCATCTCGACGCTTCCCAAGATGGACCAATACAAAGCAATAAAAACCGGAATCTGGATCACCACCGGCAAACACCCCCCGAGTGGGTTGATTTTTTCGGTTTTATACAATTCCATCATCGCGCGATTCAACTGTTCGCGGTCATCCGCATACTGTTTCTTGATTTTTTCCAGTTTGGGCGCAACCAATCTCATCTTTGCCATCGAACGATAACTGGCCGCAGAAAGTGGGAAAAACAATAGCTTGATCAAAAAGGTAAGCAATATGATGGCAACACCCCAATTATGGGTCCAGGAATCAAACCATGACATGACCCAAAATATTGGAACAGCTATGACGGTCAACCATCCATAGTCGACCGTGAGACCAAACCCAGGCGCAATCCTATTCAGAGTTGCCTCGGTTGGGCCCGCATAAAGCCGAGAACTCTCGCTCGCCTTCTGTCCCGGAGCAATCACCAGGCTTGGTAAAACGACCCCAACCGCATACAAGCCCCCATCAAGCTTGTGCGTGTAATACTCGCGGTCGGTGTGTTCCTCTGGCAGCCAGGCTGATACAAAGTAATGTTGCAAAATTCCTATCCATCCATCGTCTGCTTGCTTGGGATAATCCAACTTTCCCTTGTCGATGTCGGTGAATTTCACTTTTTTCAGTTTTTCTTTGTCCGTATAGACTTCCACACCAGTGTACGTTGGCAAAAAACGCAAGCTTCCAGCTGGCGCAACGCTATCACGAATCAATTGAAAGTAGCTGCTCGCCGTTATTGGTCGTTGACCTACATTTTCCATTTCGAATGTAGTATCAATTAGATAACTTCCTTTGTGGAATGTGATGACCTTGGTCACCTTCAGTCCGGAACTACCCTCTGCTTTAAGTCTTACCTGTATCTGCTCAGCATTGCCTGAAAGCTCATATTGATCTTGTTCAGAATCAAAGAGGCTATTGTGGTTAGGTAACCCCTCTCCAATCAGTCCGCTTTCTGCAAAATAATTGTGAGTGCCATCGCCGCGGTCGAATAGCACTAGTGGCTTGCTCTTATCAAGCGTATCCGGTTGTTTCAGCAATGCTAAGTAGACAATATCGCCACCCACCGTACTAATTTCCGCTTCCAGAAAATCAGTCTTTACTTTGATAATCCTTCCGGCTTTCTGCAGCACGGATTGGCTGACAATGCTTGCTGAACCTGACAAAGCCGGTTGAAGTGAATCAACGGGGAGCGACGACTCGCTATTAGTTGCTTCGGCTTTCTCAATCTGTTGGCTAGGATGTTCATGGCGCTGCCACCCATCCCAAACCATCATCACCGAAAAGGCAAATATTAAAAATAAGAATATTCTCTGAAGATCCATAATCAAGCCTAATGTTAGGGCGCGGGGTCGTATCCGCCGGGGTTCCAGGGATTGCAACGCGACAATCGTCTAATGCTGAGCCACCCCCCCTTCAATACACCGTGTTTCGTAACGACTTGACAGGCATAATTGGAGCAACTGGGAGTAAATCTGCAGGTAGGCATGAAAAGCGGACTGATTAGATATTGATAGCCGCGTATCAGCGTAATTACTATTTTGCGCATCGGTTTTTTACTTGGCTAAATAAATTATCCAAATTGTCCGTCCACATATCAAGCATGCCAGAAAAGCCATGTCGCACCATTACAACCATGTCCAGCTTGCAAAGCTTGATGTTATGGCGACGAAAGGCTTCCCGAATGATCCTTTTTACACGGTTTCGGTCTACTGCATTAGGTAGCGATTTTTTACTTGCAATTATCCCAAGCCGGGCATTGTTCAGATAATTGCGGACAAAAAATATTTTGAGATGTCTATCCGCAATACTTTCGGCATGCATCACATGATCAAAACCGTTTGCACGCGATAATCGATACGCGGTAGCAAATTGGGCAGAAGTATTAGACAGCGAGTCTGACACGGCCCTTGGCGCGGCGCGCCTTGATCACAGCCCTACCTCCACGTGTTTTCATGCGCACCAAAAAGCCATGGGTGCGCTTTCTTTTGATTACGGACGGTTGATATGTACGTTTCATATTGTTTTTCCTTAGGGTAAATCGTAAAGCGCGGTATTACAAAGCTATAAGGCATAGGTGTCAAGTCAATTTTTACTTTATTGCCTGTGGATAAGTTTATATATGCGCTGTAGAATGCTCGAAACTTTCTAAAATGCTAAACTCTTTCCAAACTCAACCATGCAGGATATTTCTTTTTGGGATTCATGCCTCAGCTTATTTGAAAAAAGCTTGCCTCCACAACAATATAATTCATGGATAAGGCCATTAGTCCTTAAGAGCGAAAATGGGGCTTTGGTACTTACAGCTCCAAATAGTTTTACATTGAAACTGGTTCAGGAGCGTTTCTTGCCTGAAATCAGCCGGCAGGCTGAATTGGCATTCGAGTCTGTACCGCCATTTGAGTTTCGTATACTCGAACAAACGGCAACAAATAAATCAACAAAGCAGTCTCCTAATCAAAAATCAGCCACTCCAATTCAAAGCAAACCTAAGATCGAAACATCATTCAGGGGTTACGGGAAATTAAACCCCAGCCTGACGTTTGAAAATTTTGTAATTGGAAAGGCCAATCAGCTGGCGTTCGCTGCAGCAACACAGGTTGCTGGATTACCAGGAGTTTCATATAACCCTTTGTTCATATACGGCGGTGTCGGTCTCGGAAAAACTCATTTATTACAAGCAATTGGCAATCAAATTCGCCTTAATGCGCCGCAAGCAAAAATCTCCTATATGCATGCTGAGAGGTACGTGGCAGACGTTGTTCGTGCCTATCAAACAAATAAATTCGAAGAATTCAAACAGTTTTATCACTCACTTGACGTGTTATTAATTGACGACATTCAATTTTTTGCCGGCAAGGCTAAAACACAAGAGGAATTCTTCTATGCATTTAATACCTTGGTTGATTCACATAAGCAAGTTATTCTAACCAGCGATACATTTCCGAAAGAAATTACAGGGTTAGAAAGCCGTTTAGTATCACGCTTCGGCTGGGGTCTAACCGTTGCAATCGAACCCCCAGAACTAGAAATGCGCGTCGCTATTCTTTTAAAGAAAGCCGCTATCAGCGGCTACTCACTTAACGATGCGGTCGCTTTCTTTATAGCAAAGCACGTAAATTCAAACGTTCGAGAACTCGAAGGTGCATTAAAACGAGTGGAGGCTTATGCAAAATTTCACAAGAGAAATATTTCCGTCGATACCGCAAAGGAATCATTAAAGGATATTTTGGTTGCACAAAGTCGATTAGTTTCCATAGACAACATCCAGAAAACAGTTGCAGATTATTACAGGATTAAAATGGCAGAATTGCTATCAAAAAAACGTACCAGAAACTTGACTCGTCCTAGACAAATAGCCATGTCGATAGCCAGGGAGCTTACAACGATGAGTTTACCTGAAATTGGAAATTCGTTTGGTGGCAAAGACCATTCGACTGTAATTCATGCATGTAAAACAATATCCTTGTTAAGAGTTGCTGATACAACCATAGATGCAGATTATAAAATATTATTACAAACCTTACGTGGGTAAGCTGGTGTAAATTCTGTTAATTAAATGTGCAGAAAGATCAATGTAGATTATTCTAAAAAAATATAAACATTGATTAGGTTGTAAAACCACAATAGATCCACAAGAATTCTTTCCCTTATATGATTGTTTAGAATGCAAATATTTTGTTTATAAACAGAAATATGAGTCATTGTTAGTATTACTAGGAATTTATATATGTTTATTGATAAAACAGATAAAGAAACCATACTGAAACCTCTGCAGATCGTCATAGGTATAGTTGAACGCAAACAAACGTTACCAATTTTATCAAATGTGTTAATTGAGAAGGAAATAGATAAAATACGTTTTACGGCTACAGATTTGGAAATTCAAATCACAACCACAATAAATGCAATAAGCAATAAGGACGAAATGTCTAGCGTTACTGTAGGAGGTAAAAAACTTCAGGAAATCCTGCGTATTCTTCCAGATCAGAGCAAAATATCAATCGAAACTAAAGAGAATAAGGCACTAATAAAAACAAATAAAAGTAGGTTTAGTCTGCAAACGCTACCATCTCAAGACTTTCCAAAACTAAATAATCAATTATTAAATGCAAAAAAAATTGAATTGCCTCAGTCAGTGCTAAAAAAACTATTATTATCAGTACAATATGCAATGGCTCAGCAAGACGTACGATATTATTTAAATGGTGTTTTGTTAATTATTGACGGAAATAAAATAAAAGCTGTTGCTACAGATGGCCACCGTTTGGCATTTAACGCGGATGTCATTGATGGACTCCACGAAAAGCAGGAGATTATTCTTCCGCGTAAAGCGGTATCGGAATTAAGTAAATTACTTTCAGATACAGATGATGCGGTTGAAGTTGAATTTTCGATACAGCAAATCAAGTTTTCTTTTTCTGGGATTAACTTAATCAGTAAGGTCATAGATGGAAAGTTTCCCGACTATGATCGGGTAATTCCAAGATACAACAACCATCTGACTATAAATAGAGTAGTAGTACAGCAAGCTCTACAACGTGCAGCAATTTTATCCAATGAAAAATTCAGAGGTGTGCGTTTCATCTTAACTGAAAAAAATCTTAGCATTATTAGCAGTAATAGTGAACACGAAGAAGCCCAGGAAGAAATAGAGACGGAATATCATGGGGAACCGCTAGATATCGGCTTTAATGTAAACTATCTTATGGATGGGTTAAATAATGTTAGCAGCGAAGAAGTTATATTTTCCTTTGGAGATCCCAATAGTAGTATTTTGATAACTACAGCTGAAGACGAAAACTTCCGTTATGTAGTGATGCCGATGCGTATATAACAAACGATTTTATGTTTCACGTGAAACATAAAATACCAAGGAAAGAATAGAATGAGCGAATATACATCTAGTAGCATTAAAGTACTCAAGGGGTTGGAAGCAGTTCGTAAGCGCCCAGGTATGTACATTGGTGATACAAATGATGGTACCGGCCTGCATCACATGGTATTTGAGGCTGTGGATAACGCAGTTGACGAAGCGTTAGCTGGTTACTGCAATGAAATCAACGTTACCATACACGCAGACAATTCAGTCAGTGTCAGTGATAATGGACGCGGCATTCCGACAGATATCCACAAGGAGGAAAACCGCTCTGCAGCAGAGGTCATTATGACTATTCTCCATGCGGGCGGAAAGTTTGATAACAACTCTTATAAAGTGTCAGGTGGATTACATGGTGTGGGCGTATCAGTAGTAAATGCTCTGTCAGAATGGTTGAAATTAACTATATATCGCGATGGCAAAGAGCACTTCATGGAATTCCGCCATGGTGAGCCAGTCGCCCCGTTAAAGGTTATAGGCGATTCAAGCAAAAAGGGCACTTTAGTGCACTTTCTTCCTGCAAAAGAAACTTTTGGTCTAGTTGAATTCCACTTCGATATTCTGGCAAAAAGACTACGCGAACTTTCATTTCTTAACAATGGAGTAAAAATTGCACTGATAGATCATAGAGTTGGGAAGGAAGAAAATTTCGCTTTTAGTGGTGGTATAAAGGGCTTTGTTGAATATATGAACCGGAACAAGTCGGCCCTGCACCCCAAAGTCTTTTATGCGATAGGAGAAAAGGACGGAATTACGGCAGAAATTGCAATGCAATGGAACGACTCATACCAGGAAAATGTGCAATGCTTTACAAATAACATTCCGCAACGCGATGGAGGTACGCATTTAACCGCATTACGTACTGCGATGACGCGCACATTAAATCAGTATATTGAAACGGAAGAATTGGCGAAAAAGGCCAAAGTGGATACAACGGGTGATGATATGCGGGAAGGTTTAACCGCTGTGCTGTCGGTAAAGTTGCCTGACCCGAAGTTTTCATCACAGACGAAGGACAAATTGGTTTCATCCGAGGTTCGTCCGGTTATCGAAGATTTGATTGCCCAGCAAATGAGTTCTTTCTGCTGGAAAACCCCAATGATGCAAAAATAATAGTCAATAAAATTATCGATGCAGCGAGAGCGCGTGAAGCCGCCCGTAAAGCTCGAGATTTGACTCGGCGCAAAGGAATTTTGGATGGAATGGGTTTGCCGGGAAAGCTGGCAGATTGTCAAGAAAAAGACCCAGCCATGTCAGAGCTTTACCTGGTTGAGGGAGACTCCGCAGGTGGGTCGGCGAAACAGGGACGTGATCGAAAATTTCAGGCAATCTTGCCACTTAAGGGCAAGATATTGAATGTGGAAAAAGCACGTTTCGAAAAACTGATCGCATCCCAGGAAATAGCTACCCTGATTACGGTCCTGGGTACAGGCATAGGCAAGGACGAATATAATGCGGACAAGCTTCGTTACCATCGCATCATCATCATGACCGATGCTGATGTGGACGGTTCACATATCCGGACTCTGCTGCTAACTTTTTTCTACCGGCAAATGCCAGAGCTGGTTGAGCGAGGACATATATATATTGCGCAACCACCGCTCTACAAGATCAAGCAAGGCAAGGAGGAGCGTTATCTCAAAGATGACCAGGAAATGAAAATCTACATGCTCAAGTCGGCACTCAACAACGCAAAGCTCTATCCGGCAGCCGATGCGTTGCCGATTCAGTCAGATGCTCTGGAATTACTAGCCAAACAATATTTTCTTGCTGAAGCCGTAATTGATCGTTTGTCGCGCTTTACTGCGCCGGAAGCTACCCACGCCCTGCTAATCTTGCCTGCGTTGTCGCTGGACGATTTAATGCAAGCACAAAGCAGTGCAAATCAACTTGAAGCCGCTTGCGGTGGCAGTATAAAAGTTGTAGTAGAAACTGACGAGGTCGGCGAACACCGCCTGCGCCTGGAAAAATTGTATCACGGTAACTATTCCGTCAGTTACATGGATAAAGACTTCCTGAACGGTAGCGATTATGTGCAGATCCGGCAAGCCGCCGAAATACTAAACGGACTGATCAAGCCAACTGCATACATTTCCAGGGGTGAACAGAAGCGAGCAGTATCCAGCTTCAAACAGGCTATAGAATGGTTGCTGGAAGAAGCCAAGCGTGGCATAAACATACAGCGATACAAGGGGTTAGGAGAGATGAATCCATCGCAATTATGGGAAACCACGATGGATGTCAAGAATCGCATTTTGCTTCAAGTGCGAATAGAAGACGCAATTTCTGCAGACGAGATATTCACAACCTTGATGGGCGACGTTGTTGAGCCAAGGCGCGAATTTATCGAAAAAAACGCGCTGGGTGCTAAGAATCTGGATGTGTAAAAATTTCAAGTTGTTGCTTTACAAGTTGCAGTGACTTTTCAGTGGCCCCACGGTTGGATTCAACAAATTTGACACACTGCTGACGCATATCATTTTGCGTCGCACGGTTTTGGAATAAATGTTGTGATTCGGCAACAAGTCCGGCAACATCTGAAACCTGGATTGCTGCACCGGCCGAAACTGCCAATCTCGTTGCTTCGGCAAAATTGTACATATGCGGCCCTGCCAATACCGGTGTTCCTACCGCGCATGCCTCAATCAGATTTTGCCCACCAAAGGGCAGCAGACTCCCACCGACGAACGCGAGATCGGCAGCAACGTAGTACGCAAACATCTCACCCATACTATCACCAAGCACCACCTTAACTTCAGGCGAGACCGATCGATGGTAATGCGCGTTGGTATTACTCGGCTTACCTTCCCGAATCATGTCGCTTCTGCGTAAAAAGGGGATGTTGCGTTGTTCAAGTAATTTTGCAACAACTGTAAAGCGTTGCGGATGGCGTGGAACGATCACCAGCAACAGGTCGGGGATAGCAAATCGCTGGAGCGAATCTAGCAGCAAAGCCTCTTCTCCTTCGCGGGTGCTGGCAGCAAGAAGAATCCTTCTCGTCGTACCAAACTGTTCGCGCATCTGCCTACCCAGTTGCAGCATCGCAACTGGCGGATCGATATCGAACTTGAGATTGCCAGTCACGGATACGTCTTTTGCACCGAGGCTGGTCAGCCGCGCGGCATCGTCGGTGGTTTGCGCGGCGATGGCGGTAAGTTCACCTAACGCGTTACGCGTGAGCCGTGCGAAACGGGCATAGCCGCGGCGGGATTTTTCAGACATGCGCGCATTCAAAAGCAGCAGCGGTATGCGGCTTTGCCGGCAGGCATGAATCAGATTAAACCATATTTCCGTTTCCATCAGAATGCCGAGTTGCGGGCGGAAATGGCGCAAGAAATTGTTTACGGCAAACGGGTAATCATAAGGAAGATAAACGCGTAACACACTGTCGCCATAAAGTTGCTTGCTGGTTGAACGGCCGGTGGGGGTTGTGTGGGTGAGCAGGATCTGATGAAGAGGATAGCTTGCGTGCAGTCGCATGACGAGGCCTTGGGTTGCGCGGGTTTCGCCAACAGAGACTGCATGCAACCAGATGACGGGTTTGTTGCTACCGATTGAATAATAGCCAAAACGCTCACCAATATGTTGCAAATATTCCGGATGCCTCCATGCACGCCAGATCAGGCGTAGAAAAACGTAAGGCAGCAACAGCCATAGTGCGAAGGTATAGAGGTAAATCATCTGTAGGATTCGCAAGACTGAAAAAGGTTATGAATAGTAGTGTTGTTGTCAGTGCTACTCAAGAAAAACATTTGTTGTTATGTCTTGCGGCAACTAGAATGGAACTGGCAAATTGGTTGCGATACGACAAAAAGTGTTAGGTAGTGCACAGGTATCCATAATGAAGATTCTTGTTGTCAGATTATCGTCGTTAGGCGACATTCTCCACATGTTTCCCGCTGTCAGTGATTTACGCCGCCGATTTCCAAATGCGGAAATTCACTGGTTGGTGGAGCCTGCCTTTGCCGAGGCAGCAGGTTGGCACTCGGCGGTCGACAAGGTAATTACAGTACCGTTGCGCGCATATAAAAAAGTCTGGTGGAAAATACCGGTCTTGCTGAGCAAGCTGCGGAGCAAGCTGCAAGCAGAAAATTACGATATTGTTCTGGACGCGCAAGGGCTGCTCAAAAGTGCAATACTATCGCACCTGGCGGGTGTTGCCGTGTTTGGCTTTGATGCAGGTTCCGCCAGGGAATCGATCGCTGCACGGCTCTATCAAAAGACCGCTCACATTGCAGATGGGTTGCATGTCATAGAAAAGAATCGGCAATTGGTTGAGCAACTTTTTGCAGCCGATATAACCCAGCCTGCCGATTTTGGCCTTGATAATTTCCGACGAGAACAACTGCAAGGAAAATTATCAGGCGTTCTCAAAACAATGACCGATCTGCCCTATATAGTGTTGTTGCACGGTACTACGTGGAATAGCAAACACTGGCCAGAATCTTCATGGATAGCGTTGATCCGCGAGTTTTCGCAACGAGGTTGGCGCTGTCTGGTACCGTGGGGAAATGAAGTTGAACACCAACGCGCCAACCGTTTGCAGGCGGCAGGAGGTGAACACGTGCTGGTACTGCCGATGTTATCGCTAACCGAGCTGATGGGTGTTTTGCTGCATGCTTTCGCATTCGTCAGTGTGGAAAGCGGCATCGGGCACCTGGCAGCAGCGCTTGACGTGCCCGGTGTCATGCTTCATGGACCGACTGATCCGGGTTACAGCGGAATCTTGGGCAAGTCATGCATGCACATTACCAGTGGTATATATTGTTCGCCGTGTTTCAGGCGTGATTGTCCAAGGTTACAAACCGACAAGGAAGTTCCGCCGTGCCAGCAAGACATCAATCCGCAACAGGTCTATTTGCAGTGTCTGGCGTTAGCAGCCACGACGTCAAAGGTGAATACTGCATAAGCTGCTAAAATGCACCACTCAAAACTTCGGTAAATCGCATGACCCATTACCCGCCTATCATTGCCGCGTTTGTCACTATGATGCTGACTTTGCTCCTTACTCTGAACAAGCGCGGAATGATACAAGACATTCCCAACGACCGTTCATTGCATACCGAGCCGATACCCCGGGTTGGCGGCGTTGCGATCATGGCGGGAATCTTGTCCGGCTGGATATTGCTGTTTCACTTCTGGGCATGGTGGATCGTGTTGCCTGTGTTGGGTTTGTTTTTGTTGTCATTGGTTGACGATGTGCGCAGCTTGCCTGTCAAAGTCAGATTGTTGGGCCACTTTGTCGCAGCGATGATCGTGTTGGCAGGGGCGGGAGTCCAGTGGATATGGTTGTTGCCGGCATTGTTGTTCATCGTTTGGATGACTAACCTGTTCAACTTCATGGACGGATCAGACGGACTGGCTGGCGGCATGGCACTGTTCGGATTCAGCTTCTATGGAATCGCAGGATTAACACACGGAAATGAAGCCTTTGCGATGATGAATTTCACCATTGGCGCTGCTGCACTGGGATTTCTTTACCACAACTTCCATCCAGCCACGGTGTTCATGGGCGACTCGGGTTCCATACCGCTCGGATTTCTCGCTGCGGCACTCGGCGTATGGGGTTGGCAACAGGGATATTGGCCCTTCTGGTTTCCAATCCTGGTGTTCTCGCCATTCGTCACTGACGCAACCGCGACGCTGCTAAAGCGGGCTATGCGCAGGGAAGATCTGTTGCAAGCGCACCGCGACCATTATTACCAAAGGCTGATACAAATGGGTTGGGGGCATCGCAATACTGCGTTAATCGAATATGCGCTAATGCTGCTGGCCGGTGGGTCTGCATTATGGGGAATCCGCCTGGATGCACAGGGACAGGGAAGTTTGCTGGCATGCTGGGGAGTAATTTATCTGGGATTGGCAACCTGGGTTGATCGACGCTGGCGTCAACATGAAGTGGTAAATAACAGTGCTCCCGAAGTTTAAATCCAATATCCGCACCACTTTGGCTGTGCTGCACGATGGAATTGCCGCTGCATTGGCATGGAGCTTTGCCTATCTGTTACGTTTCAATTTTGAATTGCCACCCGACTTTGCGGCGGAACTGCAACAAACCCTGTATTGGGTAGTGCTTCTGCAGTTGTTCATTTTTTGGCGATTTGATTTGTATCGTGGGATTTGGCGTTATGCCAGCACCGCCGACCTGCGCCGCATTTTTCTCGCTGTGATTGGCGGCGGCGGCCATACCGCTGATGTTCCTGATGTTGCGTCTGGATTTGGTGATTCCTCGTTCTGTGATGATCATCGATCCGCTGTTGCTGATCCTGATGATGGGTGGCAGCCGTTTTGTTTACCGGATGTGGAAAGAGCATGGCCTGTACGGCGACTTCAAGTTGCATGGCGAACCTGTGCTGGTGTTGGGTGCCGGAGATGCTGCAGCAAGCCTGGCCAAGGAGCTGGTTGCAAGCAGCGACTGGCGGCTGGTCGGATTTCTCGATGATGAAATCGACAAGCACGGGCGCATGCTGAACGGAATCCGCATACTGGGCAAGCTGGACGATTTGCCGGAATGGGTCTGGAAACTGGGTGTTGGACAGGTAGTCATCGCCATGCCGTCCAGTTCGCACCGGCAGCGCAAACGTGCGATAGATCTGTGTACTGCGGCACATGTTAAAGCGCTCACCGTCCCTTCGTTTGATGACTTGATGAGCGGCAAGGTGGCGGTGTCGCAGCTGCGTGCGGTAAGCTTGACGATTTGCTGGGCCGCGATCCGGTAATATTGGATGATGCCGGATTGTTTGGTTTGATGAATGGCAAGGTAATCATGGTGACCGGGGCGGGTGGATCGATAGGCGCAGAAATGTGCAGACAGATCGCGCGTTTTTCACCCGCAAACCTGGTGTTATTCGAACTGAATGAATTTGCCCTGTATACCATCGAACAGGAACTGAAACAGACTTTTCCCGCGCTGAACATCCTATGTCTGATCGGTGATGTGCGCGATGCTGCAAGGGTGGATGAAGCCATGCGACAGCACCAGCCCAGCGTGTTGTTTCATGCGGCAGCCTACAAGCACGTGCCGCTGATGGAGCAAAACAATGCCTGGCAGGCGATACGCAACAATGTGCTGGGTACCTGGACGGTAGCGCTTGCGGCGCAGCAGCATGGTGTCGGCAAATTTGTGATGATCTCCACCGACAAGGCGATCAATCCGACCAATGTAATGGGCGCAAGCAAACGGTTGGCAGAAATGGTTTGCCAGGCGTTGCAGCCCTCCGGCGCAATGCGCTTCGTG
>CAVWTZ010000068.1:0-9146 GCA_963757485.1 uncultured beta proteobacterium
TGTTGACCACGTGCCGCCTGGAGCGTTCCGAGGCGGGAAGCCGGTCTCCATTGTGGTATCCATGAGGGCCGGCGCCGCGTTCCTGACGTTGCGAATGTCGATCACCGCCGCGGTCATGTCGATCACCGCCGCGGTCATGTCGATCACCGCCCCGGTCATGTTGGTCGCCACCGCGATCGTGCTGATCTCCGTTGCCATCGGCGAAGGCAAATCCCGACGCCAGGGACATTGCGATCATCGTGGAAATAATTGCTTTTTTGTTCATGTTGATCTCCTTATAGTGGTTTGGAAGTGCCCTGTGCGCCGCGTCCAATTTTTGCTGTGCGCTGGGCCGAACCGGGGGCTTCGAGGATGAAGAATAGGCTTGCGAACATGAAGGGTCTGTGCGCTGGCACACGAAGAACTCATAACTGAAAAGCGAGCCATAACAGCATGCCTTCCGCAATCTCGCGCCACAATCCCGCTGTCTTCGCACGATAGGGGGCAGCCGATTTGCGCTGTCCTTCGATCCATGCGGCGAAACGCTCGACATCGGACGGCTCATAGAACGACAGCATCAATTCATAGTTCAGGAACAGGCTGCGTTCATCCAGGTTCGCCGAACCTGCGAGCGCGAGCCCGTCATCGATCACCACCGCCTTGGCGTGGATCATGTTCGGCAAAAGCCAGACGCGGCCGCCCGCCGAAGTCAGTTCCCGAAGTGCGCGGTGCCGTGCCAGGTCGGCGAGGCGATGGTTCGATCTTGCGGGCAACAGCAGATCGACCGCGACGCCGCGGCGGGCGGCCAATGTCAGCGACATCAGCAGCGTCGAGTTGGGCACAAAATAGGGAGTGACCGCCATGATGCGCTTGCCCGACAGGAAGAAGCCCGAAACCAGCAAAGTGTAGAGCGTATCGTCGATCTGGTCCGGTCCGCTCGCAATCAGCTGCCCAATCGCAGCATCGGCCTGCAGGTCTGGACCGGCAGAAGGGAACGGCCCCGGCATGATACTCCGGGTTGCGAAAGCCCAATCCTGCTCGAATTGCTGCTCGGCCTGCCGGGCCAGGATGCCATGCAGATCAAAGCTCAAGTCCACCCAGGGTATGCTGGCGCGGGAAGACGCCGTGTCACCCTCGAAATATTCGGACGCAAGATTTCTGCCGCCGCACCAGAGCCACTCGCTGTCTGCGATCACCATCTTGCGGTGATTGCGCAGGTTGGTGCGGCCCTGCAGCGGAGAACGCAAAGGAGGGACAAACAGCGCGACCTGCACGCCTGCTGCCGACATGCTTTTGTAATGGGTGCGCTTGCCCATGTAGGCGCCGACACCGTCAACCAACAATCTCACCCGTATCCCGTCGCGGGCGCGCCGCATCAGCAGCGCGGCGATCTCGTCGCCCAGCTTGTCCCGCGCGAAAATGAACGTGCACAGGTCGATGCTGCGTTCCGCCGCCTCCAACATGTTGCGCAATGCCTGCAGGGCTCGTGTCCCGTCCTGGTGTATGTTCAGCTGACGGTAGGATGAAGCGGCCGGCATCGACATGACCGCCGCAAGCTGCCGGGTTCGCTCACGAACAGAAACCGGGCCGCAATATTGTGCTGCAGATTCGAAGCCGCCGGCCGATGACCTGAAGCTCTTCACCTTGCGTATCCCGAAGATCAGGTAAAGCGGCAGTGCCGCATATGGCAGCGCAATCAGGAAAACGACCCAGACGATCGCGGCAGAAGGATGACGGCGCAGGTGCAGGGTATGCGAAGTGGTGACGTAGGCGGCCAAGCCCAGCATCACGGCCAGGCCGTGGATCGTCATCCAATGATCAAACACATACCCATACACTATATCCATCTGCGCCGCCCGGGAAATCGAATACGGTGATCACTATATCGAGTTCGGCGCGCTAATGCTAAACCGCACGGCAGACATTCAGGCTTTTTTTGTATCTTCCGGATTGTCCGGGCTAACCTGCGTGGCTCGCATTTTTATTTGCCGCCCGCGCGCGCAACTGGCCGCACGCCCCCTCGATGTCCTGGCCCGCCGAATTGCGTATCCGGGCGAGGATGCCCTGTCGATTCAGGGTGTGCACGATGAATGCTGTCCGTTCGGCTGCTGGGCGCCGGTAGTTCAGTCCATCCACCGCGTTGAACGGAATGAAGTTCATCACCGCATATTTTCCGGCGAGCAGCCGGATGATGCGCTCAAGTTCGGCGTCGCTGTCGTTGACACCCTCGAGCAAGGTCCATTGATATTGCACCGGATAGCCGGTGGCGCGCGCATACCCCTCGGCGTGTTGCACCAACTCTTCGATCCCGATCTGCGGTGCACGCGGCAGCAGCTTGGCGCGCAGGGACGCATCGGTAGTGTGCAGCGAAAGCGCGAGCGCCGGTTTGACTTTTTCCCCCGATTTCACAGTATCCCTCGCCAGTCGCTCGAACACGCGCAGGTCCCCGACCGTGGAGAACACCAGGTTTTTGTGGCCGACATTGCCCTGTGTGCCCAGCAACTGGATCGCCTCGATGACATTGTCGAGATTGTGGGCCGGCTCGCCCATGCCCATGAAAACCACCTTGCTCACCGCGCGGCGACGGCGCGCCAGCACCACCTGGGCGACGATCTCGGCGCTGCCGAGCTGGCGTTGCAGGCCGTCGCGGCCGCTCATGCAGAACACGCACCCCACGGCACAACCCACCTGCGTCGATACGCACAGGCCGCCACGCGGCAACAGCACGCTCTCCACCCTCTGGCCGTCATGCAGTTCCACCAGCAGACGCGCGACGCCTTCGCCGGCAGGATGCTCGCTGCATAGGCGCGCCAGCCCATGCAATTCCGCCTCGATGGCGGGCAACGCGTCGCGCAGTGCAAGCGGAAAAAAAGTCTTTGCGGGACTGTGCTTCTTGTCGTATGAGCCGACCTGGGACCAGCCGCGCAGCAGCCTGTCTTCGTGGCACGGCTTGGCACCGAGATCATGCAGGCGTTGGCGAAGGTGGGAGATACGCATGGAAGTGTGAGAGGCGGGGATCAAGGCGAGTTTGAAAAGTGCGCGGAAAAAGTCTGCGCATTTTACTCGAGCTTCGATTCGGCATACATGCACAACAAGGAGAAAGCCGCGCGATGCCAGTATAGCCTTCGCGGTATGCCGCACCGTGCAAGACGTTCAATCCTGCGCTGGTGTCCGTCAAAACCCCGAACCCGGTTGCTTCAGATACTCGATTTCCTCGTCGGTGGATTTCCTGCCCAGGATGCTGTTCCGGTGCGGATAGCGGCCGAACCTTGCTATGATCGCCTTGTGTTTCAATTCGAAATCGAAGCTGTTCTGGTTGCCGTTGTTCCGGAACAAGCCGGTGGCGATCTCATGAATTTGCAGCGACTCGCTGTGCATGAATGGCATGTAGAGAAAGCCGCGCTCGGCCTGACTCAATGATTTGTCTGCGCCGGCTGAAATGGCTTCCTGTGCCAGCGCAAGCGCCAGGGAATCATGGGCAAATGACAGCGGAGAATTCCTGAACATGTTACGCGAAAATTGATCGAGCACGATCACCTCCGCGAGCCTGCCGTGTGCCTCCGCTCGCCACGCGAACAGCTCGCAAAGCGTTGCACGGCGATGAATATCCGAAAACCGCCCGGCAATCAACCGGTCCAGATTTTCATCCTTTTTCCACCATTGCGACGGTTCGATTTCTTCGAACCAGAATTTCAGGATTTCACGGTACATGTATCCGCCTACCCCTTCTTCAGCGTCAGCGCATTGCCTTTGAACACGATCCCATCCCAGCCGGTCCTGATGACATTGCGGATGTTCTGGTGGTCACTGCCCTGCGGATGTTCGAGCACATCGTCGCGATAATAGCTGCCGAAGCAATGCAGCGTCTGCTGCGGTGTCAGCCGGTTCAACCGGGCAAAAGAGAAGATTTTGCAGGAACCGTTGCTCTGCCCGGCTTCGTTCTGCATTTCCCCGTTGCGGAATGCGCTGGGGGTGAAGTCGTAGTTTGCATCGATCACGCCCATCGTGGTTTCAAAGTTGATGCTGTCGGGTGCAGTCATCAGAATTTCAAGATATCGTTTCATTAGCGGTCTACGATTGTAAGTGAATCACGACACTCTCCACGCCCGAATTATATTTCCGCCGGGTCTACTGTGCTTGACGATCCCATCCATTTCGCGGCGACCGCTTCATTTTCCCGCACCCCGCCGGCTGGCCACCCAGCCGATCAGCGACAGCATTGTCAGGCCAAAGGCTATCAGCAGGATGCCGGCCAGCTCGCTGAACTTGAACTGTTCTCCGAGCATCAGCCGCGAGGAAACGATCGCAACCACCGGCGTGCCGAGCACGGAAAGGCTGGCTTCCCATGCAGGCACACGATCAAGCAGCGTGATCCACAGCCACCAGCACAGCGCGGTACTGATCACCGACATGAACGCAAGGATGGCGATATAGGCCGCGGTCCAGTCGGTTGGATGTTCCGGGACGATTACCGCGAGCAGCACAATCGGCGCCGCGCCGATCAGCATCTGCCAGCTGGTCAGCGCGAGCAGGTCGACTTTTTGTTGCGCGCGCAGGCGCTTGACGAGCACGGTGCCGACGGCCCAGCTCAACGCAGCCATCACGCCGAGGAATTTGCTGAACAGCGAGGTGTACATGTTCCATGGCGCGATGATCAGCAGCAGGCCGGTAATCGTGCTGACGGCGGCCACCCACTGCGTGCCGCGGATCCGTTCACCCAGCATCGGCCCGGCGAGCAGCAGGGTCCAGACCGGCATCGTGAAGATCAGCACCGCAGTCTTGCCGGGTCCGCCTTCCACCAGCGCCCACGTCTGGAATGTCATGAAGCCCGTGACCTGCGCCAAAGCGATCGCGAGCGTGGCGCCGGGCGCAACCAGCTTGACCGGCTTGCCCATCAGCTTGAGCACGACAAACAAGGCCAGCGCGGCGCCGACACAGCGCTCCGCCGCGAACGCAAACGGCGGCGCATAGCTCAGCGCCAGTTTGGCCAGCACCCACGTGTATCCCCATGTGACGGAAAGGACGAACAGGCCGAGCGGGAGCAGCCAGCGTTCGCGCGTATGAACAGAGTGCATCAGTGTTTATGCAAGTTCGAAATTCTTTATGTCAGGAGGCGATCATCTGCCGCGGGAGCGGCGATTGTCACGAAATGAGTGCTGCATTCTTTGCCGCAAGGCTCCCTATCGCCGACCAGTCCAGGTGTTCGCCGCCCTGTGCGGCCAGCTCCAGATAGCGATCCCGCAGCACGCCGGCAAAAGGCAGCGGCACCTTCAATTCTTCAGCCGCTGCCAGCGCCAGCCGCATGTCCTTCTGCCCCAGGTGGGCGGCAAATCCGGCGGGCTCGAAATGCCTGTCGGCAATCATCGCGCCGTAATTCCTGTACACCGGCGCGTTGAACAGCGTGGAGGTCAGCAGGTCGAGAAACAGATGCCGGTCCACGCCGCCTTTTTCCGCGAGCGCCATTGATTCCCCCAGCGACTCGATCACCGTGGCGATCATGAAATTTCCGCTCAGCTTGACCAGGTTGGCTTTTTCGGGATCATCGGACACGATGAAAGTCCGCTGGCCCATCACATCAAACAGCGGCTGCACCCTGTCGATCAGATCACGTTTGCCGGCTGCAACCACGAAAAGTTTGCCGGCTGCGGCGGCATCCGGACGGCCGAATACCGGGGCGGCAATATAGCCCTGCTGCCTTTGTTCATGCTCGCGGCCAAGGCGTGCCGACAGCGCGACGCTGACCGTGCTGCATGAAACGTGGATCGCGCCCGGCTTCAGGTGCGCCAGCATACCGTCCGGGCCCAGCACCACATCCTCCAGCGCCGCATCGTCGGCCAGCATTGTAAAGACCACGTCGGCATCGCATGCTCCGGCAATGTTCCTTGCCGCTTTCGCCCCCCGTGCAACCAGCGGCTGCATGCGTTGCACGCTACGGTTGTACACGGCGAGGTCATACCCTGCCTCGCGAAGGCGTGCAGCCATGCCCGCGCCCATCTGCCCGAGTCCGATAAATCCCGCTCTCATCACCAGCCTCCCTGTCATAAAAATTGAAACAAAATGTATCCGTCGCGCTGCCTGCAACCAGGACTCCGGCTTGCCGGAGGGGCAGGCAAGGAATTCTTGGCCCGACACGCCGAAATTGATGCGATATTGCATGTCGAAGGCATGCATTTCAAACGGCAGCAAGCGTAGCAGAATATGAACTGAACATGTTTGACCATCATTGCGCGATCTGCTGCCCTAACAGACCGAACAATCTTGCCGGTCATCGCGACGGGCTGCATTTGGTACACTGTCAGCAAACATGACTCCGGGCTGATCGCCCGCAAGCGAATCAGATGATCCCCTTTTCCATCCTTGACCTGGCACCGATCAACGAAGGCAGCGATGCTGCGCAGTCGTTTCGCAACACGCTAGACCTTGCCCGGCACGCGGAGCGGTGGGGCTACCGGCGCTACTGGCTGGCCGAGCATCATGGCATGCCGGGCATCGCCAGCGCGGCGACCGCGGTGCTGATCGGGTATGTGGCCGGCGGCACGTCCACCATCCGCGTGGGTGCCGGCGGCATCATGTTGCCCAACCATGCGCCGCTGGTGATTGCCGAACAGTTCGGCACGCTGGAGTCGCTGTATCCCGGGCGCATCGATCTGGGTCTGGGGCGCGCGCCGGGCTCGGACCAGCTCACCGCGCGCGCCTTGCGGCGGAACCTCGCCTCCAATCCCAACCAGTTTCCGCAGGATGTCGTCGAACTGATGGATTACTTTTCCGCGGCCAAACGCGATGCGGTTCGCGCGGTGCCGGGCGCGGGGCTGCATGTGCCGATATGGATACTCGGTTCGAGTCTGTTCGGCGCGCAAGTCGCAGCGGCGCTCGGCCTGCCTTACGCATTCGCGTCGCATTTTGCGCCGGAACAGATGATGCAGGCGATCGCGCTGTATCGCTCCACCTTCAAGCCGTCCGCTCAACTGGAAAAACCGTACGTGATGCTCGGCTACAACATCTTTGCGGCGGATACGGATGAGGAAGGGCAGTTTCTCGCTACCTCTATGCAGCAGGCATTCGTCAACCTGCGCAGCGGCTACCCAAAACGCCTGCAGCCGCCGGTGCAGGGGTATCCGGACACGATCCCGGCGCATTTCCGCGACATGCTCGACGAGGTGCTGTCCTGCGCGGCGATCGGGTCGCCCGATACCGTAAAGCGCTCGTTGCAGGAATTCATCGAACGGACCGGCGCGGACGAATTGATGATCACCTCGCAAATCTTCGATCATTCCGCCCGGCTGCGCTCCTACCAGATCGCCGCAGGCCTTCGTCCCGCTCTGGATTGAAGCGATATCCCGCGGCTATCCTCTTGGCCCTGGTATTCAGGGACTTGCAATGCTGCATCTGATTATGGAACCAAATCCAAATCCTACAGTCACATGCTCGCCCCGGCCGCCCGGGGGTAACATTTTTTTCTTCAAGGAGATTAAAGATGAGCGAGATGACTGAAGTTGACAAACACAATAATATGATAGGCAGCCTGGTGATGACCGGCTTGGCAATTCTGGCAGCGACCGCATTGGCAATTGCCTGCTGGGCCGGTCTGACATAAGGACCGTGCTGGCATATGGAAGAAAATAGCCAGAAACTTCTCAGCCAGTGATAAGCCGCTTTTTTAACCTAAATATATAAACGTCAAGCAAATGGATCAAATCCTGCAATACCTGAAAAAGAACGGTGAGAGACTTGATGCCGAGATCGCGGAAGCTGCCGGTCTTTCTCTTTCCAAAACACGCCACTATTTGACAGAACTCGCCGCCAAAGGCGAGGTCGTGGCTTATCACTCGACCCGGTTCCAGGATGGCGAGAAAATCATAGGAATACGCTGCAGACTGTCGGGGATCACGCCGCCCTCAGCACCGGGCCGGAAGCCGAAAGCATCGACTGCACCGTGATTCTCGACAGCGGGCTATGGGTGCAAAAAACGGCATGCCGCGCTGAATATCCGAATGTTTCTCCGGTACTTTCCCGACTGCCGCTGATAGCGATTGCCCGCCCGATTCTGTTGAAAAACTCGTTGTTAAAACCGTCGTGGTGTTCTGGAATTTCGTGAGGTGAGAACGTTATTACCCTTTCGGGTTCTTCAACTGGGTTCTGATACCCAGTTTGTAGGTTGATCGGATGGTTTTTGCTTCAAGCAGGCGCACCTATCCTGTCGATTGGCGGTCCCTGCGCGAGCAGCTTGGCCATGCGGCGCAAATTCTGAACTGTAGCCGCGAGCGTGAATTCGTCAGCGGCGCCGCTCAGTCCGCGTAGTCGTAAGCGATCCAGTTTAAGAATGGACTTGAGATGCGCAAAGAGCATCTCGACCTTCTTGCGTTCACAGCGTGATCTTTGATACTCCGGTGTCGTGGCAATTTGCCGGGCAACATCGCGAGCCTTCTCATGGAGGCTGCGGGCTATATTGCGAACCGCTGTATTCGGGCAGCACTGGGCTTTCATCGGGCAGGTAGCGCAATCACGCTGACTTGAACGATAGATGATCGTGTCAGCGTTGGTAACATGCTTACGCGGGTTCTTGAACGGGCGCCATTCACTACGAAGTGCGTTGCCGGCGGGACAGCGATATTCGTCAGCCGCTTCGTTCCATTTGAAATCGTCTCGCTCAAAAGTCCCGTCCTTGCGTTCCGTCTTGTCCCACACCGGAATATGCGGCTCGATGGCCTTCTCTTCGACCATCCAGCCCAACATGGGTGCTGAGCCATATGCCGTATCTGCGATGAGACGTTCCGGTTTAATGTCGAAACGTTCCTCAACACGATCGACCATCAGCTTGGTTGACTCAACCTCTTCAGTGCGACGTGCTGGCGTGGCTTCCACATCAAGGATTACCCCATGGGCAGTATCGATCAGATAGTTGGTCGAGTAGGCGAAGTAGGCTATTCCTCCGGTTGCGGCAGTCCAGCGCGAATGCGGATCACTGAGCGATATTTTGCGCGGCGCTGCCGCAACCGGAGGAATAGCCTACTTCGCCTACTCGACCAACTATCTGATCGATACTGCCATGGGTAAATCTGGGATTTTGAATCTGGAATCGACCGTTTCGCTCACGCCATTTAAGGTCCTCCAACCAGTTTCTTCTTGCCCTGCACGGCTGTCGGTGTAAAATCTCCGCTCAACTTATT